>NZ_CAGKLC010000102.1 GCF_903469665.1 Flavobacterium sp. UGB4466 | reverse complement strand
AATTCGTACAATGCTGTTTTTAAGAATGTTATTGTGTCGATTTTCATCGTTTATGGAAGATTTTTTTGACAAATATTACAAAGTGAAATTTTAGTAAGTATTTATACGTAAGAATAACTGTTAAATTAATGGTAATTTTGGTCAAATTAGCCATGAGATTCCATACGACAGTTGTCTTACATTTTGAACAATAATTCCTGTTGTTTCTTCATTTGGAGTAAATCCCGAAGAAACAACAAAAGCTAGCATCAAAGTAAGTAGTATACTTACAATTTAAAAGGTGAAAAAAATTAAAAAGAAGTAATTTCATAAAGTGCAATACTTGCCGCTTGCACAACATTCATACTGCTGTTCTTTCCAAACATATTGATGTGGACAATTTGGTTTGAAATTTTTAAAAGCTCTTCAGAGATTCCGTTAATCTCACTTCCAATTAGAAGTGCAATTTTTTGATTTTCAGGAATTAGAACTTCTCTTAGTGGTTTGCTGTTGCTTGCGATCTCTAAAGCAATAATCTCGAAATTATTTTGAAGCAGATAGTCAGCCAGGTCAGCTGTTTCTTCAATGATGGTGTGGGCTACGTGAAGATGGGTGCTTCGTGAAGTTTTATTTATTTTTCGGGGAGTTAACGGAATATCTTTTCCTAAAAAAATGATATTTTCCACTCCAAATGCCTCACTGATTCTAAAAAGAGAACCAATATTTTGCTGAAAATAAATGTGATCACAAACTAATGTTATCGGAAATGTTTTTCTTTCAAATTGATTTTCTTCGTGAGTAAGCTGCACTTTCTAAAATTTAATTGGTAAAAATATAATTGATAATGTTGGCTCCCATTTTAAGAGCTTTATCTCTAACCGCGACAGGATCATTATGAACTTCAGGATCTTCCCAGCCGTCTCCTAAGTCACATTCATATGTATAGAGTAATACCAATTTGTTTTCGATAAAGATACCAAAGGCCTGAGCGCGTGTTCCGTCATGTTCGTGGATTTTTGGCAGACCATTTGGAAACGGGAAAGGTTTTTGAAATATGGGATGATTGGCAGGAATTTCGATTAAGTTATTGTTTGGAAATATTTTTTTAATCTCTTTTCGGATGTATTGATCCATTCCGTAGTTGTCGTCAATATGCAGAAAACCACCACCATTTAAATAATTTCTAAGATTACTTACATCAGCATCGCTAAAAACAACATTTCCATGTCCCGTCATATGAACAAACGGATAAGAGAGCAGATCCGGATTACTCGGTTCAACTGCTGATGGTTTTGCTTTTATTCTCGTATTGATGTTAGCATTGCAAAACTTAATTAAATTAGGTAATGATGTTGGATTGGCATACCAATCACCGCCACCGCTATATTTTAACAACGCAATCTCCTGTGAAAAGGAAGAGATTGAAACCATTAGTAATAATAGAAATATTTTTTTCATATCATTTAAGTCGTGGGATGTGAGTTATGGGGTATGAGTTATGAATTATGGGGACAACTATAAGCGGTAAATTTAAACAATTTCAAATTTTTGGTTAAACAGCAAAACAAATAAACGATTAAACAGTTTAACAATACCTGGTTTAATTTTCATTAAAAAACACAACACTATGGCAGGCTACAATTGCAGCAGTCTCCGTTCGCAATCGGGTATTTCCTAAAGTAACGGGCTGGAATTTGTGTTCTAAAGCCAGTGCAATTTCTTTTTCAGAAAAGTCTCCTTCCGGTCCAATAAGCAGGGTAACACTTTCATTGGGCTTCAAAACTTCCTTTAAAGATTTTTTATCGGTTTCTTCACAATGCGCGATTAGCTGCAAACCATCGTTTTTTTGTTTGATGAATTCTTTAAACGAAATGGCTTCATTTAATTTAGGCAGATAGGTTTCGTTGGATTGTTTCATTGCCGATAAAATAATCTTTTCAAAACGCTCCGGATTAATTACTTTTCTTTCTGAACGATCACAAAAAATAGGAGTAATTTCCTGAATTCCTATTTCTGTGGCTTTTTCCAAAAACCATTCAAAACGATCATTCATTTTGGTTGGTGCAACTGCTAGATGCAGTCTGAATTTTGGAGCAGGCGATTTTTGGATCGAAATAACTTCTACTATGCATTTATTGTCTGATGCTAAAGTAATTTGGGTTTCAAACAACAAACCCGAACCATTGGTTACGTGTAGAATATCGGAATCTTTTTTGCGTAAAACTTTTATAATATGACGGCTTTCTTCTTTGTCAAAAGAAAAGCGTTCTGTAGATTCGTCGATATCAGGATTGTAAAATAATTGCATAATTAAAATTGAATTCGCGCTTTCGAAACTACTGCTGAAGTTTCGAAACGTTTTGATAAATATTTTTGATACCCCACAATTCCTATCATGGCGGCATTGTCGGTAGTATATTCAAATTTTGGAATGAAGGTTTTCCATCCGTATTGGGCTTCGCTTTCTTTCAATCGGGTTCTGATGCCTGAATTAGCCGAAACTCCTCCGCCAATGGCAATTTGTTTGATTCCGGTTTCTTTTACCGCTAATTTCAATTTGTCCATCAAAATTTCGATAATGGTATGTTGAATGGAAGCGCAAATATCATTCAGGTTCTCTTCAATAAAATTCGGATTTTCACGTTTATTTTTTTGAATAAAATACAAGATGGCCGTTTTTAGTCCAGAGAAACTAAAGTCAAGTCCCGGTACTTTCGGTTTGGTAAAAGTAAAGGCTTTTGGATTTCCTAATTTTGCATATTTGTCGATCAGGGGTCCGCCCGGATAAGGAAGCCCAAGGATTTTGGCACTCTTGTCAAAGGCTTCGCCAACGGCATCATCGGTAGTTTCTCCAATAATTTCCATATCAAAAAAACCGTTTACTTTAACGATTTGAGTATGACCTCCGCTAATGGTAAGCGCCAGAAAAGGAAATTCCGGTTTATCAAACCCTTCTTCATCGATAAAATGTGCTAAAATATGGGCATGCATATGATTTACAGCAATTAGCGGAATTTTGAGCGCTAACGACAGTGATTTACTAAAAGAACTACCTACTAATAAAGATCCCATCAAACCGGGACCTTGCGTAAAAGCGATAGCAGTTAGTTGATCTTTTTGTACATTTGCCTTACGAAGTGCGGCATCAATTACCGGAACAATATTTTGCTGGTGTGCTCTTGAAGCTAATTCAGGAACAACACCTCCATATTGATTGTGAATTAGCTGATTGGCCACAACATTTGAGAGTACTTTGTCGTTATGTAGGACCGCGGCAGCAGTATCATCGCATGAACTTTCGATGGCGAGAATAAAAACCTCTGAATTTTGCATATAAAAGCACGATTTTTGGATTATATTTGACGAATCAAATATTTGATTTTCTTTTATTATAAGGAGAAGCCAAAATTAAAGAATTTTTATCAAAAACAGCCGTTCTTTGTCTGTTCAAAGTAAATTTAAAAGAAAACTAAAATATAGCAACTATCAGAAAAGTAAAGAAAATAATATCCCGAACCCTAATTGGTTTAATTTTACTTTTGTTAGCACTTGCTATCATCTTGGCTTTGCCTGTGGTTCAGACCAAAATAGCGAGATATGTTACAGAATCTTTAAACACTGATTTTAAGACTGATATTAGTGTTGAAAAAGTTGCCATAAATATTTTTGGAGGTGTAAAACTCAAGAAGGTTCTGATTCGCGACCATCATAAGAAGAGTTTAATCTATTCTGACATCATTACCACTGATATTCTTAGCATTAAAAGATTATTAGATGGTGATTTGCTTTTTGGTGATATTAGGCTGACCGGTATGATTTTTAATCTCAAAACGTATAAAAACGAAGACGAGAATAATATCAACAAGTTTATTAAGCTGTTTGAAACAGGAAAAAAAACACCAAAATCCAACAAGCACTTTTTGTTGACTGCTAAGAATGCTTACATATCGCAGGGGGCTTTTTCTGTTGTGGATGAGAATAAAAACACGCCAAGATTTCTTGATTTTAAAAAATTGAATGCGTACATCAGCGAGTTTAAGTTATACGGACCGGATATAAATACAAATATTCACCGTTTTTCTTTCTTAGATCACCGTGGGTTGTATGTATCAAATTTTGCCGGGAAGTTCAGTTACACTAAAAAGCAGATCAAGGTTGAAAATCTGGCGATAAAGACCAAAAGATCTTCTATTTACGGAAAAGCAATTCTGAACTATAAAATAGAGGATTTTCTTCATTTTACCGATAAAGTAAAATTTGATGTAGCCCTGGATTCTGCTTCCATTGCGTCAAATGATATTCGTTATTTTTATGATGGCTTGGGAAAAAACCAGCATTTTAAAATTAAAACAAAAATAAAAGGAACATTGAATGATCTTAATTTAAGACGTCTTAGATTGAGTGATACTAATGGTTCAAGAATCTTTGGGACCATTAACTTCAAGAATCTTTTAGGAAGCAAAACACAGAAGTTTTCTATGGATGGTAAGTTCGAAAAACTGGTTTCGAGTTACGATAATCTGGTCGTTTTATTGCCGGGTATTTTAGGTAAAACACTTCCAAAGGAATTACGACGAATTGGTAAATTCAATATCGTTGGAAAAGCAAAAGTTTCGACCACAGCCTTAGAAACCGATTTTAAAATGATTACCGATTTAGGTAACGGTCAGGTCGATTTGCACATGAATAATATTGATTTTATTGACAAAGCCTCGTATTCAGGAAATGTAATCCTGGAGAATTTTAATATTGGTGCGGTACTGAATCGAAAAGATATTGGTAGAACGACTTTGAATGTAGATGTAGACGGGGTAGGGTTTACCGAAAAATACCTCAATACCATTGTTAAAGGAGATATCGCAAAATTAGATTACAATAAATACACCTATAATAATATTGTTGTTAACGGTAATTTTAAACTGCCTTATTATAAAGGACAGGTTTCTATAAATGATCCAAATTTAAGTTTACTGTTTGATGGAATGGTGGATTTGAGTAAGCGTGAAAATCGCTATGATTTTCATATTAACGTAGAGAATGCCGACTTGCGAAAGCTAAAATTTATAAGCGATTCTATTTCACATTTTAAAGGGGATGCCGTTGTCGCAGTGACCGGAAATTCGATAGAGAACTTACAGGGAACGATTTCGATTAAAGAGGCTGTGTATCAAAATCCTCAGGATACCTATGTTTTTGATGATCTTACAGTTAATTCACATTTTGATGCCGATAAACTGCGAACAATTACTATTGGTTCTAATGACGTGGTAAAAGGTGAAATAGTAGGTAAGTTTCAGTTTGCACAACTGGACAAGCTGGTCATGAATTCAGTAGGAAGTTTGTATACCAATTATAAACCTTACAAACTTAAGAAAGGGCAATTTTTGCGTTTCAACTTTCATGTGTACGATAAGATAGTGGAGATGTTATATCCGGACATCAAAATTGATTCAAGTACCACAGTGAGAGGAAAAATTAATTCGGATCTTCAGGAGTTTAAATTCAAGTTTAATTCCGAAAAAATTGTCGCTGCCAAAAATACCTTTGACAATATTCGAATTACGATCGACAATAAAAATACGCTTTATAATGCTTATGTAGAGCTGGACAGTATTAAAACACCTTATTATAAAGTACGCGATTTTAATTTGATTAACGTTACGGCTAAAGATACCCTGTTTGTAAGATCCGAATTTAAAGGAGGGGATAAAGGGGAAGATTATTTTAATCTGGATCTCTATCATACCATCGATAAAAATAAAAACAATATCGTAGGGATTAAGAAGTCTGAGATGAAATTTAAAGACTATTTATGGTATCTAAATGAAGATGCTGAAAAAGACAATCAGATTGTTTTTGATCAGTACTTTAAAAATTTCACTATTGATAATATTGTATTGTCTCATGAGAAT
The DNA here is from genome assembly GCF_903469665.1 of Flavobacterium sp. UGB4466. Lineage (GTDB taxonomy): Bacteria > Bacteroidota > Bacteroidia > Flavobacteriales > Flavobacteriaceae > Flavobacterium > Flavobacterium lipolyticum. The sequence continues at coordinate 8,423 of NZ_CAGKLC010000102.1, read as the reverse complement.
CAAAAAATAGATTTGAATGGTGTCATAAAAGGGAAAGATTATAAAGATTTGGTGTTGAACTTTGAAGATGTGGATATTAATAAAATCACACCTTTTAATTCTAAGTTCGTATTTAATGGTAATTTAAATGGAAATGTAAATTACAAACAGAATAAAGACGTTTATCAGCCCACGGCCTCTATTGTGATTGATCATCTGAATCTGAATAAAACGGATTTAGGTACGCTTAATTTTGATATTGCGGGAGATGAAAGTTTTAAAAAATTCACTATCAATTCCTCTATCCAAAACGGATTTACAGAATCGTTTAAAGCAGAAGGAACTTTTGCGGTTGAAAATAAAGAGACCTTTTTAGATTTGAGTTTGAAACTCGAAGGATTTAATCTGGCTACCTTAGGAACGGTTGGAGGTGAAGTGCTTTCTAATGTGAGAGGGTCGGTTTCAGGGAATGCCGCCGTGGTAGGGAATCTGAAAAAGCCTGAAATTAATGGACGGTTGTATGTGGAGAAAGCCGGGATGACCATCCCATACCTGAATACAGATTACGAATTAAGCGATCGTACCGTGATTGACTTAACAGATGAAAAATTTCTGTTTCGAAACAATCAGCTAACGGATACCAAATACGGAACAAAAGGCTTGCTGAATGGAAGTATTGAACATCATAATTTTGGCGACTGGAAGCTGGATTTAAATATTACGTCTAAGCGATTGCTGGCACTGGATACTAAAGACAGTGAAGATGCAGCTTATTTTGGTACGGCATTTATAAATGGTACAGCCAGTATTAAAGGTCCTACAGAAGGATTGCTTATAAAAGTAGAAGCGAAATCAGAAAAAGGAACTCAGGTTAAGATTCCTATAAACAATGCCCAGAGTGTTGGAGAAAGCAACTGGATTCATTTTGTAACACCGCAGGAAAAGTACAATCTGGCAAATGGTATACTTGAAAAGACCAAGAATTACAACGGATTGGAACTGGAGTTTGATTTTGATATTACACCTGATGCCGAGGTAGAGGTAATTTTAGATCGAAGTTCCGGGCATGGAATGAAAGGAAAAGGATACGGATCGTTATTATTTAAAATTAATACACTGGGTAAATTTAATATGTGGGGAGATTTCCAGGCATACGAAGGAACTTATAATTTTAAATACGGTGGTTTAATTGATAAAAAATTCTCCGTTAAAAAAGGAGGATCAATTATTTGGGAAGGAAACCCAATGAAAGCACAATTAAATCTGGAAGCGGTCTATAAAACAACGGCAAATCCGGCAGTACTGTTAGACAACACTTCTTCATTTAATAAAAAAGTTCCGGTTGAGGTGGTAATCGGATTACGTGGAGATTTGGCCAGTCCGGAGCCTAATTTTGATATACAGTTCCCTTCTGTCAGTACTGTGCTTAAATCAGAGATACAATATAAGTTAGACGATAAAGACATTCGTCAGACACAGGCCTTGTATTTGCTATCTACAGGTTCGTTTATGAGTACAGACGGATTTAGTCAGGGCGATTTTTCAGGTACCTTAACCGAAACTGCTTCCAGTTTGTTAGGAGGTATTATAAAATCAGATAATGATAAGGTCAATATTGATTTGAATTATATCTCTGCTGATAAAAGACTTGGGCAGGAGGCCGACGGTCAGTTTGTAGCGAATATTTCTTCTCAGATCAATGAAAGAATTACAATCAACGGAAAATTGGGAGTTCCGGTAGGTGGAGTAAATGAATCTGCTATTGTTGGAGATATCGAAATCTTGTATCGTGTAAATGAAGACGGATCGATGAATCTTCGTTTGTTCAATAAAGAAAATGATATTAATTATATAGGACAAGGAATTGGTTATACACAGGGAGTTGGTATTTCGTATGAAGTGGATTTTGATACTTTTAGCGAGCTGGTAAATAAACTTTTCAAAAATCATAGGCTGGAAAGAGCGATCAAAAATTCTACAAACGATTTGCAGGATAACAACCTGAATCCTGATTTTGTTAATTTCTCGAATAAAAAGAACGCAGATAAGAACAAAAAGAAGGAGGAGAAGAAAGAGAAAAAAGAAGAACCAAAAGTTCCTCCACCCATAAATAATGAAGGATTAATTCCTGACAATGACTTTTAGAAGATTTGTTAAAAAGATACAGATAAAAAACCATTCGTTACTGCGAATGGTTTTTTTGTTTTAATTTTAGAGACTTGCTTATTTTTTGCTAGGGATAGCTGTTAAATTTTATAACACTTCAGTAATGTATTGTTAATTTTAAATATTCAATTTAAATAGGCAACATTTATTATGGAGAATGAAATTTTTGCTTTAGAAAAACTTATTAACGAAAACGTTTGAATTTAACATATTTTGCTAATTTATTATAAAGATAACCCGATAAGTGGTGAATGTTTGCTAATTTTACACTTTAATACTTAAATAATGCCAAAAACGATAAAAAAAGTTGGTGTTCTAACATCAGGAGGTGACTCACCAGGAATGAATGCCGCAATACGATCAGTTGTTCGAACATGTGCTTATCATAATATAGAATGCATAGGGATTTATAGGGGATATCAAGGAATGATTGAAGGTGACTTCAAAGAAATGGGACCCCGTAGCGTAAATAATATTGTGAACAAAGGCGGAACGATTTTGAAATCAGCTCGTTCAGTTGAGTTTAGAAGCCCGGAAGGTAGAAAAAAAGCGCACGAAAATCTTTTAAAAGCCGGAGTAGATGCTTTGGTTGTTATTGGAGGAGACGGAAGTTTTACCGGTGGATTAATTTTTAATTCAGAATACGGTTTTCCGGTAATGGGTATTCCCGGAACAATTGACAATGATATTTTTGGAACCAGCCATACTTTAGGTTATGACACAGCCTTAAATACTGTTGTAGATTGTATCGATAAAATTAGAGATACTGCAAGTTCACATAACCGTCTGTTTTTTGTAGAGGTAATGGGTAGAGATGCAGGTCATATTGCTCTTAATGCCGGAATTGGAGCCGGTGCAGAAGAAATTCTTATTCCTGAAGAAGATTTAGGGTTAGACCGATTATTAGATTCTCTTCAAAAAAGTAAAGCTTCAGGAAAATCATCAAGTATAGTAGTTATTGCCGAAGGAGATAAAATAGGTAAAAATGTTTTCGAATTAAAAGATTACGTTGAAGCCAATCTGCCGGAGTACGACGTTAGAGTATCTGTATTAGGACATATGCAGCGTGGTGGTTCTCCATCTTGTTTTGACCGTGTTTTAGCAAGCCGTTTGGGAGTAAAAGCGGTAGAATCTTTAATAGAAGGTAAATCAAATTATATGGTCGGTTTGCAGGCTGATAAAGTTGTTTTGACACCTCTTGAACAAGCAATTAAAGGTAAATCTGAGATTGACAGAGAATTGTTAAGAGTGTCCGATATCATGTCGACATAAAAAAAGTTTAAAAAAGGAAAGAAGTTTATTGTGAGGAAATTAGACTTTGAATTAGTGTAATAAAAAACAAAAAATTAAGTAAAATGTCAAAAGTAAAATTAGGAATAAACGGATTTGGACGTATCGGAAGAATCGTTTTTAGAGAAACTTTCAATAGAGATAATGTAGAAGTAGTAGCAATCAATGATTTGTTAGATGTAGATCACTTGGCTTACTTATTAAAATATGATTCAGTTCACGGACGTTTCAACGGAACTGTAGAAGTAATAGACGGAAAACTTTTTGTAAACGGAAGAAATATTCGTATCACTGCGGAAAGAAATCCTGCTGATTTAAAATGGAACGAAGTAGATGTAGATGTAGTTGCTGAATGTACTGGTATCTTCACAACAATCGAAACTGCAAACGAGCACATCAAAGGTGGTGCTAAAAAAGTAATTATCTCTGCTCCGTCTGCTGATGCACCAATGTTTGTAATGGGAGTAAACCATGAAACAGCAAAAGCTACAGATTTAGTGGTTTCTAACGCTTCTTGTACAACAAACTGTTTAGCTCCTTTAGCTAAAGTAATTCACGATAATTTCGAAATTGTTGAAGGTTTAATGACAACAGTTCACGCAACAACTTCAACTCAAATGACAGCTGATGGTCCTTCAAGAAAAGACTGGAGAGGCGGACGTGCTGCAAGCATCAACATCATTCCTTCTTCAACTGGAGCTGCAAAAGCAGTTGGAAAAGTAATTCCGGCTTTGAATGGGAAATTAACAGGAATGTCTTTCCGTGTTCCTACTGCTGACGTTTCTGTAGTAGATTTAACAGTAAAAGTAGCTAAAGAAACTTCTTATGAAGAAATTATGGCTGTTTTGAAAAACGCTTCCGAAACTACAATGAAAGGTATCTTAGGATATACAGAAGATGCAGTTGTTTCTCAGGATTTTATTTCTGACAAAAGAACTTCAGTAGTGGATGCTGGAGCAGGAATCGGTTTAAATTCAACTTTCTTTAAATTAGTATCCTGGTATGATAATGAGTACGGGTATTCAAGTAAATTGATTGATTTGTCTGTGCATATCGCAGGTTTAAAATAATAATATATATTTTTGCAAAATCCCGTTATTGAATAGTAATGGGATTTTCTTATTTTGTTGCTTCTTTAATTAAGGTAAAAACACATTTTTTATTTAGCTAAAGAAAGACTAATCCAAAAACTAAATAAAATGAAATTAATAGTTGATAGTGGATCTACTAAAGCCGATTGGATTGCAATTGATGATAATGGAAAAGTATTATTCACCACACAAACTTTAGGATTAAATCCTGAAATTCTTGACGGTCCGGAGATAGTAGAAAGATTAAACGATCGTTTTGATATTCTGCAAAATAAAAAGAACGCTACGCATTTGTTTTTTTACGGTGCAGGTTGCGGAACCGAGAGAATGAAAATAGAACTTTCCCGAATATTTCAGGAATATTTTGAGAATGCAATTGTAGAAGTTCAGGAAGATACTTATGCTGCAGTATATGCAACTACTCCAAAAGGACAAGCTGCCATTGTGAGTATTTTAGGTACCGGTTCTAATTGCAGTTTTTTTGATGGTAAAGTATTGCATCAAAAAGTTCAGTCACTTGGGTTTATCGCAATGGACGACTGCAGCGGAAATGTTTTTGGAAAAGAATTAATCAGAAAGTACTATTTCAATAAAATGCCAAAAGAACTGGCAGTTGAATTTGAGAAAGAGTATAATTTAAAACCTGATTTTATCAAGAATAAATTGTACAAAGAACCAAATCCAAATGCTTATTTGGCGACCTTTGCAAAGTTCCTGATCAAGCATAAAGACACTGAGTTTTGCAGAAAAATTATCTTCAAGGGAATGAAATCTTTTGTGAAAAACTACATCAAGCAATTTGACAATTGTAAAGAAGTTCCTGTTCATTTTGTTGGGTCAATAGCTTTTTATTTAAAAGACGAATTACAAGAAACTTTTGATAAATACGGACTTCAGTTGGGTAATGTTTTAAGAAGACCGATTGATGGGTTAATTGCTTACCACGTTGCAAATCAATAAATAAAAATAGAATATGGAAATTGCTATCATAGCTCATGATGGGAAAAAAGCAGACATGGTTCAGTTTTTGAATAAAAACAAGACCTTACTGCTTCAGGAAAACATTAAGTTAATCGCAACAGGAACTACAGGGAGTAAAGCTGAAAACGCCGGTTTTAAGGTGAAAAGAATGCTCTCAGGACCAATGGGAGGTGATGCGCAGATTGCTGCGAGAGTGGCAGAAGGAAAGACAAAAATGGTTTTCTTCTTTAAAGATCCGTTGGCAAGCCATGCCCACGAAGTAGACATCAATATGTTGATTCGTGTTTGTGATGTTCATAATGTACCTCTGGCAACTAATGAAGCTTCGGCGCAGTTACTGCTTAATGCCATTGCGCTGCAACTATAGAATTTCTTTTTAGAATATAAAAAAAACCGTTACGAGCTGTAACGGTTTTTTTGTTTCAGGTTTCAAATCGCTGTTTAATACTGTATTAGTTTTGAGGATTAATTAAAACTTGATTCCTGCGCTTAAGCCATAGGAGCTGTATATGAGGTCGCCTGGGGTTTCATGATTGTAATTAAACAAAGGTTCTGCATCATCTAATCTCAGAAATTGTTGTTCTTTAAAAAGATTAATAGAAAGGCTAAAAGAATATCTTTTAATGATTGGTAATCCGATGCCAATTCTTGCATTGGTACCATTTCTAAATTGATTTTTATTCAAGCTAAATTGATTGCTTAAGCTAGCGTAGGTATATATGTTTTTTGTGTCGACAAAAAAGAATTTTAGTATTCCTCCTAATTCCAAAATAGAAAAATCTGGAGAGGTGTAGTTTTTATAACCTGTTAGTATCCCAATACTTAATTTTTTAAAAAGCATATAATTGTAGGTGTATGTAAAACCAATTGCTGGTTTCTTGACGTTTAATTGTTCGTCCCAAACTGTATGTTTTTCGGTATCACCACCAAAATAACTGTAACTATATTTTGCCCTTTTATGAATGATCAGATCAAACTGAGCATCCGAATACCATTTTTTTAGAGGTATATCCTGAGTGTAGCCAATAGAATTTATGAGCGTTATAATTAGTATTATTATTTTTTTCATTTTTTTGTTGAATTATATTTTGTTCATCCTATTGCCGCTCCATATATCTCTTCGACGACCAAGGGCATAGAAATCCAGTTCATAGTAAGTGTAGTTTCTAAAGCTTTGTCCTTTAGCTATTTTTAATGAAAAACTATTGCTTCCTGTTGCACCTGTTGGATTAACGGATGTGGGAGTGCTATAGTTAAGATTGTTTGAATAAGTAATAAGGAACTCTAAAATTTGACTATCAAATTTTCTTTCAATTTTATTGGTGTTGAGAGCTTTGTATCTTTCACCAAAATAAAGCACTTCAATTTCGTTAGCATTTTTTTGATGGGTGATTACAAATTCCTTCTTCGGATCACTATTAATTGCCTTTTTCAAAAAATTAATGCCCAAATTATACAATTGTTTAATGTTTGATTCACTATTTATTTGGTAATACGGATTAGGAAGTTGTCTAATGTATATATTTAGTATATTATTGTTATTAAATTTAAAAAATGGTAAGCCTGTTCCGGAAGTTATATTGACAAGTTTGAAGTTGTTGCCATCACCTAATACTTGATAATAATTATTGTACATGTATATTGGAGGTAATGATTCTGTCGTGAAAGGATTGTAAATATTAATTTTTGGATCTGGATAATTATATTTTAATATTACTCTGTTTATTCCAAGATGTAATTCATCTGCTTCAGATTTAAACCAAATTCCGAATCTTTTTACCTGAACTCTTGTTTGAACACCAATTGAGCTGTATATGCCCCATGATTGATTCCAAAATTCAGTTTTTATTCTGTGCGAATTGTCAAAATAATTAATGCAGGACTTTTAGTGCCAAATAAACTTTGAAACCAGCTGGTATCATGAAGACCGTCACATATAGGTAAATTATTTATTTGATTTTGTACTATTTGATCTTCCGTTAATTGTGGTATGAAGGTTAAAATGGAGGGATTTGGAAAAGGAATTTGTATTGAACGACAATCAATATCTATAGGAGCTATAAATCTTGATATTTTGGAATCTAGATTTGTATTGCCTCCATATTGGCTGCGAGATGTACAGGGATCAAAATCTGTCAGCGCCTCTTTTTTTGTTTTTAGTGATGATTTAAAATTATAATGCTCTTTAAGATAATTTTTTAAGTATGTAGTATCATTTATATGTATGGATAGTACACCGAGATCTTTTGTGATTTTGTAAATTGAATCTCCAACTATAATTTCGTTGTTTTGGTTTATAACTGCAGCAAAATATGGATCGGGAATAATACTGTCTTCTTCCGGAGTTTCATTGGCATCGTTAGACTTCTGTAGTTCTTTCTTTTTGTTAGAGAGTTTTGAAATTAGGATTTCATTTTTTGGATCCACTATTGGGGTGTTTGATAGGAATCCTTTCTCATAAATTTTTTCAAATTGATCTTCTAAGTCTTTTGTGTTTTTCTTTTTGAAATTTTCAAGATCACTTTTTAGATTTTCTCTCGAGGAAAAGTAAAATCTACCGTTAATGACAGTTCCATTAGTAAAGCTTTTAGTTGCTGAATCTTGCAGGTTTGAAGGTTCATTTTGACAAGACAAAATAAAACAGAATAACACTAGACAGGATATTCTTTTTGCTGTTTTAAACATAATTTTATCATTTTTAAATTTATAAAATGTAAAATTTGTTTCTGGAGCTTTTTATGCAATTCAAATGTAATAAGAAAAATCTTATAAAAAATGATTTGTTAGTTTTTTATAATTTTGTGATTTTAAGTGTTTGGGGGGAATAATATTTTTAACGAGCCATGCCCACGAAGTAGACATCAATATGTTGATTCGTGTTTGTGATGTTCATAATGTACCTCTGGCAACTAATGA
>NZ_CAGKLC010000101.1 GCF_903469665.1 Flavobacterium sp. UGB4466 | reverse complement strand
GAGTGAAGAGTGAAGAGTGAAGAGTGAAGAGTGAAGAGTGAAGAGTGAAGAGTGAAGAGTGAAGAGTGAAGAGTGAAGAGTGAAGAGTGAAGAGTGAAGAGTGAAGAGTGAAGAGTGAAGAGTGAAGAGTGAAGAGTGAAGAGTGAAGAGTGAAGAGTGAAGAGTGAAGAGTGAAGAGTGAAGAGTGAAGAGTGAAGAGTGAAGGGTGAAGAGTGAAGGGTGAAGGGTGAAGAGTGAAGGGTGAAGAGTTAAGTGTTACGCCCACTGGAAATTTATTTTGTTGTACCTCAACAATCATGTGTCATTAAAGAATAAAAATAGAAAAATATGAAAAGAGTCCCTTTTGCACTTTTAAAGAGTACGCTAGTATTAACCCTCTTACTGGGATTTATTTCCTGTGGAACCGATCGGGAAGATGATTCTGGAAATCAGAATCAGGGAGACGTATTAAAAGAATCCTATACCATTGACCGTTTTAAAGTGCTCAATATTGATTTAAAATTAAATAGTAATTCAAAATTAACCTGGAGTATTAAAGATTCAGTGATCTCAGAAAGCCTTCAACTGGATTTTATCAGTCCGTATTTAAAGAGCTATCCCTTAACGTTAAAAGTGGAGACCAATGGTGTTGTAAAAACATTCCAATCGATTATTAACGTAACAAAAGAGGTTGGGAATTATAGTAAGTACATCTCTAATGTACTGGAATTTCGTCCCGGAGTCGGTCAGTTTACCAATGAACTTCCATTATACGCACCGGGAAATACCGAAAGTAATTTGATCAATGCCGCAAAAAAGTCACTTGTTGGTTCTAATGCCAGCATGATATCCTTAGGCGGATTTGGAGGCTATGTTGTATTTGGTTTTGATCATACGATTCCAAATGGGAATGGCCGTGATTTTAAAATTTTAGGAAATGCATTTTGGGCTAATGACACAAAGGAAACTCGTTCAGGTTCTTGTGAACCCGGAATTATTCTGGTGGCTTATGATAAAAATAAAAACGGGAAACCTGATGAGGACGAATGGTACGAAATAGCCGGAAGTGAATATTTTAAAAGTACCACCGTGAAGAACTATAGTGTGACTTATTTCAAACCGGATCCTAACAAACCGGCTGTTGCAGGTCAGGATTTTTGGCAGACCGATGTGCAGTACATTAAATGGGAAGACAATCAGGGGAATTCAGGATATAAAACCAAAAATGGATTTCATGAACAAAGCTACTATCCGCTATGGATTTCGGAGGCTTCTTATACCTTGAAAGGAACGAGAATTAAAGACAATTTTTATGATCAAAGTGGTACCGGAAACTATTGGGTAGGTACAGGATTTGATTTTGGTTATGCAGATAATGCACCCAATAGCGACGAAGGTTCTACTATTGATATTTCCTGGGCGGTAGACAAAAACGGAAAATACGTAAAACTTCCCGGAATAGATTTCGTCAAAATACATACCGCAATCCATCAGGAAGCTGGCTGGCTGGGCGAAGTTTCTACTGATGTTGCCGGAGCTTATGACCTGTATCTTAAATAATAAAAAATTAAAATTAAATTGAATATGAAGAAAAATTACTTGTTAGTATTGATGTTCCTTTCTGTCTTTTCTATACGAGGTCAGGTGGTATCGGAGGGCACAATTCCAAATAATAATAAACAAACAGCAGCGAAAAATAAAATTGCCCAAAACACGACTGCGGCGACAACCTTTGATGATATTAAGTACTGGATAGGCACAGGCTCTAATCGGGCGGCTTTTGCGGTGCAGTGGAATGATGGTAAAAATACCGATGCTTTAGTCTGGGGATTCAGATGGGAGGGTACTGCCACAGGCGAAGACATGTTAAAAGCCATACTAAAAGCAGATCGACGTTTTTTCGCTCTGTTGTATAAGGGAGCTCAAACAGGATCTTTGACAGGAGGATTGGGTTTTGATCTGAATGGAATTAAAACGATCGGACTTTATAAAGGCACAGATTATACTTATCCTCTTTATCCAACAAATGGCTTTGTGAATACGACGGCTTACGATTTTGACAATTATAAAGCAATAGATACAAACGATCACTGGCAATCCGGATGGACAAATGGAGAATGGACGTATTGGGGGAAAAATCCTGCCGATGCTGATTTTACTGCCGTAAGTATAGGGGCATCCGGTCGTATTCTGCAAAATGATTCCTGGGATGTTTGGAATTATGCACCGTCTAAAAATGTGCTTCCTATTGCCGGAACTTTTACTCCGGTTGCACCTTATGTGGAAGCAACAGATTTTACGAATGGATTTTTTATGGTAAACGAAGACTGGTTCGGACATACCAATGGTTCTGTGAATTTTATTAATAAAGACGGAAGTACTAATTACCGAATTTATAGTATAGCGAATAACAATGAAACCTTTGGCGTGACCACCTGTTACGGAACAATTTACGGAGATAATTTTTATTTTATTTCCAAACAGGCAGCAAGCGGAGGAGATCAGAATTTTAGTCCGGGCGGAAGATTGGTTGTTGCTAATGCAAAAACTATGAAAAAAATTGCAGGATTTGCAAACATTGGAGCAGATGGACGTTCGTTTGTTGGAGTTAATGAAAACACTGGATATATAGGTACTTCAAAAGGTATTTATCTTTTTGATATTGCCAATCTGAAGGTGGGAAGTTTATTAGCAGGTACAGGTACTGCAGGACAGGTTGGTAATATGATTCGTACGTCTCAGTATGTATTTGCGGTAACACAAAGTGGAGGAATGCTGATAATCGATCCTGCTACTCATACTTTGATTAAGACTATTACCGGTAAATTCCACTCTGTAGTTCAGGCCAAAGACGGAAGTGTATGGGGAATTCAGGATCAAAAGTTAATCAATATTAATGCAACAACTTTTACGGTAACCGAATATGCGATTCCAACAACCAAATACCTGGGTTCCTGGGGAGCCTGGAATGCGGGGAGTTTTACTTATAGCACTCAGGAGAATGCTTTGTTTTGGATAAACGCCATCAGTTCTTTTACTTCAGGAACAAAAATTGTAAAATTTGATATTACTTCAAAAACCTTTAATGAGAATTTTGCAACCATTCCGGGACAAACAGATGCTTTTAAACAAATTCCTTACGGTGCAGCCCTGCGTATTGATCCGGTTTCAGATGAGTTGATTCTCAATACTACAGAAAACGGATTTGGAGCACATTATCAGAAAAACTGGGTTCATACTTTTGATCGTACAGGAAGTTTAACCCAAACAAAAATTTTGGATGACTATTATTGGTTTCCCGGAACGACCGTTTTTCCGGATAATGCGGCACCTGTAGTGAGCAATACTCTGCCTTCGGAGGTTTCGGTAAAAGAACCAACTGTAATCGATTTAAAAAATATTGTTTCCGATACTGATAATTTGTCGGCAGCGATCGTAAAATCTGTAAAGTCAGTTAGTGATACAGAGGTGGTTTCGGCTGTAATAAATGTGAATGACGAATTGGTTCTGACTCCAAAAACTCAGGGTACTGCAACAGTGGTGATTCGTTTTAATTCCAATGGTAAACTAATTGAAAAATCGATTACCGTAAATACAACAACCAATTTAGGTACTGGTGAATTCACAAAATTAGAACTGGCAGTTTATCCTAATCCGGTTTCAGATGTCTTGAACATTAGAACAGAAGACGAGGTGTTAAAAGTAACGGTCTATGATATTTCGGGTAAATCAATTAACGCTCAGATCAGTAACAATCAGATTAACGTTAGTGATTTTTCAAAAGGAATGTACATCATTAATATAGTGACTGATAAAGCAAACTATGTACAGAAATTTATTAAGAAGTAGGTTGTAAAATGTGAAATGTATAGATATAGCCCCTCTTACGGTTTTGTAAGAGGGGTTTTTGATTTTTAATTGTTATTTCGGTAGTAGTAGAATAATTACTGATTTTATAAAAATATCTCAACAATTGTTTTCTTAATGCTTGTAGGAGAGTATATTAGAATCGGAAATTAATTGTTACAGGGTAAAGGAGATTTTAGTATTTAACTTTATCATTTCTTTCAGCGCAGTATGTTGCCGGGAATATAAGGTAAGAGATGTAGTTACAAATTTAGGCAAAGGTTCTTTCTTTAAGATAGAAATAATTGCTTTAGGTTAATTTTTAATGTTTTCCGTAGAAATTTCTTTTTACTTTTCTTCTTTTGAAAGTAGAGAGCTGATTCCTGGTAATACTGCCGTCAGAATCAAACCAATGAGTTTAATTCTATTGATAACTATTTCCGACAATCCTGCATCCTGTAACAGATCGAATTTTGTGTCGATGAAACCTGTTAGAACAATTAAAAGACTCACGGTTACTGCGATTTTTGATTTATTCATGTTTTAAAGTTTAAGGTTATTTTATTGGGGATTGTAAACAATTGATACAGAGATTTCCAACCAGCCCGTCTGAGTTTTCTCATACATAAGCGCACCTGTCGAAATGGATGGGCAATGTACCCTATAGCCATTTATTGCATTTGGATATGTGGTATTTAATTCAGTAAGTGTTAAACTTGACACGGTTGGATTATCTGTCGCTAAATCGCTTGTTGTTGCCAGTAAATGTTCTCCTGACTTAAATGGAATTTTTACTAAGGACTTACCTGATGAAGTCATAGGCTCAAAAACTAATATATTTTCAGCGGCTTGGCCTCCTCCAGGAAAGTATTGTATATACCTTAAAGCCATTTTGTGATTTTCTCCTACACCGCTATGGTCCGGGTTCATAAGTATTTCTCCAAAGCCATTTGCTGTAGAGGCAAAGGCCTGAAATAACCCTCCTCCTCCTAATTCAAGCATAGAACTTTTAAACTGTTCATTAGTCACATTAAAACCAACATGTCGGTTTCCCCCTTTATCGATGTTTAATATTTGAGCATAGTTACCATTATCTAAGGTCGCAACTGCATTATTGTCAACTAATTTTTGGAAATTGATGCTATCAACATAGGCTTTATCGACAATACTTCTCGCTGTCCAATGTGTTGACATGTCTGAACCATAGGTCAGACCATTGTTTTGTAATTCTATGGAATAGGTTGCACCAGTAGCCGGCGAGCTGTGCTGTAAAATAAAGTTTTCGGGTGTCATTGAAATGGAATTTGCTGTTACACCATTCAATGCAGTAACCCCAAAATCAATAGAGGGAGCCTCGTTGGAAAGATTTGGAATAAACCAGCTATAATTGTTTGGACTTAATGCTACATTACCCGTATTAAGCACTGACTTCAAATCCTGAAGGGCACTAGTTCTGCCAAATTCACTTCGGGGAACAAATTTGATAATTTTATCAGAACCCCGAACTAATACAGAATCTGTTTTTGTACCAGGATTAACAGTTCCCAATCGTAAAGGTTTTTGAATAGTGTATTCTTGTGGTATTTGAACTTGCGCGAATGCTGTAAATGACACAGCAAGGAGTAAAAATAAAAATATTCTTTTCATAATTTAAATGTTGTGATTAGTAATGTTTATGGCTCTTTTTTCAAGAACTATGAGGATTTTCTTTTTTATTTGGTATTTACATTTATGCATTTGTATTTACACTAAAGCTTTCAAGTAAACTTATGTCGCCGCCAATGTAATATCCATTTATCCAGGTTTTTTCAACAAAGCCCTGGACGAGATCATTTATTTCAAGTATGTATTCTTTTGTTTGATCAGTATTATTGGGATGCTTGAAAATGGATAATTCCCCAGTTTTAATAAACTTAGCTCTAATAAACAATTCTGAGTGTGCGTTTGAATCAGCTTTGTGGTTTTCTAAAGCTTCTAAATCGGCTTTATGATCTAAAAGGCCCTGTAAGCCTTCGATTTTTTCTGTTGGAATCTGCTCATCTTTGTGCCAAAAGCTTAACCAAGTGGCGCGAAATTCTTCCTGAGTAGGTTTTGATCTGGTTTTGAACCAGCTCAGAATAGTATTGATATTTGTTGTCATTATTGCTTGTTTTATTTTTTTTGTTTATAAAGCGTATTGGATTATTCTTCTACATGATATCTGGGGTCAATTGTAATCAAAATTCTCTTGAAAAGTTGTATTAAACGATTTCTTATGGACTTTAAGATCAAAGTCATGGCATCGAAATTCTCGACTTCTTTTTTTGTCTTTATAGCTATTATATTGCTGATGATTGAAATGCCATCGCTTACGATTAGTAGATCCATTACAATGGTTACAAACCATTTGAAGTTGTAATTGAGGCCTTTGCTCATTAAGGCCAGAGCTGTTGGAATCAATAGTACAGCCAGCTTGGAAACAAATCCTAAGGCCAGTTTTTTAAAGCTAAAAGGGTTATTTAATACGATGGTTTTGACAATGCCTAAAAAAGTATCCAATACCATTAAATAAAACAGCACTTTCACAATTTCTGCATCCATTTCCAGGTAAATAAAAATTCCGTAAAGCAATAATTTTAATTCATTTGAATATTCTGTAATTCTATGCATTATCATAGGTTTAAGGTTGAATTAATCTTCGACTATAGACTTTTTGGCGTGATCAAAATCAATTACGCCAAGCAGATTGGTAAATCTCTTTCCAAAAACGGATAAGGTATGGTCTCTTTCGTTTTCGCCTAAATTGTCGCTGATCGTTTCCTGTACAACACCAAACTTATGGGCAGAAGAGCTGGTAATAAAATTGTCGTTTAGTAAGGCACCGGCAACTATATTTCCTGTGATATCAATACTTAAACTGAGTTTTCTTAAATAATTTAGAAAGCCTTTCCATTTGATGGCGGCATAGATAAAAGAAATGGGGTAAACGCCAAAAGAGCAGATTAAGGCAAATGTAAAGAGGATCCATTCGGTGTAATGTTTTTTCGAAATAAAAAGAATTGGTAGTATAAGGATGGCTACTTGTGCCATGATCAGGATGGTTATAAAAAGCCACAGCAATGCTGAAGCTGTAAAAATAAATTTTACAATTTTCATAGAGTATGTTTAGAGTTGAGGTTGTTTAGAGAGGTACTCTTTTGGAGTAATTCCCCAAAAGAGTACTGTTTTAAAGCAGCAGGTTCTGATAATTTTATTTGAATTTTCACTTCAAACCTACACATCAGTTTTATGGAGACAAAACTTATTCGTCCGCTATATTCGGATCTCCCTTAACTTCTTCTTCCATAGTTCGATAGTCAGTAGCTAGTCCGGAAGCATCCAGTATCGCCACATAATAAGTATGGGTATAGTCACTGTTTACGCTTGTATCAGCGTAAAAGATCTCCGTAGTTTGACCTATTTTCTGGAAAGTTTCTCCAAGCCCTTTGCCTTTTCTAAAGATTCCGTAAACAACCCCAGTTCCTTGGTTTGTAGCAATATTCCATGAAATTTGCACTTTATTTTTACCAGTTAAGGCTGCTCTTAACCCCGTTGGTGATGTTGGTTGGTTGGGTGCAGAGTTTCCTCTTGTGATTACATCTTCAAGAGTGGCGGGAGCGGATGAATTTCCTGCAGCATCCTGTGCCGTGACATAGAAACTATAATAGGTATCGGGATTTAATTCGCGTACAACGTAAGAATCAATGTCACCTACCAGGATTGACTTAGTACCATTTATAGATATGGAATAACTGGTAACTGCTATATTATCCGTTGACTTAGTCCACTTTAAAGTTATACTTGTATCGGTGATGTTTGTTGCTGCTAAATTTGTTGGACTTGTTGGCTTTGTTATGTCGCCTTGCAGTCCTACGTACTCGATAAAATAAACTACTCGGTATGGGTTTAGAATTGAGAAAGATTGACCGTTACCAATTGTTTGCTCTAAAGCATCCCCATTTGGGCCATATGCAGCTTTTATTCCCGCAACTGCCACCTCATCATCATTTTCGTTGCTATCTGCAGCTATTCCTGGAGAAGTTCCTTCACCGAATTCCTTAGATAGCGCTGAGAAACTTTTAAAAGGAGAGTTTGGTTTGTGATGAAAGTGTGGAGGCAATTCTTCGATCAATAATTTTTTTTCTTTATTTCCCCCATCCCCTAAGAATGTGTTGAATGCTGGGTCGCTCGTCTTTAAACCTACCGGCATTCTTCCTGATAGAGGTTCATACTCTCTCCAGCCTTGCGGAAATGGCCCCGATTTCCCCCAAATAGCGATCATTCCAATAGGTATTGCTGTCGCAGATTTGTTTTTTAAAGCTTCGATTTCGTTTAATATAGATTGGATTAGAGTATTGTTCTTAACAACCTGATTTGACCCGTTTAATAATAACAAAGTGCCGCCATCTGTTAAGTCTACATTATTAAAATTTACTTTACCTTCTACCGTTAAATTTCCGGTCATGGCTTTTGAGCCGTCACGAGGGAGATAAGTATCTTTTATTCTCTCAATTGCGTCAGTGTTGTCACCAATTAATTTAGTATTGTTGCCTATAGCTTTAGTATTATCACCAATTAATTTAGCATTATCAGCTATTGCTTTAGTATTGTCGCCTATTGCCTTAGTATTTGCTGTAACGGCAGTATCTAATTCAGTCAAAATCTTTTCCAGGGCGGCATGATCCAAAATTTCCTTAAAACTTCCCAGAATATGATAATTGGCTGCAAGTGTTTTATCCGTTTGTGAAGCACCGGTAGTATATTCAGCTTGTTCTATGTATACTGCTTCGTAATCAAAGTAGGCGGTTTGAGATTTTCCGGTCCCGTAAATCAGGTTAGTGTCTTTTCGGATGGTTTTTAAATATCCTGTTGGTTTCCCTTTTAAAATAGGGTATAAAATTCCTTCCGGAGTTTCTTCATTATATTCCGGATCTGTACAATCTTTTTTATCCAGATGGATAATAGCCCAGCCATTTTTTTTCTCTGTAGCAGTAGCGACAATATAGTTTTTGCAGGTTTCGATGCTAAAATGTGCTTTTAAAGCACCAAATAACTCCGTTCTGTAGGCGCTTTGAAGTCTTTCTAAAGTTTCCTGTTCAAGAGGGAAACCTCCTTCATGACTAAAATTTATTTGTTTCATTTTGTATTAATTTAAATTGCAGTTGTTTTTTGTTTCTATATTCTTAAATCTATTTTCTAGTATCTTTACTCTATATTCTAACTTCTCCAGTTTGCTTTTTCGGTTGATAGCGATAACTTTCATAGCTTTTGCCTGCCAGTTTATAAAAATTAAGAAGATTGTGATATTTTAAATCGGTCACTTCGATCGGTTCTGTTTTTTCTACAGCATTGTCCTGGTTAGGTTGAATAGTTATTGTTCGATCTTTAATTAGATTTTCGGGTATAAACACTCTAAAATTGGCATAATTTACTTTAGTATAATCTTTACGATGTACGAGATAAACAGGTTTGTTATCTCTGTTTTTAAGCTCATTATTTTTAAAGATGTTTAATTGCGGCCTCATTAAAGCTCCCTTTGTTACCTTTTTGTCGGGTAAAGTAATATCCGGTTCGTAGTATTCTTTGTGGAGATAGACATATTGAATTGCAGGTTTGATCGATTCGTCTATATAAATTAGCCCCTCTAATCGCTTTTGCTCTATACTTAGGTTGGGATCGTAATTTTTTGTGGGATTAAAAGCGTCGTTGAGTACTTTTTCCAGATAAATGACCTGCCCAGTATGCTGCATTTTGTATAATATCTCTTCATAAATCGTACGAAGAGGAGCCAGTAAAACATTGAGCCATTCCAGATGCGTTTTTTTTCTGACAACCGGCGGGATGAGCCATAATATTAGCTTTTCCCATTTTAAAACAGTGTATTTATTCATAGTATTGGTATTAGGCTATTGTTTGTCTCTGTAAAATGTATAAGGAATATAATTTACCAGTACCTCTAAGGCATCCAGATCAAAATAGCCTGAGTTAGGGATAAAGTATTCCGTTTTAGTGACATCTTCTAAAGAAGGGGCTAGTTGGTCATTCGGATTTTTAGCCCAGCTAGTTTCGACTTTATTTACAACTGGGATTTTAATACCCGGCGTATTCTGCAAAGCATCGACAAAATAGGTTTTTACAAAAGCGCCATTAAATTCAATACTTTTTAAATGCTCTTTGACAGCATCTTGTACAGGAAATATTTTTTCGTTCAGAATCAATGAACCATTTTTTGGATTTGCGGGATTTGCCGGATCAATATAGATATTCAAAGGATCAACGTAAACGGTTAAATTTAGTTTTAAGATATCACCATTATCAGAAGAGATATAAATATGATTTCCAGCATCTTTAATTTTAGCCATATATTCTTTGAAGGCGTAGAGTTCATTAGGAACATCAATTCTCGAGATTTTATCTCCTTTTACCGTGGCTACTTTTAAAAATACAACCCCTACTTTGTTGCGGAAGTAGTCCGAAAAAATAGTTTCCCGGTCTTTGTTTTTTGTGGGATCGAGTACTGTTTCCAGATCAATTTCGCTTACTGCGCAATGTTTGATTATTTTTAATTTTTCGATTTCTGTTTCGTCAAAACCTGTAGTGTCAAACTGATAGGAGCCCTCTTTCCAGATGAGTGGTATTTTGCTGTTGGGATCAGAGGGTAAAGACAGACCGTAATGAAAATTTAAGGCCTGGCTTCTGTACCAGTTTAAGGTATGCGGTCTTGAGATGAGCGCATTTTTTTCTACTATTTTTTCATGAACCCAGATAGCGGTGGCCACTATGTTAATCCAAAGTTTCCAAATAGCAGTTTTTGAATCTGTTAAGTTGTTTAAGGAAGATTGCTTTCCTTTCTCCATCAGAATCTCGTTCTGTATTTCAGCAATTGTACGTGCCATATTTTAATTTTTTGAAATAGTTTAGCCTGTAAGACATGTGTAATATGCTTATAGTTAATTGTTTATGTTTATTTGTGAATACTACAGAGCAGTAGTTTTTTTGGAGACTTCCAAAAAGAGAAATGGATAAGTCTTGTTATTGGATAAGCTGAACTTTTGTTGCTGCTGTTCAGGTTATTATAGCCTAAACAAGTTGCTAATAAATGATGAAATCGTCTTCAATAATCATATAATCGATTCCGGAGAAATTATCCAGTAAATACTGTTCTTCTTCTGTAATAGCTGTCGCAGGCTTTAAGTTTCGGGTATTGTAATATTCTACAATATCTTTTTTGAAAGCTTCACGGCCTATTTTTAAATCTTTGTAAACAGAAAGGTCTTCTGTAAGGTTAAATCTGTCGTTGTCGTCTAAAAGGTCGAATACTTTTTCAATACTTCCGTATTCTTGTAAAGAGACATCAAAAATGTTTTGATTTTCTTGTGGTTTAATAGTTTCCATCGATTTTAATGTTTTTTAAATCGTTGACATCTAGTATTTTTACGTGAAAGTTGTCATACGATAATTGTTTGTCTATTTCGTTTTCCAGTCTTAACCTGGAGGTTGCATCCGGGCTGTTAATGTATTTTTTTATTCCTACTCCCAGAATAGGGAACTCTTTATAACTTCCTTTTTGACTTAGCAATAGATGTTCTATGTTTTGCTGATCTGCATTTTTAATGGAGAAATCTCCATTGGTGATTAACAAGTCATCTTCTATGATAAAATCTCTCATATGTCGTTACTATTTGTTTTTTTGTTAATGAATAGCTCCTTTGAATCTGCGCGCCATACTCAAAAAATGCCTTTTATTTGATACTGTAAAAATACGCCCGAATTTGTCTTTTACCAAGATTTTAAGGCTTATGAATCAGTAGTTTCAGTAAGTTAGGTGTTGGTTGTAAGTTGTTGATTTGCAATGAATTGTGTTTGTTTTTTTTAAAAGAAACACAAAGATTTAATCCTGTGGGATAACCATATCAAGGAGTACTTTGAAAATCATTTTTAGAATGTTGTTTTTAATAGCATTCAGTTTTATTTTTGATATTCCGGTTGCTTGAAGCGCTTGAAATTCCATTAAATTGAATTGACTTTTTGACAGCCATTCTAAATCTTCTTCGGTTAAATTTCCGGTTGAGAAAAGAAAGAGCCAGCGTTCCATTTTCTCTCTGGAGATTTCTAGAAAAGTGTTCAGATCTTTCTCCAGTTCGAATTTGTTATCTTTATAACTTTCTGTTATAATAATTTTTAGTTTGCTTTTTAATTGGTCAAATAATGTATCGTTATGCATCGTTTCAGGTATTGCTGTTGATTAAATATAAAAGAGCATCTTTTGACTCTTTATCTTTTTTGGCTTCGTATTGAATCAGTAAATCGAGAGCTTGCAAAACTTGTTTTTCGGATTCTTGTATAAAAGCGGGAGATAAAATTCCTTTTGTTTCCCATCTTTTGAAAAAACCGACCAAAAGATTCTTGTCTTTATCGTTTAGAATTTTCCACATCGAAAAAGTGATTTCGTTATGGAGTTTATTTTTTTCATATTCAGTCAACTTTTCAATGTCAAGCAATAAAGCGTTTATTTCCATTTTATGAACCGCAAAAGGGGCAGTAGCTTTCTCCATTAGTTTAATAGTTTCGACTTTTACTGCAATTGTTTTTTGATAGGAATGAAGGTCGAATGGAGCTGTTTTTGTGGAAGTACAGGAGGTAATGGTAAAAGCCAAAACAAGTAGGAGAGCTGTACGTTTTAATTTGAAAGGTTTCATCTGCGTTATTTGTATAAGATTACATAGTTTTTTCTGTCGCGCTTTAATTTGCTAAGCACCTTCCAATCGCTGTATCCTTTTTTGTCAAAGTGTGGAAGGTCTTTAAAAGTTTTCCAGTCTCCGCCCCAATTCCAGTTGTGCTTTTTAAAAATTTCAACACATTCCTGCCAGTCCGAAATTTGGTCGTTGTCCCAGTCTTTTACGGTATCCCAGGAAGCTGTTTTACCATCTATAATTAAACAGATATCGACTGCAAAGCCATAATTGTGAATGGATTGGCCTCCTTTGGCATTCGTTACTTTTTTTCCGGGTTTGGTGCGGCCAAAAGCATAAAGATCCTCCTGTTCCTGAAAAGATCGGAGTCCTTGTGTTATTCTAACTTTTGCTCTTCCGTCCAGCGCCAGATCACATTCTTCGATAATTTTGGTCACTTCTTCCCTGACCGAAGGATGCAGTAAATCAATGTGTTTTTTTGTAGTTTGATCCATATTTATAGGTATTAATGATTTTAAGTTTAGACCATAAAAAGCTCCTCTGGATTATTAGAAAATATCAGGGTTTTAAGTATTCGATAAGATTATTTGTTTTGAAATTTATTCAAGGTTGAAAAAAGGTCTTCAATAAATCTGAGATGTTCCTTTTAAGGAGGCTGCTACTGATGGTATATTGCCTTTAGCAGCACTGTAAAAATACGCCGAAATAGCCTATTTTAAAAAAGATTTTACTTTGTAAATCAGTAGTTTCAGTAGGGTATTATGTGTTTTTTGGGGTTTCATTTTGCAGACAAAAACGAAAATAAATGATAAATAACACCCGTTTTTCTTCTTTGGAAAAATGGATGTTTAATAGATTGAAAATGGAATTGTCTTTGGAAGATAAACAACCTTTTTTTAGAATTTTAGTTTAAAAATGGATCAAAATACAAAAACATTTTCCCTAAAAAAATTAGATTAATGATAAGTAAAATAAGAGAAAAAATGAAATAAACTCTACTTCTAAAAAATCTAAGAAATAGATAAGATGAATATCCGAAAAGCAGGCATGTAATTATGTATAGCATTTTTAAGAATGCGACAGTATCTCCATCAATTACAATATAATTTCCTTCATTGATTTTATAAGGATCAATAATATAGCTGAAGAGAAAAAGAAAAACTCCGATAAAGAATAGAACTTTTGTTATGGTTTTCATTGTTTTATTAATGAGGGAAATTAAAAAATGTATTGGTTTTACTTAATAAGAGCCGTCAACCTCAATATATCCAGCTTTTTTCATTATATAAAGGAACTCTAAAGTTTCGGCATCAAAATAAGCAAAGCAGTACATTCCTTCGAAAAAAGAAATTACTTCGCCTTTTTCATTATACTCTATAGTAGTACTTTTTGTTTTAAATGATACTATGTAAACTTCTTTTACTGTTCCGTTTCTTAGATCTTTTAATTCTTTATCCCAGCAATTCAAAGGAATACGCTCATCATATGATATGACTTTTGTTTTTGCTAACCAATTTTTTAAGTTTTGAATTACTTGTTCTTTGATATTCATAATTGATTTTTTATGATTAACATTTAGGACGGATAAAGCAATAATAATTTTTGAAATAGAGAAACAAAATTTTGGAAACAATAGCATTTAATCTAATAAGATAGTTTCTCTAAGATAATTTGGCGTTTGAATTAAAAGTTCATTTAAACTTTTCGCTGAAATTTTAAAATCTAATATCTCTTTGGGATTTATTGTTTCCCAAACTTTCCAGTGCCAAATATCATCTTTTAAATATCCTATAAAAACC
>NZ_CAGKLC010000100.1 GCF_903469665.1 Flavobacterium sp. UGB4466 | reverse complement strand
ACCCTATAGAACTATGGTAAAAATACTATAAGTTTTTAATTTAATGCAAGATTGGGGAATTATTTAATGATTATTTAAAACGAACTAAGCTTTTTCAAAAATTTAAAACCTTGGCAAAACCTTATATAAAGAAGTAATTTAATGCTGAGCAGGGCGTGCCACCATCCCGGTAAGAGGGCAAAGTTACGTTGTGCTTATACGCCCTCTTATCAGGATGCTGTCGGGCTATCCGCACTGCTTCGGCAGATAGCTTCTATCCCTCACGCGAGCTCATAATAGGAGAAACCCGCGAGCCCTAAATTTCAGAACTCTCCGTTTGTTAGGCATTAATTAATCGTCAAATATAATGCGGCAGCTAATCCCGAACCAATTATGGGTCCTACAATTGGAATCCAGGCATACGTCCAGTTACTGCTTCCTTTTATAGGTAAAATAGCATGCATGATTCTGGGGCCTAAATCTCTTGCAGGATTTATGGCGTAACCTGTAGTTCCTCCTAATGACAGACCAATTGCCCATACGACTATCGCTACCGGAAGCGCTCCAATGGTTCCTAATCCAATTGTTGCATTCGTATCGGTTGCGATTTGCAAACTTGGTCCGGCAATATAAAAGACTGAAAATAGTAAGACAAAAGTCGCAATTACTTCACTTATTAAGTTGGAGAGATTGTTTTTGATTGCCGGTGAGGTAGAGAAACAGGCCAGTTTAGTTCCTTCATCTTCGGTTGCTGCAAAATGATCTTTATGAGACAGCCACACTAAAAAAGCACCTGACATTGCTCCAATCATTTGAGCAAGGATGTATGCAGGAACCAGATTCCAGGTAAATTTTCCAATCAGGGCCAAACCTAACGTAACAATAGGATTTAAATGGGCACCGCTAATTGGTCCTGCGATAGTAACGCCCACAAAAACGGCAAATGCCCAAGCTGATGTGATCACCATCCAACCCGAATTGTTTCCTTTGGTATCTTTAAGTAATACGTTTGCCACAACGCCATTTCCTAATAAAATCATGATCATTGTGCCTAAAATTTCTGCTATAAAAGGAGTCATTTTTTACGGTTTAGTTAGTAGTTAAAAATTATTCTTCAATCCAATGCGATGCGCGGCCAACAGCTCTGTCCCAGTTTTTCACCAGTAGCTTTACTTTAGCCTGATCCATTTTTGGAGAAAATACTTGGTCGATCGACCATTGTTCTTTCAGATCGTCTAAACTCGACCAATATCCCACGGCTAGTCCTGCCAGATACGCGGCTCCCAAAGCGGTAGTTTCTAATGTGGTAGGTCGGGTTACATTAGACCCAAATATGTCTGATTGAAATTGCATTAATAAATTGTTTGCTGCTGCACCACCGTCTACTCGTAATTCTATTCCTTTGTATCCGGAATCTGCTTCCATAGCTTTGAGGAGATCGTTTACCTGATAAGCAATTCCTTCTAAAGTAGCTCTGGCAATATGTGCATTTGTCGTCCCTCTGGTGATTCCAACGATGGCGCCTCTTGCGTATTGATCCCAATGTGGTGCTCCTAAACCGGTCAAAGCAGGAACAAAATAAATACCGCCATTGTCAGGCACGCTTGCTGCGAGAGCTTCGATTTCATCTGATGAATTGATTATTTTTGCGCCGTCTCGCAACCATTGTACGGCTGCACCTCCAACAAAAACGCTGCCTTCTAACGCATATGTAGTTTTTCCGTTGATTTTCCAAGCAATTGTAGTCAATAAGTTGTGTGCTGAAAAAATAGGTTTTTCACCGGTATTCATGAGCATAAAACAACCTGTTCCATAGGTGTTTTTAATCATCCCGGAGTTGGTACACAGCTGACCAAAAAGGGCTGCCTGCTGATCTCCGGCAACCCCGCTAATTGGGATTTTTGTAGAGAATAGGGTAGTGCTTGTTTCTCCATATATCGCGCTGCTTTCTTTTACTTCAGGCAGCATGGCTCTCGGAATATCAAATAATGCCAGCAACTCGTCGTCCCAGTCCAAAGTATTTATATTGAATAATAAAGTTCTGCTGGCATTAGAAACGTCCGTCATAAACAATTTACTTCGGGTTAGTTTCCAGATTAACCAGGTATCTACAGTTCCAAAACAAAGTTTTCCCTGTTCTGCTTTTTCGCGTGCTCCGGGAACATTGTCCAATATCCATTTTACTTTGGTTCCGGAGAAATAAGCATCGAGAATTAATCCGGTTTTTTTCTGGATCATTTCTGTATGTCCTTTTGCTTTTAGTTCGTCGCAGTATTTTGCGGTTCTGCGGTCTTGCCAGACAATAGCCTTGTAGACAGGTTCACTTGTTTCGCGATCCCAGACAATAGTAGTTTCCCGCTGGTTGGTAATTCCTATGGCTGCAATTTCGCGGCCCGTAATTCCAACTTTTGCTATTACTTCGGCAGCGACACTAACTTGTGAAGACCAAATTTCGTTAGGATCATGTTCGACCCATCCCGGTTTTGGAAAAATTTGTTTAAATGGCTTTTGAGAAATACTGACTATTTCTCCTTTATGATTGAATACAATGGCTCTGGAAGAAGTAGTTCCCTGATCCAAAGCCAGAATTAATTTGTCCTGCATGATCGCATATTTTTAAGTTAGCCCGGTGGGTGAAATTGTTTTAACACATAGTAACATAGTCTTTGTAAACTTAAAAAAGGCATTTCACTAGTTAAAAAAGCAGATAATATACTAGGTGAAAGAAAGGTGTTTCTGCTTTGCCTTCCTCTTTTGGATATTAATATCTATGTTTCTATGTGTTAAAATTAAATGTAATTCAATTTCACTCAACAGGTTTAAGTTAATATAAATCTATTGAAATTCTTTTAGAAGAAAGCCTTTTGCAATTCCATGAAAGTTGGTTATTTCTCTAAGGATCCAGGTCTCATCATGTCCGAGTTCCTTTGCCAGTAGGCGCGCTACTTTTTCAGAAGAAGCTATGGCAGCTCTGGCATCTAAGAACAACAAGCGGACACGTCTTGCGAGAATGTCATCTACTGTTCTTGCCATTTCATATCGAATAGCCCAAACCACTTCGGCCATTGTGAATTCGTGATCCGGATGTAATTTTTCTTTTAGTTCAGGTTCTCTTTGCAGCAATTCTACTATTTTAGGAAGGTCTGATCCATAGATATATAAATGATTTGTTCTGTCTGAATTTGTAGTGGCTTTATTTCCATGAATGGGAAGCTGTTCGGTAATACAAGCTTTTTTAGGCAATTTGCCTATTTTGATAGCCTTATCAATAATATCCTCAGAGATTTTTCTGTAAGTAGTCCATTTGCCTCCGGTAATTGTGATTAATCCGGTTTCTGAAACTATGATTTTATGGCTTCGGGAAACTTCTTTGGTGCTTTTGCCTTCTTCTTCCGGTGCAGCTAAAGGTCGTAAACCGGCAAAAACAGATAAAACATCGGCTCTTGTGGGTTTTTTAGCCAGAAAACGTTGAGCAGTTTCCAAAACAAATTCAATTTCACTCTCTAACGCAATGGGTTCGAGACTGTGTTTTCGAATTAAAGTATCAGTAGTTCCTACCACAATTCGATTGTGCCAGGGAACGGCAAACAAAACTCTTCCGTCACTTGTTTTAGGAATCATCAAAGCGTGTTCGCCCGGCAAAAAGGATTGATCAAATACAAGATGAATTCCCTGACTTGGCACAATGTATTTTTTGTATACCGTGTCGTTTAGTTTCATGATGGCATTTGTAAAAACACCCGTTGCATTGATAATAGCCGACCCTTTGATTTCGTACTTTTTGCCTGTTTCGTGATTTATGGCTTCAACACCGATGATTTGGTCTTGATCGTTCTTTAATAAATGAACAACTTTGACATAATTTAAAAGGCAGGCTCCTTTTTCAATTGCCGTTTGGGCAATGTTTATCGCCAGTCGGGAATCGTCAAATTGGCCATCATGATAAATTACGCCATTGGTTAGATTTCTTTCTGCTACAGCAGGAAGCATTTCAATTGTTTTTTTCCTGGAAAGGTATTTTGATCGCCCCAAACTTAAACGCCCTGCCAATAAATCATAAACAGTCAATCCGATGGTGTAGAATAAACCGGCAAAGAAGTTGTAGTTTGGAATTATAAAAGATTGATTTTTTACTAAATGGCCGGCATTTTTAGCCAGTAATCCTCTTTCTTTCAGGGCTTCGATGACCAGATGGATATTTCCCTGCTCTAAATAGCGAACACCACCGTGAACTAATTTGGTACTTCGGCTGGAGGTTCCTTTTGCAAAATCGACTGCTTCAAGCAGAATGGTCTTATAACCCCGGCTTGCGGCATCTAGAGCAGTCCCCAAACCACTTGCTCCCCCGCCAATTATGATTACATCCCATTGTTCCGTATTTTCTAGTTTCGACAATTGTTCTGAGCGTTTCATAGGGCTGTGATTGGTTCGCTTTTTTTGTAAGATTAAATCTGGTATTGTAAACTTAATGAAAGTAAAAGGAAGATAATACTCTTAGTCGAAAAAAATGTCTTAAAAAACTATAGAACTTAATCACAGGCAAAATAAAACCCGACAGGTTTTAAAATCTGTCGGGTCCGTTTGTTTTATTTTGTGATTTTATTTTCTAAATCAATTTTTTTTCAAATGCTTTTCGTGCTCCTCCTCTGAAAAAAACTTCACCACAATAGGTATATTTCAGTCTGTCTAAAATTTTAAGCATTGGGATATTGTCAAAATTCGTGTCTACTTTTATACTGTATATGTTTTGTTTGAGGCATAAACTTTCTATCTTTTCAAACAGTTTGGTTGCAATACCTTTACCTTTTGCGAGTTTCGATACGGCAACACGATGAATAGCTCCATAATCACCGTCAGTGAGCCATTTACCTTGTATGATTTCGTAGGCTGGTTCTTTATCAAAAAGAATCGCCGCATAAGATAATATAGTGTCATTTTCTGTAAGCACATACCCATGATCGTTTTCAATATCGGTACGAATGGTTAGCTCATTAGGATAACCGTCCTGCCATTGTGTACTTCCGTCCAGTCTTCGCTGTTCAATAGCATCTTGCAGAATACTCCATATTTGTGGTATTTCAGAGGTATCCGCTTTTCTTAAAATTAAATTTTCTGTTGTGTGGCTCATCTGTTAGTTATTAGTAAACCTGACAGGTTTTTAAAACCTGTCGGGTTTGATGTGTATGATATTAAATAAGAATATTAATGAGGCAATTTGTCTTTAATAAAACCATAAACCCAGGTTCCTAAGATGGCACTTATCAGCGTTACAACAATAACAGTTGCACCGGTACCAATTTGGGCAAATAAAGGTCCCGGACAAGCGCCTGTAATGGCCCATCCAAAACCAAACAACAATCCGCCATAAATTTGTCCTTTGCTGAACGTTTTGGGCTGAATTTCGATTTTTTCGCCTTGCAGTGTTTTTATGTTGAACTTTTTAATAAGAAATACGGAGATTACTCCAACGGCAACAGCACTTCCAATTACACCGTACATATGAAATGATTCAAGATGAAACATTTCCTGGATACGGAACCAGCTTATGATTTCAGTTTTTACGAATAAGATTCCGAAAAAGATACCAACGATTAAATATTTAAGATTTCCAAAGACTGTTTCTTTTTTCTGGCTGGCATTGATTCCTTCGCCGTCGACTGTTTTGTTTTCTAAACTCATTTTTGAAATTTTAAAGTGAAAGAATATAAGGTAAGATCAAAAGTGTCATTACAAAACCTCCAATCATAAAACAGATTGTCGCTACCAATGATGGCCATTGTAAATTTGAAATTCCCATAATGGCATGTCCGCTGGTACATCCGCCGGCATAACGTGTTCCAAAACCTACCAGAAATCCGCCTACCACAATCATGATAAAACCACGAAGCGTGAATAAACTTTCCCAGGAAAATAATTGTGCAGGAACTAAACCGTTGTAATCGGTAATTCCGTAGGCAGCTAATTTCGTTGATAATTCGGGACTAATTTCTATTGGATTTGGATTCGCCAGAAAATAAGCCGCAATGACTCCGCCCAGAAAAATTCCAAAAACGAAGAATAAATTCCAGCTTTCTTTTTTCCAGTCGTATTTAAAGAAAGAAATATTGGCAGGAATACAAGCCGCGCAAATGTGACGAAGCGAGGAACTGATTCCGAAAGATTTATTTCCAAGAATCAATAAAACAGGAACTGTTAATCCGATTAGCGGCCCGGAAACGTACCAAGGCCAAGGTTCTTTTAAGATTTCAAGCATTTTTTTTGAGGTTCTAAGTTACTAAGATTCTAAGGTTCTGAGTTGTATTTTTAAGTGTTTTAGTAATAAGGTCTCGTCGTTAAATTTCAAAGGTAAAATCTTAGAATCTTAGCGACTTAGAGCCTCAGTGACTTTATTTCAGTACTTTACTTTGACAAACAAAATCTGATTTCGGAATTTCTGTTTTAGAAATGGCTCCAAAACCGCCTTCAATTTCGCTAAAATTTCTGAAACCGCGGGCCTGTAAAATCGAAGCGGCAATCATACTGCGATATCCTCCGGCGCAATGCAGATAAAAATGTTCGTTTGGGTTAATGTCTTTTACCCAATCATTAATGTAAGCCAGTGGTTTGCTGTACGCGTCTTCGATGTGCTCTGCAGCATATTCTGTTTCTTTACGAATGTCGATTATTTTGTCTTCTCCGAATTTGAACTCATTTGAAAATTGTTGCGCAGTGATTCTGTTTACAGTGTCTACTTCGTAACCTGCTTTTTGCCAGGCTTCAAAACCGCCTTCCAGATGACCAATAATCGAATCAAATCCTACACGGCTTAAACGGGTTACAGTTTCTTCTTCAAGACCGGTTTCCGTTACCAATACAATAGGCTGTTTTACATCACCAATTAAAGTTCCAACCCAAGGAGCAAAATCACCATTGATTCCAATATTAATAGATTGTGGAATAAACCCTTTACTAAAATTGGCAGCACTTCTGGTATCCAGAATCAAAGCACCTGTTTCTTCGGCTACGGCTTCAAATTCCTCTGCTTTGATGGTTTTCATTCCATTGTACAAAACTGTTTCAAAACTTTCGTAACCTTGTTTGTTCATCGCCACATTCATACTGAAATAGGCAGGAGGAGGCAATAATCCGTCTGTGACTTCAGTAATAAATTCGGCTTCGGTCATATTGGCGCGCAACGCATAGTTGGTCGCTTTTTGATTTCCTATTGTAGAGACCGTTTCTTTGCTCATGTTTTTACCACAGGCGCTTCCCGCACCATGGGCAGGATAAACGATCACATCATCAGCCAAAGTCATAATTTTATCTCGTAACGAATGATATAAAATCCCGGCTAATTGATCCTGCGTCATCCCGGCTGCTTTCTGAGCCAAATCCGGACGTCCAACATCTCCAATAAATAAAGTATCTCCGGAGAAAATGGCGTGATCTTTTCCGTTTTCATCAATCAGTAAATAAGTGGTGCTTTCCATGGTGTGACCCGGAGTATGCAGCGCTTTGATCGTGATATTTCCAATTTTGAATTCCTGTCCGTCTTTTGCCGAAATACAGTCAAATTCGCAGGCAGCATTTGGGCCATAAACGATTGGCGCTTGAGTTTCTTTGCTTAAATCGACATGTCCGGAAACAAAATCGGCGTGAAAATGCGTTTCAAAAATATATTTCAATTTTACCTCATCGCGCTCTAAACGGTCAAGGTAAGGCTGAATTTCTCTTAACGGATCAATAATTGCGGCTTCGCCATTTGAAGTAATATAATAGGCACCCTGCGCAAGGCATCCGGTGTAAATTTGTTCTATTTTCATGATTTGAAATCTAAAATAATGTGATACAAAGGTAAGTCTGTTTTTCGGGAAATTAAGTGACTATTGTTACAGAAATTTAATTTCGGGGTGAAATAAAAAGCGGATTTTATCATAGAAGTTATATTATTTGATTTAAACCCGTGCAATTAAGCTTTAACTTATAATTTTGCACATGACGAATGTCATTTTAAAACAAATAAACAGTTACAAAAATGAATACAGAAGACTTATTGAATCAGATTGCTTTTATAAAAGAAATTGATAAGGTAAAATACATTCAGCGAAAAACGAAGCTGTTTCATAGTGACCGAAACGAAAATGACGCAGAACACAGCTGGCATTTGGCTTTAATGGCAATCGTTTTGGCCGAACATTCAGATGCCCCGATTGATGTTCTGAAAGTCGTGAAAATGGTTTTGATACACGATATTGTAGAAATTGACGCAGGTGATACCTTTATATATGATTCACAGAAAAATCATTCGAATACCGATGAAGAACGATTGGCGGCGAATCGTATTTTTGGTTTGCTACCGAAAAAACAGACCGAAGAATTAATTGCTATCTGGGAAGAATTTGAAGCAGGTGAGACCAACGAAGCTAAATTTGCCAGATCGATGGATCGTTTAGAGCCTTTATTACAGAATACTTCTAACAATGGCGGAACCTGGAAAGAGTTCGGTGTAAGTTATGATAAAGTGTACGAGAAAAAGAGCGTGATAAAAGAAGGCTCTAAAACATTATGGAATTATGCAGAAGGTTTGATTAATGAAAGTGTGGAGAAGGGGATTTTGAAGAAAGAATAGTATGGATAATCTTGTCATTTCCACCAAAGGGAGAAATCGCGCGCAATGACACAAGAAGCTCGACAAAGATTGGCAATTCTGTTTGTGGGTTTTCTACTGCGATTTCTCCCTTCGGTCAAAATGACAATTCTGGTTTAAAAACATAAGTGCAGTTTGTACAACTAAATTGTTGAAAAGTTTAACAATTATCAGGGGATAAACTTTTTTTAAAGGCAGGAATTTCGGGTTTTAATGGGTAAATTTGTGGGACTTCATAAATAAATTACCACTATGGAAGAAATGCTTTTTTATGACCGAATGCAATTTGCCTTCACAATTACTTTCCACTATCTTTTTCCGCAACTTACAATGGGTCTTTCGCTGATCATTGTGTACTTCAAATGGAAATATCTCAAAACTAAAAACGAACAATACAATCACGCCACCCATTTCTGGATGAGAATCTTCGCCCTGAATTTTGCGATGGGGGTGGTAACCGGAATTCCGATGGAGTTTCAGTTTGGAACCAACTGGGCAAAATTCTCCGAGTTAACCGGAGGGATTATCGGACAGACATTAGCCATGGAAGGCATGTTTTCGTTCTTTTTAGAATCTTCCTTTTTAGGACTGTTTTTGTTTGGAGAAAAATTACTGGGACATAAATGGCATTTTGTCACCGGATTACTAATTTGTATCGGTTCCTGGGCCAGTGGTTACTTAATTATCGCAACACATTCGTGGATGCAGAATCCCGTAGGTTACGAGATTCTGGAGAACGGAAAATTTGTGTTGACCAATTTCAAAGCACTGTTTCTAAATCCTTGGCTGTGGCCATCGTATCTGCACAATCAGGCCGCGTCTTTAGTGACAAGTTCTTTTGTTGTGGCAGGAATTGGTTCTTTCTATATTTTAAGCAAAAAGAATATTGTTTTCGGAAAACTGTTTCTTAAAACGGGAGTGATCTTTGGATTGATTGCCAGTATGATTGTGGCTGTTCCAACGGGAGATTTACTGGCCAAAAATGTGGTGAAATACCAACCTGTAACGTTTGCGGCTATGGAAGGGATTTTTCATACCGAGAAAAAGGGTTCTGAAATTGTTTTAATTGGACAGCCTGATGTTAAAGATAAAAAACTGGACAACAAGATTGCCGTTCCGAATATTCTGAGTTTT
Organism: Flavobacterium sp. UGB4466; assembly: GCF_903469665.1. Classification (GTDB taxonomy): domain Bacteria; phylum Bacteroidota; class Bacteroidia; order Flavobacteriales; family Flavobacteriaceae; genus Flavobacterium; species Flavobacterium lipolyticum. Next base: position 4,871 of record NZ_CAGKLC010000100.1, on the reverse strand, counting down.
CTGACTTATGGAAACTGGGAGCAGGAAATTAAAGGTTTGGATCAGTTTGAAGAAGATCTTCATCCTACTAATATTTCAGGTTTGTATTATGCGTATCATATTATGGTGGGACTTGGAACGCTTTTTATTGGTTTGATGTCCTTGGCTTTGTTTCAATTGATCAGAGGTAAATTGTACGAAACCAAATGGATTCTCTGGTCCTTGCTTTTTATGATGCCATTCCCCTACATTGCCAATACGACTGGCTGGTATACGGCAGAGTTGGGCAGACAGCCCTGGCTTGTTTATAATTTAATGCGAACAGCAGCCGGAGCCTCTCCAACTGTTTCTTCCGGAAATACACTATTTACTTTACTGGGATTTATAGGATTGTATCTTTTACTTGGAATGCTGTTTTTGCTTTTGATTGGAAAAATTATCAATAAAGGACCTCACACTGAAGTCATAACTGAAAATATATAAGTATGGAATTTTTTTGGTACGTAGTTTTAATGGGAATTTTGGCCGTTTATATTGTCTTAGACGGTTATGATTTTGGAGCAGGAATTATTCATTTATTTTTTGCCAAAACAGAAAAAGATAAAAAAGCAATTACAAATGCAATCGGTCCGTTTTGGGATGCCAACGAAGTTTGGATTATCGCCGCTGGTGGTGTTTTGTTTTTTGCTTTCCCTACTTTGTATGCTTCTTCTTTCAGCGGATTTTATCTGCCTTTAATTATGATTTTATGGTTGCTGATCTTTCGTGCCATTGGTTTGGAAATGCGAGGACAGGTGCATCATCCCATGTGGGAAGCAATCTGGGATAAGGCTTTCGGAATGGCGAGTTTACTGTTGGCTCTATTCTTCGGAATTGCCTTGGGTAATATTGTACGCGGTGTCAACCTTGGTATGGTTACCAACGGAGTTTCAACCCAGGAGGCGCATTATTTCTTTTTGCCATTGTGGAATCCAACTTTTAGTCCGCAGGCAAGTGAATTAGGAATTATCGACTGGTTTACACTTTTTCTGGGAATTGTGAGTGTGGTTTCCTTAACCATCCACGGTGCGAACTGGATCATCTTTAAAACCAATTCAGCTTTGAATCCACAGCTTAAAAATGTTGTTTTTAAATTGAATATTGTCTTGCTGGTTTTGGTTTGTATTTCATTGCAAATCTGGCACTTTATTGAGCCAAAGCCTTTCCATAATTTTGTAGAGAATCCAATTCTTTGGTTTTTTCCATTGATGACTTTTGTTGGGATTTTAGGATTATTCAAAGTACGTTCGTGGAAAAAAGACGGTTATGGATTTTTGTTTTCATCTTTGTTTTTGGTAGGTGGATTTGCTTCAACAGCTGTTTCCATTTTTCCGAATGTTTTACCCTCTACAAATAAGGTGAATCCGTCCTTAACCATTTACAACACTGCGGCGCACGAATACGGACTGAGCGCTGGGATGAATTGGTTTTTTATCGCATTGTTTTTGGTGATTGTCTATTTTGTTATTCAATACCGTGTTTTTAGCGGGAAAATGGATGATATCGGGTATGGGGAACATTAGATTTTATAGTCGCGAATTCACAAATTTTCACGAATTAATGATATGCATAGCCGTTGGTTTTAACCAACGGTTTTTTTTGTTTGATTCCGAGATGGCTTAGCAAAAAAAGAGTTGTTAGGTAAAGTTGGAAAAGAATATTTTTATAAATTTTGTGATTTGAGACCTTTAAAAATAGGCTGAAAGCCTTAAAGCATTAGAGTAGTGCATCGCACTACGAATTAAGAAGAAGTAAATATCGCCCTGAAAGGGCAAAAGCAAATGAGTAATAGATTAAAGAAGAATATATGTTTCTCAAAAATGTATAATAAATATTTCTTTGTGATTAGGCTTTCGCCCTTTCAGGGCTTATCATCATAATCTATTTTCATTCATAGTGCTTCGCACCATGTTGTTGCTAAGGCTCTTTCAGAGCACAAGGTTTCGAACGTAGGTAATTTTTAGTTTGTAATTTCTTTTTGTTTTCATCTTGATCAAAATTCAGGGTTTAATAGAAATAGTAAAAGAGATAATTTGTTTTTTTGTTTAAGAATCTCTTGAAAAGAATTAAGTTCTGGATGATCCCGTTTTATGAAATCTGGACTATAAAAGAGTTTAAGTTTTAGAATATTTTCGTTCTTTTAATCTCAAAATTTACAATAATGAATTACCAAATCAAAAAAGCAAGTTTGGAAGATCTTAATGAAACAGCTGAACTTTTTGACCTCTATCGTGTTTTCTATCGTCAGAAATCTGATGTTGAGGCAGGGAAAGCCTTTCTTAAAGAACGATTGTTGCATAATGAGTCGGATATTTTTTTAGCGATTGCAGACGGAAAAGCGGTTGGTTTTGTACAGCTCTATAAAATATTTAGCTCTACTAAAATGCAAAGACTATGGTTACTAAATGATCTTTTTGTACATCCTGATTACAGAGGTAAAGGATTTTCTGTGGCATTAATTGATCGCAGTAAAGAATGGTGTGAGGAAACCAATGCTTGTGGTTTGATGCTGGAAACCGAAAAAACAAATGATATAGGAAACCAATTATATCCGCGCTGTGGTTTTGAATATGACGGTCAACATAACTATTATTATTGGTGGAAGTAAAAAAGACTTAAGTGTAAAGTTAGCCTGTACACTTTTGTCATTTCGAGGAACGAGAAATCTTCGCAAGTAACTCCGCAACGAAAGTCAATCTTTGTTGAGCTTCTCGCGGAGATTTCTCCTTCGTCGAAATGACAATTATTGTGATTATTTGGTTTAAAAATAAAGTTTTTATGTTTTTTTTACATCTTTAGTAAAGATATTCTACACTTAACTAAAATAAAAATCTGCTTTATCTGCGAGAAAAAAATAAATTTAAAACAAAACTTCCTTTGTAATAATATAAAACCCCATCACCAAAACAAACCATCCGAAAATGGGTTTTAGTTTTGCACCGTCGATTTTTTTAGAAAGCTGACTTCCTATAAACATTCCAAAGAGTGCCATTGCAGAAATTCCTAGTAAAAAGGTATAATCTATGGGGGTTCCGATGTATAAATCGCCGCCGAAACCTATCGAAGAGTTAATCGTAATAATCAACAATGAAGTTCCAACGGCTTGTTTCATGGGTAAATTGGCAAAGAAAAGCAGTGCAGGAATAATTAAAAAACCACCTCCGGCGCCCAAAAATCCAGTCACAATTCCAACTAAAAATCCAATTAGACTTAATTGAACATAATTAGTTTCGGTGGCTTTTGTTTCGGGTTTGTTTTTTCGGATCATTGAAATTGCTGCTGTAATCATCAATACAGAGAAGATAATCATAATGAGAAAATCTTTGGAAACCGAGTACGAAGCTATAGAAAACAGGGTAGAAGCAATTTGAGGAAAAATAACTTCCCGAATAATCAAAATCGAAATGACAGAAGGAATCGCAAAATACAAAGCCGACTTAAGTTTAAGATTCCCCATTTTGTAATGACTGTAACTTCCAAACATGGCAGTTAATCCCACAATAAATAAAGAATAAGAAGTAGCCTGCTCCGGATTTACTTTGAACAAATACACCAAAATCGGAATGGTTAATATAGATCCGCCGCCGCCAATAAGGCCCAGTGAAATCCCGATAATGATTGAAGCAAAATATCCCAAATATTCCATTGCAGTTGTTTTAATGCAAAGATGCTTTGTTGGAAAGAAAACTACAGTAACATTTATCACATAAGTTTTTTTTCTGCCACGAATTACACAAATTTATTGGTCAGTTCGAGCGGAGTCGAGAACACGCAGAGCATTTCGATTTCGCTCAATGTGACAATCGTTGTCTTTAACTCTTAATTTTTCTTAATCTCTTAATGGTTAAGAACAAAAAAGTAAATGTTTTTACTTTAAAAGCTCAATCTGATTGCGGTTGAGTTTGACCAGGCCTCTTTGCTCCATTTTTTTAAGGAGTCGGGAAATTACCTCTCTGGAAGTATTCAATTCCGTTGCAATTTCCTGATGCGAAAGATTGACTTCAGAGCAGCCACAAGCATCCGAATGTCGTTTGAGGTAAAATTCCAGACGCTCGTCCATGGAACGGAAAGCGATATTGTCTACTACTTCGAGAACTTCTTCAAAACGGCTGCGGTAGGTATCAATTACAAATTCATACCAGGTTCGGTGTTCCATCATCCATTTGTCCATCATTTGCAAGGGAATCATCATAACCGAAACATCTTCGACAACTTTTGCCATAATCTGGCTTTTTTCGCTTTTAGCGGTGCAGATCATCGAAATAGCGCAGGCTTGCCCGGGTTGTAGGTAGTACATTAAAAACTCGCCGCCATCTTCGCCTTCGCGGTAAATTTTAATTTTCCCTTTGGTAATTAACACGGTGTTTTTAATGTATTGTCCGGTTCGCATTAAGATGGTTCCGGCTTCAAAATCCTGCAGACTTCCGTTTTCTTCAATTGTTGCGATAAGTTCGTCGGAGAAATTGGGAAATATATTTTTTAGTGAGTTTTGCATTGATAATAGGAGGGAATTAATGCCCACGGTTTTTACGATTTGAACAGGTTTACACAGATTTTATTTTTTGAAATCAAGGCTTAAAATATTTTGACGCATAGAAACATAGTTTTTAAAGCTTAAAAAAAGACGTTTCACTTTACATGAACACAGATCGCTATGTGTAAATAATGTATTATTTTATTTTGTTCTAAACTTAGAAATTAAATCTATGATTCTATGTGTTGATTTTTTATTTTTTTGTACAACCCGAGCGATAGCAAACAGGCGGACCAATTTCAAGAATCAATGTGAATTAATTTGTATTAATTCGTGCGATTCGTGGCAAACAATTTTAATCAATCTAATCCTTTTAAGC
>NZ_CAGKLC010000099.1 GCF_903469665.1 Flavobacterium sp. UGB4466 | reverse complement strand
ATATAGATTTTTTCGCATTACTAAAGTACTGCAATAAATTGCAGGGTTTTAAACCCGAATCTGAGACCAATAAACAAACCCGACAGGTTTTAAAAAAAACTAGTCGGGTTAACTTTTAAAAAATATACGTTCAAAACTCAGAACCTTTGTCCCTTTGTCTCTCAGAACCTTTGTCTCTCAGAACCTCAGAACCTCAGAACCTTAGAACCTTTTATTAACGTACATCAAATCGGTCCAGATTCATTACTTTAGTCCATGCTGAGACAAAATCTTTAACAAATTTCCCTTTGGCATCACTGCTGGCGTATACCTCAGCTAAAGCACGAAGTTCAGAATTAGAACCAAATATAAGATCGGCACGTGTTGCTGTCCATTTAACCTCTCCCGTAGTACGATTACGTCCTTCAAAAACTTCACCGGTTTCATCACTGGCTTTCCAGGCCGTTCTTAAATCTAAGAGATTCAGAAAGAAATCATTACTTAATGTTTCTTTACTTGCGGTAAACACGCCATGTTTAGAACCGTCATAATTAGCATTCAACACTCTTAAACCTCCCACCAACACTGTCATTTCAGGTACAGATAAGGTTAACAATTGTGCTTTGTCTATTAAAAGCTCTTCGGTAATGGCTCCTGTTTTGGCACTTTTATAGTTTCGGAATCCATCTGCTTTTGGCTCTAATACTTCAAACGAATGTACATCTGTCTGCTCTAAAGTAGCATCACCTCTTCCTTGTGTAAAAGGAACATCTACAGATAAACCGGCATTTGATGCTGCTTTTTCAATAGCTGCAGATCCTCCCAGAACAATTAAATCGGCAATAGATACAGATTTTCCTGAATTAGCAAAATCATTTTGTATTGCTTCTAAAACAGCCAATACCTTTTTTACTTGTCCTCCTCCATTAACTTCCCAGCTAATTTGTGGTTCAAAACGAATACGGGCGCCATTAGCTCCTCCACGTTTATCAGAACCTCGGAATGTAGAAGCTGATGCCCAGGCCGTATTTACTAATTCTGAAATAGAAAGTCCGCTGGAAAGAATTTTATCTTTTAAAGCGGCAATATCATTATAAGTCAACTCGCTTTTAGCCGCAGGAATCGGGTCTTGCCAAATTAATATTTCACTTGGAACTTCAGGCCCTAAATAACGGGAAACGGGGCCCAAATCTCTGTGCGTCAATTTGTACCATGCTCTCGCAAAAGCATCAGCAAATTTGTCGAAATTCTCGAAATAATCTCTTGAAATTGGTTCGTAAATAGGATCTAATTTCAGTGCCATATCAGCTGTTGTCATCATCGGTGCATGTCGTTTGGCCGGATTGTGAGCATCTTCTACTGTTGTAGCAGCGCTTTCATCTGTTGGTGTCCACTGATGAGCTCCTGCAGGACTTTTAGTTAATTTCCAATCGTACTTAAACAACGTTTCAAAAAAACCATTATCCCAGGTAGTCGGATTTGGTTTCCAGGCTCCTTCAATCCCGCTGGTAATAGCATCTCCGCCTACTCCGCTTCCAAAACTGCTTTTCCAGCCCATTCCCATTTGTTCTATGCTGGCACCTTCCGGCTCAGCTCCAACTAATGCTGCATCACCGGCACCATGCGCTTTTCCGAATGTATGACCTCCCGCTACTAATGCCACAGTTTCTGCATCATCCATTGCCATTCTTGCAAAAGTTTCTCTAATATCTCTACCGGAACCTAGTGGATCCGGGTTACCATCCGGGCCTTCAGGGTTTACATATATTAATCCCATTTGTACAGCCGCAAGCGGATTCTCCAGATTTCTATCACCGCTATACCTGCTAAATGGTTTATCACTAGTAGCCAACCATTCTATTTCTGACCCCCAGTTCACATCCTGTTCCGGTTCCCAAACATCTTCCCTTCCACCTGCAAATCCAAAAGTCTTAAATCCCATAGATTCTAAAGCGCAGTTACCTGTTAAGATCATCAAATCGGCCCAGGAGATTTTGTTTCCATACTTCTGTTTTATTGGCCAAAGTAAAAAACGTGCTTTATCTAAATTCCCGTTGTCCGGCCAGCTGTTAAGAGGAGCAAAACGCTGATTCCCCGAACTTGCACCTCCACGACCGTCTGATATACGATACGTTCCTGCGCTGTGCCACGCCATACGAATAAATAAAGGACCATAATGACCATAATCTGCCGGCCACCAATCCTGAGAATCTTTCATCAGGTCAAAAAGATCTTTTTTAACCGCATTCAGATCTAACGTTTTAAATGCTTCCGCATAGTTAAAATCTTTTTCCATCGGATCCGACAAACTAGAATGCTGACGCAATATATTTAAATTTAAACGATTTGGCCACCAATCTTTATTAGAGGTTCCTGTACCAGCAGTTTCTTTCATTTGTCCATTATGGAAAGGACATTTACTTTCGTTTGAATCACTCATTGTTTTCTGTTTTTTTTGATTAGAATTAACTGTTTTATATCAAATGCTAATTTTTTTAAGAAATCACACATCCTTGATATATAACACTTTATCAAATATACAAACTTATCTTTGCGATATTAATAAACAAAATTGATTGTTTTTATATTTTAATAGCCAAAAATTATTTAACACTACAGAAAGCTCAAAACAGCACATTAAAGAATCTTAACTTATGTCCAACAAAGTAATAACAAAACCTTAACAGCAAAACATCCATATAAGTTGGATCTTTGTAGTGTAATAAACTGGTTATTTATTATTTTGGTTTTGGTTAGTTAAATGATGCCGGCGTCTTCGAGATGCCGGCATTTTTTTTGGGCTAATTTGATATGCAGTTTAAGGTTATTGGATTGTGTATTTAACCGCAAAGTCCGCAAAGTTTTTTTGCCTATGATTTTGTATAAAACAGAAAGTTCGCAAAGCTTTATACATATAAAACTTTGCGAACTTTGCGAAAAATCGTAGCGGACTTAGCGGTTAAATTATGTTCAAAGTAAAGCAACCTGAAACAACGAAAACCTGAAACTAATATGCGGTTTAGGATTATTGAATTGTGTATTTAACCGCAAAGTCCGCAAAGTTTTTTTGCCCATGATTTTGCATAAAACAGAAAGTTCGCAAAGCTTTATACATATAAAACTTTGCGAACTTTGCGAAAAATCTTAGTGGACTTTGCGGTTAAATTATGTTCAAAGTAAAGCAACCTGAAACTAAGAAAACCTGAAACTAATTTTTAAGTCTTTCGTGCAGTAATTTGAAGTATGGAAAAGCCTTTAACAATCGGCTTCCGTGCCAGGAGAACATTTCGCCATCGACGAAAATAGTTTTGGCGTGATGGGTAAAACGTCCTATTTCAAAAGCATCTTCTTCTTTGAATGGATAAGGCTCCGAAGAAAGAAAAACCAAATCAGGATCGCCTTCCAGACGCATTTTCCGGAGTTCAATTTCCGGATAGCGGCCTTTATCACCGTAGATATTCTGAAAGTGATTGAGTTTTAATAACTCATTAATATAGGTATCATTTCCGGCTACCATATAAGGGTTCTTCCAAATAAAGTAAGCTGCTTTTTTCTCAGGAATGTCCTGAACGTATTTTTTAAAATCGTTTAAAGCGAAGCGCAGTTTATTGTTCCATTTCTGAGCTTCGGTTCTGCAATTGAAAAGCTGTCCAAAATCAGAAATCATTTGAAAATTATCCTCAATTGAAACAATATTGGTCACCCAAACCGGGCAAATAGTACTTAACTGCGCTACAATTTCGGGCGTATTTTCTTCTTTGTTGCAAATGATAATATCGGGTTGGAGCAGTTTTATCTTTTCAAGATGAATCTTCTTCGTTCCTCCAACCATTTTTTTAGTCGACTTAAAATGATACGGATGCACGCAGAACTTTGTTATCCCTACTATTTTTTCTTCTAAACCCAAATCGTATAGCAACTCGGTCTGAGAAGGAACTAAAGAAATAATTCGTTTTGGGGCTGTTTCGAAAGTATGTAAAGTACCAAGCTGATCTTGTAACTGTTTCATGTTTGTTTTAGTTTTCGGTTGCAGTTTACAGTCGCAGTCTCAGTTTTCGTCCACAACAAGCACTGAGACTGAAAACTGAGGCTGAAAACTAAGATTATAAACTGTAAACTTTATTTATCACCTAAAATTACAGCCATTTCTTTTTGAACTTTCAAAGCTTCTTCTCTCGCTTTTTCAGCAAAATCAGTTCCTTTTGAGGCGTAGATAATGGCTCTCGCTGAATTGACTAACAAACCAACTTTATCGTTCATTCCGTACTTGCAAACTTCAGATAAGCTTCCGCCCTGAGCTCCAATTCCCGGTACCAATAAAAAACTGTCCGGAACAATTTTCCTGATTTCAGTAAAATATTCCGCTTTTGTAGCGCCTACCACATACATAAGGTTGTGGCTATTTTTCCAGGTTTTAGACGTTTCTAAAACTTGTTTGTATAATTCTTTTCCGTTAACGTTTAACGTCTGAAAATCAAATGCTCCTTCGTTTGAAGTCAGAGCCAGCATAATCGTATGTTTGTTTTCAAAAGCCAGGAAAGGCTCTACCGAATCTTTCCCCATATAAGGAGCAACGGTTACACTGTCGAAATTCAGATCTTCAAAAAAAGCTTTGGCATACATACTTGATGTATTACCTATATCACCACGTTTTGCATCGGCAATGGTAAACATTTCCGGAAAATTTTCGTTGATGTAGTTTATGGTTTTCTGAAGTGAAAGCCATCCTTTTAATCCGTAAGCCTCAAAAAAAGCAGTGTTGGGCTTGTACCCTATTGCTAAATCATGCGTGGCATCAATTATTGCTTTATTGAACTCAAAAATTGGATCTTCGGTTTCTAATAAATGTGGCGGGATTTTAGTCAGATCAGGATCTAATCCAACGCATAAAAATGATTTTTTTAAAAGAATTTGTTCGTGTAGTTGTTGTGTTGTCATTCTTGATTTTTTAGTTCTCCAAATAGAGTAGAAATAATTCTATTTTAGAAGTATGCAAAAATAAAAAAAGCCATTCAATTACGAATGGCTTTTTGGTTTTATATTCTGTTTAGGCTTACAAATTACCTAAATATACAATTTCTGTTCTTCTGTTTTCTGCTCTTCCTTTAGCCGTTTTATTAGACTGAACCGGTTTTGCAGATCCAAATCCCTGCGAACTTAAGTTAGCCGGATTTACTCCTTTTTCAATCAAAGCATCCATTACTACTTTTGCTCTTGCCTCAGATAATTTCTTGTTGGCTTTTGGATTTCCAGTGTTATCTGTATGTCCGTTAATCGCAAACTTAGCATTTGGATAATTTTTCAGGATCTCTTTGATTGCATCTAATCGACCTGAATTCTCTCCTTTTTTGGCGTCGCTTAAAGTTGCTTTTCCGCTTGTAAAGAAAATAGACTTCGCCTCTACTTTTAATTGTGCTAATGTTTCTTTTGTAACTTTAGGACAACCCTTATTTTCTGCAGGGCCATACACTAACGGACAAGCGTCATCTTTATCCAAAACTCCGTCTTTATCCGCATCTAAAACAGGACATCCTTTATTTTCTGCAGGACCAGCAACATCCGGACAAGCGTCGTCTTTGTCTAAAACGCCATCTTTGTCAGTATCCGGCCAAGGACAACCTTTGTTTTCTACCGGACCGGCAACTGCAGGACAAGCATCTACATTGTCTAATAAAGTATCTCCATCACTATCTTTCCAAGGGCATCCTTTATTTTCTACAGGACCTGCAACACTTGGGCAAACATCATCTTTATCAAAAACTTTGTCTCCGTCTGTATCTGGCCATGGACAACCATTATTTTCTTCCGGACCTGCTACTTTTCTGCAAGAGTCTTCTTTATCGATTACTCCGTCTTCATCCGTATCTTTGAATTTCTTCTGATAAACCGGAATTTTTACCCCAAGATGAAAATCAACCGCTTTAGATTCTTTCGAAACCAGATTCGTCAAAACAGAACCTGAACCAATAAAGAAAGCTCCTAAACGAATTCCTGATCCTACCTGCATTCCGCTGTATTCCATCCAGGTCATCGGTACATAAAAACTAAACCATCTGCTTTCGTAACGAGGCGTTAAACTCACGCGATTGGCAATACTGCTTCCGTTTAATTTAGAATCACTCACCATACTGATATCTCCATTTAAATTTAAATAGAATTTTCTGTACATATTCCAATCTACATCAGCGTGAATTGCTGTAGGTAAGTTGGTTCTAGCTCCTTTAGAAGTCGAAATTTTTGTATAGTGCTCGTTCAGGAAATCATACAAGTTATCGGCATCGTTGATCATTTTCTCTGTTACCACTCCGGTAACATTATAGGTATCTAATTTTGAATTCCTGTAATTGATCGAACCAATATCGGTAACCGAAAGACCAAAACGCACTTTGTATTTATTCAAATCACGAAAGTTATTGTCGGCTCTAGTTGCCTTGTTTAGATCGTACTTTTTGTATTCAGGTCTCCATTCGTAAACAAGTCCAAAATCAAAACCTAAACCATTTGAATTAGCATCAAACTTGTAATCTTCATTAGCATCAAAGTCCTGGCTTGCTCCTACGGTTACTTCTCCTTCAGAAAAAAGTGTACTGGCTCTCGGGTTGGCTTTGTTCTCCACAAATGAAACTTTCACTCCTCTACCCTGAACATAACCATTTACACCTCCCTGAAGATATTTTGCTGTTAAACCTCCTTTTAAGAAATGTTGATCGTTCTGCCATAAAACGGCAGCATACGAAACTCCAAGCTCTCCCCATGAATTAGAAACTGCATTTGGATTACCTAAGTTAAAATTAAAGTTACTGGCATGATCTAAACCATTTTTCACTTCATTTACAAGGCTACCATTAACATTATAGGCATTGGTAATAGATCTCGCTCTTGTAAAAACAGCAATGGTATGTTTTGGAGCAATATTAAACATGAAAGAAGGCCCCATGATATCAAAATTAACCAAACCATTGTTGGCGTTAGCCGGTGTCATGATAGACTGCTTGTCAAAATCATATCCTTTTTTATACACGTCAAAAAGGCGAACACCATAAAGATCATTTGCTACTGTCCCACTGACTGAAAACAGATTAACATCGGTTTTAAAACGAGAATCGGCAATAGAAGCCGGATTAAAAAGAACACTTTGTACACCTGCATAATTATCATGTGTATATCCCAGATAAGACTGAGATTTGGCCGAAAAAGTAATGGCAATAAGTAATAAACTGAGTAAAGTTTTTTTCATTAAAATTTGATTTCAATTAGATAAATTCGGGCGCAAAACTACACTATTTGAATCATATTATCAATAATTTTTGTAAGAAAAATACCTTATTAAAATTTAAAATTTGTTAACTGACCTTTAATGAGATAATTACGACACCTCCTATCGAAATAACATTAGAAAAACTTAATACAAAAATTCAAATTAACAATTATTTCAGAACGCTATTTAAGTTTAAAGGCTGTAAAATGCGAATTATGCAATACTTCCACGAATAAATGTAACGAAAAAACGACGAGTAATTTGCAATTTTACATCGCTATTACTGCTTAATGATTTTGCAGGAAATAGAATAAAAGCGGAATGAGTTTAAAAGGAATACTGAAGCAAAATACGCAACTCTGAAAAATGATGAATGAATGTTTACTGGAGATAAAAGGATAGCAGACTTCGGTAAAAGCAGGAAAGAATAAAAGAAGAATTTCATCAATCCTAATCAGATTTGCAACCCTTTCTGACTCAATCGGAATACCGTCTAGTGTAAATATTAGACGGTATTTTTTTTATACTAAAAACTATGTTTTTGATGTGTTGAATGTTATTTTTCCGGATTACATCCAACGAGTTGGTTTAAATATTAGTAAATTTCTAACAATTGTTAAACGATATAACCAAAATTAAATTAAGTATCTTTAACCAAATTTTCATTAAATGAAACTATTTATAAAGTTCGACATTAACACCATTTGTTCGCTTTTTTTAAAACACAATCTGGACCAGCACAATGTAGGCTTTACCACATTGGGTTTTGGGGAAATTGAGCTCAATAACAACCTTGATGCTGAGGCACTCGAGGCCTTAAAAAAGAAACTGAGTCCTTGTGGTTTTGAAGTGGTAGAAAACCAAAAAAGTGTTTTGGTACAGAAAATAAAGGATGCTATTATTGAACTTGTCTTTATGGAAGACAGTAACAATTACAAAAGTTCTGTGTTTTTGGCCGAAAAACTCAATCATAGCTATGGGTATCTGTCGAATGTATTTTCGGAAGTAACCTATTCGTCTATCGAGAATTTTATTATTTTACAAAAAATTGAAAGAGCAAAACAATTAATTATTATCAACGAAATGAGCCTGACCGAAATTGCTTTTTTACTCAACTACTCCAGTGTAGCACACCTGAGTACACAGTTTAAAAACACCACCGGAATTACGCCATCGGCTTTTCAGCGAATTATTAAGAAACGAAGAGAGAATTTAAAATAAAATACAAATACCTATATTAAAATGCAAAAAAACGCATTACACATTTTATTGGCTGACGATGATGAGGACGATCGCCTTTTTTTTAAAGATGCTTTTGAAGAGATAAAGATTCAGACTAAAGTAGAATTTGCGCATGACGGAATGCAATTAATGGACCATTTGATGAATCCTGACAATGCTTTACCTGATATTTTATTTCTGGATTTGAACATGCCGAAAAAAACCGGAAAAGAATGCCTGATCGAAATTAAAAAAACAGAGCGTTTAAAAGACATCATTATTGCAATCTACTCTACTTCCTCTTCTGAAGAAGACATTGAAGATACTTTTATTCAGGGCGCCAATATTTATATTAAAAAACCAAGTGATTTTAACAATCTGAAAAAAATAATTAATGAAGTCGTTACTGTAAACTGGCACTATCATACCTCAGGGTTAAATCGTGATAATTTTCTGTTGCGACTAAAATAGTAGGAAATCAATGAAGTGGATCCCAAATTTTAATTCCTCAAACTCACTGAGAGTTATTTTTGTAATCGCAGTTTTCATTCTGTTATTTCTTTCTTCTATTGCTCACAAGCACAATCAGGACCTGAATGAGTCCAGTAAGCTGGTGATGCATACGTATGAAATTAACATTCAGTTAGAACGGTTAATGTCGGCTATTAAGGATGCCGAAACGGGACAGCGCGGTTATATCATCACCCGCAATGCCCGTTTCCTGACTCCTTATATTTATTCGCGCGACAAGGTAAACACTTCTTTCATTAATTTAAAAAAGTTAACGAAAGACAATCCGAAACAGCAGAAAAATCTTCAAAACTTATTCAAGCTCATCATTCAGCGTTTTGTTTCGTTTGAAAATTGCCTTAAATACAGCGATCCCAAAACCTACGACAAACGAAAACTCGACAATCATTTGTTTGGAGGACGAATTTTGATGGAAAACATTCGTTTTAAAGTAGACGAAATGAATGATATCGAAAAAACTGATTTGGCCAAAAGACTAAAAATCTACGATGCCGAAATTTCCCTGAGTCCGCTTTTTTCTATTTCACTGTTTCTGGTTGCTTTAACCTTTATTCTATTGGCTTACCGACAAATTAGTCGTGATTTCGAACGTCTGAAAGTCTTCAACAAGCAGCTTTTAATCTCCGGAAAACTGATGGCAGAATCTGAAGCTATTGGTAAATTCAGTACCTGGCAATGGGATTTAGACACCAACAAAATAGACTATTCCGACAATCAATATCGCCTGCTGGGCTACGAACCTAATGCTTTCGTTCCCGAAAAAGGCACCTTTTTAAACTTTGTCCATCCGGATGATAAAGAAACGGTAGCAAAATCGATGAAAGGAATCCTAAACTATAAACAATTGCCTTTTGTCTATTATAAAATTGTACTTCCTACCCAAGAAGTAAGGCATTTTAAAACAACAGGGAAATTATTGACTGACGAACAGGGAAGCAAAATTTTGCTGGGAATCAACTTTGATATTACCGATGAACACTTACTCAACATAGAACTTCAGGCACGTAACGTCGAACTCGAAAACAGCAATAAGGAACTGGCTTCTTTCAATCACGTTGCGAGTCACGATTTACAGGAACCTCTTCGGAAAATTCAGACTTTTATCTCCCGAATTTCAGATACCGACAAAGCTGCTATGTCTCAAAACGCCAATGATTATATTGCTAAAATTGAGATTTCGGCCAAAAGAATGCGTGTTTTAATTGATGATTTATTGTTGTTTTCAAGAACAAATACTACCAAAAAAGAATTCATTAAATCAAATTTAAATGAATTACTTAAAAATGCCGAAGCTGAATTAACCGAAATGATCGACGAGAAAAAAGCGGTTATTACGTCTACAAAATTGCCCAAACTGGCAGTCATTCCGTATCAAATCGAACAACTTTTTATCAACCTCATCGGGAATTCTTTAAAATACAACCGTCCGAATGTTGCTCCCGAAATTACCATTGAAAGTCAAAAAGTATTTTCGGTAGATTATCGAGAACTTTTAGATCAGAATGTAAAAAAATACCACAAAATAACTTTTACAGATAACGGAATGGGCTTTGACCCTCAGTTTAAGGAAACTATTTTTGTATTGTTTCAGCGCCTTCATTCTAAAACAGATTATCCCGGAACAGGAATTGGTCTGGCCATTTGCAAAAAAATTGTCGACAATCACAAAGGATATATCATGGCCGACAGTCAACCTGATCAGGGCTCCATATTTACGATTTTTCTTCCGGATTAACCCCTCAAAAAAATCTTTAAAAACCACATAACAAACGTTGTATAAATCTTTTATGGGAATTATATAACGTTTCTTTTTTTTGGTGTAAAGCAAAAACCTCCATTCGTCGCCATCTTTGTAAAGTAATACTTTATGAAGTAATAATGAAAGCAATTCCCCGAGTAAAAGCATTTTTTTTAAGAACAATATTCCTATTGTGTGTACTAGTTTTTGTTTCCTCCTGTAAAAAAAACTATCCAGTAGCAACTTCTTTAAAAAATGAAGCTTTTACCAAGAATGAAAAAGAAGAAATTGAAGCCTTTTTTTTTATCGCAGCGGCAAATGCAAGTCAAACCATTATTTCTAAAAGTCAAATTGCACAACAAAAAAGTTCTGACAACAACATACTGGAAGTAAGCAAACAAATCGAAATCAATCAAAATCAGCTGCTACAGGAGATTACAACGCTGGCCAATAAAAAGTTGATCATTATTACCGAAATCAATGCCACCCATAAGCGGGATTTATACGATTTAATCGATGCCAACGAAACCAATTTCAATGCGGCTTATCTGAATTCTATGAATGCCTCTTTAGAAGAAGAGATCAGATTGCTCGAATCGATTTCAAAGGAGACGAACGATCAGATCATTTTAGAAATGGTACTGCAATACCTGCCCAAACAATATGAGTTTGTCAGAGAAATTCAAAAATCAAAAATAGTAATCTAAACGCCTGTATACGCTATTATTAACTAAACTATCGAACTATGAAAATGTACCCAAATTTTTTATGCGCCTTAACCCTTTTCTTAACAGCATCGTTTGGAATGCTGCATGCTCAGAACACTAATGCAAATCCCGAGTATGGAATCAAAGGAGGGTTCAACATGTCGAATTTATACTCTAGTGATGCCAATGACGAAAACATATTATACGGTTTCAATGCCGGTCTTTACGCCACTTTACCCGTCTCTGATTTCATAGCCATTCAGCCTGAAATCCTGTTCACTACAAAAGGAGCCAAATTGGAATATAATAACGCTCTTGCCAGCGGAGATTCAAAATTCAGACTCAATTACATCGAAGTTCCTTTATTGGTTAGAGTAAATATCACCCGAAACTTTAATGTTCATGCCGGTGGTTACGCCTCTTATCTGGTAAGCTCAAAAGTAACCGGCAGAGGAGATTTTAACTTCGAACAAGAAATTGACACCGATGATCTGAACAAGTTTGATGCCGGTTTATCGGCGGGTGTTGGAGTCGATTTTGACCCAATAAGCATCGGATTACGTTACAACTACGGACTCACTACTATTGGAAAAGAAAGAACGGTAGCCGGAACAACCTACACTTTTCCGGATGCCAAAAACAGCAACCTTTCTTTATACCTTTCGTATAAGTTAAACTAAGAAAACGATTCAATTAAACCTTAATACAAAAATCATGTCAAATCTACTATACACAATCGCGTTGGTACTGGTCATTCTTTGGGCATTGGGCTTTTTTGTATACAGCCTTGGAAGTATCATTCATATTTTATTGGTCATTGCCGTTATTGCCATATTATTGAGGCTCATTAAAGGCCGTGAAATTTAATAAACACTATTAAGCACTATATATTAATTACTAAATCGAATATTATGAAAACGAGCACCACAATTTTAGGAATATTAGGAGCCGCAGCAGCGGGAGCAGTTTTAGGAGTTTTATTTGCACCGGACAAAGGATCAAATACCAGAAAAAAAATATCAGACAAGTCTAAAGATTACGGAGATAATATAAAAACCAAATTCGACGGAATCGTTAGTAACATTAAGTCAAACGGGAAAGAAATTATCGAAGAGGGGAAGGCAAAATTCAGCCAGGCGAAAGAGGACTTCAACACTCTTAAGGACGACGCCAAAGCAATAAAATCGAACTATTAAAAGGTGAAGTTTTTTTAATCCTAATCCCCCCTTTATTATGGAATCAAATGCAACAACAAACGAGAACTTAAATCTTTACGAGAAAGCAGAGAACTATACCAAAACGAGTTTAGAATTAATCAAACTCAAAACGGTATCAGCATCGGC
Source organism: Flavobacterium sp. UGB4466 (assembly GCF_903469665.1). GTDB lineage: Bacteria > Bacteroidota > Bacteroidia > Flavobacteriales > Flavobacteriaceae > Flavobacterium > Flavobacterium lipolyticum. The sequence goes on along the minus strand of NZ_CAGKLC010000099.1, from coordinate 2,545 downwards.
AGATGTTTTATCAACATTGACCTCCAGGATCGCAGTTGGCGCTGTTGTTGCATTTTTTACCCTGTTCCTTAATATCGGAATCAGTTTATGGATTGGAAAAAAACTGGGAGAAAGCTATTACGGTTTTTTTATACTGGCCTTGTTTTACTTAATTGTTGCCATTGTACTGCACAAATCGCATCACAAGCTTATTAAAACTCCTATTGGAAACATGATTGTTTCCAGTATATTGAAAGAAACCAAACAAGAGGCACATTCTGATTCAGGTCAATCAAAAAACTAAAAAAGACGGTCATGGAAACTATTTACACCCTTGATTCACTGGATCGGAAAATTCAGCTTTTAGAACACCAACAAAATACCGAATGGTGTGCCATTAAAGACGAAATCGATGACATTAAAGAGCATTTAAAACCTCTTAACCTGATTCGCAGCACCGTTGAAGAAATCAACGAAACGGTTGGATTTAAGAGCGATCTCGCACAGTCGGCTATTAGTATCGGAATTGGTTATCTGGCCAAAAGATTTGTCGTTGGCAAAAGCACCTCGACTTTCAAAAACATCTTCGGATCTGTGTTACAGCTTTTTGTTACCAATGTGGTTTCAAAATCAGGAAATCGCTAAGATACTGAGGTTCTGAGATGCTAAGGTGCTAAGATCTGTGCCCTATATTTTAGGTTCAAAGTTACAGAGGTTCAAAGGGACAAAGGTTTTTTCGAATTTACATTCTTCATGAAAAGTGCAAAAAAGAATAGAAAACCTCATTTCCAGCTAAATCCCACAAAATTATTTCATTTTACAGCAACAATTTTCAAACTGTAATCCATATACAATAATAAAAAAAGGAGTGTTTCAAACAATGAAACACTCCTTTTTTATATCTATTTTCAGAAACCTTTGCACCTAAAACCTTAGAAACTTAGCATCTCAGAACCTCAGTACCTTAAAAAAACCTTTGAGCCTAAACCCTCAGAACCTTAGCACCTAAGAACCTCAGTCCCTTAAAAAACCTCCGACGCTTCCTTCAATTTCTCCATATTGTTCACCAACTGAAGCTCGGCAACAATTTTCTGAATATCACCATTCATGATGTTTCCTAAATCGTATAACGTTAGTCCCACACGGTGATCGGTTACACGACCTTGTGCGTAGTTGTACGTACGAATCTTAGCCGAACGGTCACCCGAACTTACCTGAGAACTACGTTTTGTAGCGTCTTCCTCTTGTTTTTTAGCCAATTCCATTTCGTACAAACGAGAACGTAAAACCGTTAACGCTTTATCTTTATTTTTATGCTGTGATTTCTGATCCTGACATTGCGCCACCAATCCCGTAGGAATGTGCGTTAAACGTACAGCCGATTTCGTCGTATTTACCGACTGTCCTCCAGGTCCTGACGAACAGAAGAAATCTACACGAACATCGTTCATATCGATTTGTACATCAAACTCTTCCGCTTCCGGTAAAACCATTACCGTTGCTGCCGAGGTATGCACACGACCTTGAGTTTCGGTTTGAGGAACACGTTGTACACGGTGCACACCTGCTTCAAATTTCAGCGTTCCGTACACATCTTCTCCGGTAACTTCAAAAATAACCTCTTTGAAACCTCCCGAAGTCCCTTCGTTCATATCCACCACAGAAGTTCTCCAACCTTGTGACTCACAGTATTTAGTATACATTCTGAATAAATCCCCTGCAAAAATACTTGCTTCGTCCCCACCCGTTCCGGCGCGAATCTCCACCATAACATTTTTAGCATCTTCAGGATCTTTAGGAATCAACATAAATTTGATTTCCTCCTCCAGTTGCGGCAAGCGTTCTTTTGCTTCGTCCAACTGCATTTTGGCCATTTCAACCATATCTGCATCGCTTCCGTCAGCAATAATTTCGTTTGCTTCGTCAATATTCGCTAAAACAAGAATGTATTCTTCTCTTTTTTCAACCAAAGCTTTGATGCTTTTATATTCCTGGTTGAGTTGCACATAACGTTTTTGATCCGCAATAACATCCGGCTGAATAATCAAATCCGAAATCTCATCAAAACGCTGCTTTACATATTGAAGTCTATCTAACATTTTCTAATTCCTTTTATTGGACCGCAAAATTACAAAATTTTTACCGAAAATTCTAGTGTTGTTTTTTTGTGTTTTTTAAAGCTGAAATTTAGTCGAATCAGGATGGTTTTTAGGAGCTTGTTCCTGCTATCCACTGTATCTTTTTAGGCAGAATATTTCTTGTTTTAATTTAAACGTTTTCGTTTGCCTAAAAAGGATCCCGCTGCTATCAGGGCTAGGGCATTTAGATTTTAAATTGGCTTTTATGGATTTCCGTAAAATCACTCAATTAAAAGAATCTACTTTTATTAAAAATCAGGTGTTTTTACGTGGTGATTAATTTAAATTAAAAACGATGTTTGTTAAAAAAAAAATACTTTTGATAAGTAATTTTTAACTAAATCAATAAATATGATTACAAAATTAGAAGTACATGGTTTTAAATCGTTAAATCATTTTACATTACAATTAAATAAATGGCTTAACAT
>NZ_CAGKLC010000098.1 GCF_903469665.1 Flavobacterium sp. UGB4466 | reverse complement strand
TACTTCAAATTCAATTAAATTCAAAAAAAGAAAAGCATTTTTATTATTCTTTAATTGTTTAGAGTTGGACCGAAAACAAAATTACAATGAGGTGTTTCATAAAACGTTATAAGAATCCGGCATGATTTTGTCAAAATCCGCTATTTTAGTTAAAGTTTTAAAAGCAGAAGCACATAAGTAAATTTGACCAATAAAAAAAGGATTTAAACAAACAAATAATATTTATTTAAACCCTAACATTTTTCACTTTTTTGATCTATTATGTTTTAACAGTTTCGCTCAGGATTTTTAATTTTTCACTGAGTTCTATCAGTCCGGCTTTTTGCAAACATTCCTCTCCAAAAAGTTTTAATTCCTGTAGATTTTCTTCCGGGGCACTACTCATGAGAATCGTTTGTTTATCGTCCGTTTTACTGGACAATCCACGTTCAATAATATGGTTTAGTAACAGCACATTTTTTCGCGAAATTTTCAAATCAATTTTCACTACATCATTCATTCCGGGGATACTAAGTACAGTATCAAAAACCTTGGCCACATCATTTGTTGTCATAATCTTCACGTTTTTAAATTAATACTATTTAATGTAAAAGTAAGAGGTCCTTTTGATCTTATTCACATCAAAATCTGGTGATGATTGCATGACATTTCTACCTTCGTTATATTCGAGCTTTACTTTATACCTAAAGAGTATATTTACAAAATTTGTAAAAATTCCTATAACCTTAATACTGTACCATACTCTTTAGAGAGACTCAAAGATTGCATCGTTCCTGCAATCGGCAAGATGTCCGGTTGTATCACAACCGATATCTTGCTGCCTCTCTGCTCGGAACTCGCTGGCAGTGAAAACTGGAAGATTTGTAATGTCGAATGAAAAGGAAAAATGATGAAAGACGAGAAAAAAAACAGAACAAGATGGCTCCATCTCAGGCTCAGTGAAGACGAATATAAGATGCTGCAGAAATATTTCGAAGAATCAGTCTGCCCTAAAATGAGTGACTTTGCCCGCAAAAATCTACTTAGAAAACCTGTTATTTTAAAATACAGAAATACAGCTCTTGATGATCTAATGTTCGAATTAATTAAGATGAGATCAGAGCTGAATCCCATTGGAAACAACTTCAATCAGGCTGTGAAAAAACTGCATACGCTTTCCCAGATTTCTGAATTCAAATTATGGATTCTTTGTTACGAAACAGATAAAAAAATGTTGTTCAGTTCTATTGAAGAAATAAAAATGGCCATCAAAAATCTTACTGAAAAATGGTTGCAGTCATAAACACGGGGTCATCAGTCAGAAGCATTTTCAATTACAATGAAAATAAAATTGAAGCTGGAAAAGCGGAACTTATAGGAGAAGGAAATTATCCGGTTGAAGCCTCCGAACTTCGCAAGGACTTAAGGCTGAAACTGCTTTTACAACAGCTCGAATTAAATACAAATGTCAAGCGCGGAAGCGTGCACATATCTCTAAATTTTGATTCAACTGAAAACCAAATGCCGAAAGAAAAGCTGATGGAAATTGCACATTCGTATATGGTAAAAATCGGATTTGGATTCCAGCCATATCTGGTTTATCAGCATCATGATGCAGGACATCCGCACATCCATATCGTGTCTATAAAAGTGAAGTCTGACGGAAAGAGAATTGACATGCAGAACATAGGCAGGAACCAATCTGAAACAGCCCGTAAAGAAATTGAAAAGGCATTCAATCTGATCCCTGCGGAGGACAGCCAAAAGAAAAAGATCCTAAATATAAAACCAGTAAAAAGCAGTGTTATAGAGTATGGAACAGCTGAAACTAAAAAAGCAATTGCTGCTGTATTAAACGCAGTAATTCCTAATTATAAATGTACAACTGTAGGAGAATTAAATGCAGTGCTGAATCTTTATAACGTTACCGCCATGCAAGGCAGCAAAGATTCAAGAATGTTTCTTCATAAAGGTCTGGCTTACCAGATTCTTAACGATAAAAAACAGCCTGTGGGTATTCCCTTAAAGGCCAGCAGTTTTTACATGAAACCCACCCTTAAAAATCTAGAATTAAAATTTGCGGCAAACAAGGCAGAAAGAAATTTCCATTTAAAAAGAGTAAAAAATGCAGTTGATCTCGCCTTTATGCAGAACAGGATAAAATCAGTTTCCGGCCTTGACAGAATTCTAATCCAGGATGGAATCAAGACTGCTGAACGAAGAAACGAACAAGGTATTCTCTATGGCTTAACCTATATAGACCATAAAACAAAATGTGTTTTTAACGGAAGCTCTCTAGGAAAGCCTTACGCAGCTTCGGGCATAGAAGAACGGTGCGGTATCAAAAATTTTAGCATCGGCAGCGCCACCGTTAAAAATATTGAGGATGATCCATTAAAAAACAAACCATCACAGCCCTCTTTTATTTCACCAGGTGAGCTCCAGAAGATAATTGACTCGGTCCTGCAGCCTGAGTTTTCTGCTGATTTTATTCCCTCTCGGCTGAAAAGAAAAAAGAAACGAAAAAAAGGAAAAGGGCATTCAGATTACTAACTAAAAAACTAAGACTATGCAGACAGGAGAAAATGAACAGGCGCTTAGAAAGATTTTGGATATGACAAGGCTTATCAGCATGATATTGTTAGCTCTACATTTCTATTATTACGGCTATAATGTATTTAAAATATGGGGACTGGTAAGCAGCTTCGGCAATAAACTGATGGGGAATATATTTCGCACCGGGCTCTTTGATTGTTTTCATTTATCCAAGCTGTTTTCTTTGGGATTTTTATGCATTTCTTTGCTTGGGGCAAAGGGCAGAAAAAATGAAAAGCTGGACTTCAAAACTGCGTTCTGTTATATTGCTTTGGGGCTATTGGCTTATTTTTCGAGCTTCTTTTTTCTGGCTATTTCGGCTGTCCCAGAGAAAAAACTGGCCCTTTATATGATCTGCACTATCTTAGGATATCTGCTCCTGATTTCGGGCGGAACACTTTTGTCGAGGATCATAAGAAGAAATCTCCGCCATAAGGATATTTTCAACAGTGAAAATGAAACATTCCCACAGGAAGAACGGCTCCTTGAAAATGAATATTCCATTAACCTGCCGGCACAATATAGATTGAAAAACAAAGTCCGAAAAAGCTGGATCAATATCATAAATCCCTTTCGTGGCATCTTAGTTGCAGGAACACCAGGCTCCGGAAAATCCTATTTTGTGATCCGCCATATCATAACCCAGCACATACGTAAAGGCTTCTCAATGTTTGTATATGATTTTAAGTTTGACGACCTCAGCATAATTGCCTATAACACATGGCTTCAGAATAAGCATTTATACAAGGTGGAACCTAAATTCTATGTCATTAATTTTGATGATCTGAGCCGTACGCACAGATGCAATCCCCTTGATCCAAAATCAATGGACGACATAACAGACGCATCTGAATCGGCACGCACCATTCTTTTGGGATTAAACCGTGAATGGATAAAAAAACAGGGAGACTTTTTCGTGGAATCCCCTATCAATTTTCTTTCTGCCGTTATATGGTACCTGCGTAAATACAATAACGGCGAGTTCTGCACCCTGCCTCATGTAATTGAACTCATGCAGGTTGAATATAACAGCCTTTTTACGCTGCTGAGAACCGAAAAAGAAATAGAGATTTTGATAGATCCATTTGTCAGCGCCTACCTTCAGAATGTCATGGAGCAGCTGGAAGGCCAGATAGCCTCGGCTAAGATATCAATGGCAAGGCTTTCCAGTGCGCAGCTTTACTATGTGCTCTCTGGAAATGACTTCACTCTTGACATAAATAATCCTGAAGACCCAAAGATAGTCTGCATGGGAAATAATCCGCTTAAAATCCAGACCTATGGCGCCGTTCTCTCGCTTTATGTAAGCAGGCTCATCAAGCAGGTGAACCAGAAAGACAGGATCAAAAGCAGTCTTATATTTGATGAATTCCCGACTATCTATCTAAATAATATGGACAGCCTTATAGCGACGGCCAGAAGCAATAAGGTAAGCACCTGTCTGGGGATTCAGGACTTCAGCCAGCTGCGCAAGGATTACGGCCGCGAACAGGCGGATGTAATTGTTAACATAGTTGGAAATATTGTCTCAGGACAGGTCAGCGGAGATACGGCTAAACAGCTCTCCGAACGTTTTGGAAAAATAATGCAGGACCGTGAGAGCATTTCCATAAACAGCTCCGATACATCAATCAGCAGATCAAAACAGTTGGAAGCTGCAGTGCCTGCTTCTAAGATTTCATGTTTAAGTTCTGGCGAATTTGTAGGCATTACGGCCGATAATCCTGACCGTAAAATAGAACTCAAAACATTTCATTCTGAAATAATCAATAATCACGAGCAGCTTAAAAAAGAAGAAGGCTCATATCAGAAAATCAGCCCGGTGCGTATTATAAACAATACAATGATTGAACGCAATTATCTGCAGATAAAAGAAGACATATCCGAAATTGTAAATTCAGAAATGGAACGTCTTATACATGATCCTTCCCTATCCCATTTAGTAATCAAAAAGAAAAAATAGCTATGCTTTACTATTAGTAATGCTTTGCGTCATATATCCTGATGAAAATTAACGATACTTTGATAACAGTTCTTTTTTGAAGTTAGATTGAAAACTATTTACAGAAATCAGTGAAGCTCATCTTTTCGTAAAAAGCTGTTAAACTGGAATCCACGTCTATGTTGGTATTTTTCCATTTTTAAATAAGATAAAACAATAAAGATTCTACTATTTATTTCGAGCTTAATGCCCCTTTACAATACGGTTCTTAAATATTCTCTTCATTAGAATCTATGGTATTCGTTGGTAAATTCTGTTTCCCTATTTTTAAAAGTGATCCGCAATAAAAACCAAAAATATTGAAATCAATTCTAATAATTATGAATTAAAAACTGCCAAAGCGAACGAATTTTTAACTCAAAGCCAACAATTCTCCAAAGTAGGATAATCAATTCATAGTGAGTGATCTTTTTAGTAATTTTAAAATTCAGAAAGCCAGCATTTAACTTTACGTTTCCTTTTTTTATTCTGATTTTCAAAACGGCATCTGCTACCGGAATTCTTAAGACCCATTTTACCCTCAACTTAATTTTATTTGCTCTCATATATATAACTGATTTGAATATGATGCAAATAAAAGTGGTGATTCAATGGCGATTTTAAATTACCAAAATAACCTCAATATTCTATCATTTTTTTTAGATCTGCTTCATAGCTACCTGTGTATACTGAAAACTTACTGCTCGTGGTGCTTGGCGAAGTGTTTTCCAGTTGCTTGAAAAGGTGCAGTAGAGAAATGAAGGACGTTTTATGCTTTTTATTAATATTAAGATAGACCAGATGCATCGTCTTTCGCATAAATTCGACTGTTGTACCCGTTCGAGGAAACCTTTCGCAACCTGCAGGCAGCTTTCCAGTTTCATAAATTTGGGTCGTGTACAACACCAGCCTTTCAAAATCAGGTTCACTCATAATCAGCGTCCGATTCCATTTTCCTGATAATGGTATCAGAATATTCCGGATCTGCTTTGAATCTTCCTCTTTTAGATGGCTTCTAACTTTCAAATCTATATTCGATTGTAGCCGACCAGCTTCCCTGTAATCATTTTTAGAAGATCTGGCCTTACCCTCCGAATTCATGTTCGAATCTGTTTCCTTAAGCCATTTCCTAGCAAATTTCACATGGCCTATGGGCGCATTGATCTCTTTCAGACCTGTTTCCAAAAAAAGCAGATCATTCTTAATCTTTTCCTTATATTTGGCATATACTAAAAGCTTGAACTCAAAATTAAAAACATTTCCCAGATAATTAAGCCATTTATTTATCCAATCAAAATACATTTCGATTACTAGAAATTTTGCAGGTCCGTTAGTCCGTATCTTGTTAGCTCTTTTACATTCGTCTGTAAGATCGATAGTATAAATGGTCTCCAGTTTATCATAGAAGCCATTAGCAAGAATATTAATAAGAGTATCAACCGCCGCGTTCACCTCCAATTTGTTTTTGGGGTCGAATTTTATCCCTGCTTTCTCAGGAACATTAATAAAAAAATTGCTGTAGAGCGGAATAAATACATATCCTTGACCGTCATTAAGATGAATGTGGACACCTTTCCCATTTATAGGAAAATCATCTTTGTCCCTGTCTTCATCATTGTGTATAACCAGATTACTGTTCATCTTTATATCATTTAGCATCCTTTGTAAATTGTTCCAATTTAAAAGTTTTGTTTAGATTTCGGTCAGAAATGTACACACCGAGCTTGTAATCTTGAAAATTTCCTGCAATTATAATCATTATGGGCTCAGGACAGTAGTATTTTTCACTCTTTGATATTTTACTCATCTGTTGGTAATCTTGATAGCTTGGCTCTACGGTTCCATTTGGATGATAATGCCATTCACCTAAATAATATTGGTTCTTATTCCATGCAGCGGTCAGTATCGATTTCAGCCCCTTTATCCCTCTTTCAAACCAATATCTACCGGCTCTGCTGTCTTCAGGAGGATCCATTATTTCGCTTACCGTTGCCGTCGCTGAATCCGTATAACTGCCAAGGATTATTCCTCCCGTTTCATTTATTCCCGCAGTTTTGATGAGATTTCTCATTTTTTTTATATGATGGTCTTCTATCGCAACTTTTATCCCGGTACTCTTTAGTATAAAAATCATAGTAAAGTTTTAATTGATACACCGCCACTATCATCACGCTCTATTATGATCAGTTTGGATTGTACGGCTTCACTTAAAAATATTTCAAGCTGTCTTATTGTACAGGCAACAAGGCCTTGAATGTCATCAATTCGTGCTGGAAAAATAGGATGCCAGCACCCTATTCCCTCCAACGGGAACTGCGGATTTGGAAATTTCTGCTTCTGCTCTTCTGACCAAGCTTTAGTTTTTTTCTTGAATTCAGAAAAGAGCTCCTGCATCGGACTTCGCATCATTAAGGCCAGCAGGCTTCTCGCCTCTATGCCAAGGGAAATCGAAAATACAATCTGTTGCTCTGTAGTACAGTGCTCCGAAAGTATACTAAGAACGCTGTCTTCAGCCGTACAGTCGATAATGAGATCAAACTGGTCTAGAAATTTAGGCTCTCGCTCCAAAACCTTTTCAATGGTTTGAATGCAGAAATCTGCTTTTATGAACGGAAAGGTGTTGTTTGCCCTCCTGGCAACTTCCTGTGCTTTATAATAGGTAAGGGACTTCATATCAAGGGTATGCCTTGAGAAATTGCCCACCTGTGCTCCGTCATCATCTACAATCGTAAGTCTTCCACAGCCCATTCTTGCTAAAAGATCGGTCAAATACGAGCCAACTGAACCCGCGCCTATTATGCAGATTTTAAAATCAGTTAGCTGCCTATTAGCCAAACCTCGCGCCGTAATCTGGTCTTTCATCCAGTTCTCGGAATGAAGCCATTTAATGCTTTGATGCTTAGCATAAATCCTTGAAAACTGGGCTTTTCTCCACTCATCGGTGTTTTTTCTGAATCCAGTCATAGATTTATGAAGACCAGGCAACCGCACTGCAAACCAGTGCATCCGTTCAGGTTCCTGACCTATAAATGGTGCCACAGGAAAACCGATTGCCAAATATTTTGTCTTGTCCAAAAGCCTGCCTTTTACCAGCTTATCAAACAGAAATTCCCTTAAAGCCCATCCTTTCTTTTCACATAATTCAAACAGTTCACCCCAAGTAAGTGGAATTTGCCAAGGTTCGATAACCGGTATGTCGGAAACCCGGAACCACAATGCCACCTCTGTACCGTTCTTTGAATCCGAAAGCAGGTTACCCCATTCATATCTGACAGCAGAACCATTATCATGGCTGTAGTTCAGAACCACGGCTAAATTGGCATTAAACTCAGGTTTATAGAATTCCAGTAACCCCTTGTTCCCTGAGACCTGCCAATTCTGAAACATTTCAGGGTCTTCAGAAAAAATCCAACTGGTGAATATTTTGCTCTCCTTCGGGATATGCGGAAATTCAAAAGGATCTCCAGCTACCTGAAGCCTTCTTTCAGCGGCGGCTTTGATCCATAATAGGCTTCTTTTAATGCACCACTGAAGGCGGTACGCATCAAATGGCTCCTTATTAAAATATGTACTTTTCCAAGTGCCATACTGTGTTTTAATGCAGATATCTCCTGATCTCCATAGTTTGCCAGTATCCCGATTAATGTTCATGTGAGGAAAAGTCGATATTATGCCTCCTTGGGTTGCAGGGAAAATACACAGCGAGCCGTAAGGATAGTTCTTCGATATCAGAGCATACCACAACGTTTCAACAGGCACTCTGTCTGTTCCTTGAAAATCCCCTGAAAGCGCAAACTTAAGCACCCATTTTTTTTCCGAAACTGACCAGCTCAGGTCTTCAAGCAGTTTGTAGCTAGTAATTTGTTCACATAACCTCCTTCCGTGCAGAATGATTTCTGATGGCTCCTCCATTTATGCAAATCTAGATGAATCGGGTTCAGTAACTCCGGATCTCGGTGTAAAACCCGTCGGTCCTGAATTTTTGGTTCCTCCATTGTCGTCGTCTTCTGGAGCCAGCGGAAATTTAGGCCCGAATATTTCCTGCCATTTCTCTGTAGCCTTCCTAAGTGACTTCTCATCGTAGGCCTCCCTGGCTTTTTCCGCGTAATTTTTCATGTGGTCATAGAACTTATTAAAATCATCTTTTGTGATCCTGTGCCACACATTATGTGAAGGAACACCTCTGTCAGGAAACTCTGGTACGATTCCTGCTACTCGGTATGCCGAGAACTTGTCTACAAATTTTTCAAAGGTAAGGACCACACCTTCAGCCATGCTTGTAATACCGTTGGGACAGCAGTCTCCAAGCATATGCTCGATTGGGTATCCCTTAGGATATTTCAAATCTGTAATTTTTAACGTTCTCCACCATTTGAATGCCTTTACGATGTTGACGTAATAGCCATTAGTTGACTTGTTCTTATCACGTGTCCATCTGATTTGCTCCAGCGGGTGAGTTTCCTCCCAGATATCTGCCTCACGATCCGGTATCCATAAAGGTTGTAGTTTCCACTCGGCTTCCGCACGCACCGACTCAGACAATAGATTCACCGCCTTCATCAAATCAGGCTCGTTCCAACCTTTGGAAAGCCTCCAGTCATATGATCCTGTCATCAAATCTTCGAGCGTCAGATCTGTTGTCACACTCTTTGAACGAAGCCCGCTCTTGTCAACTTCAGAAGGCGCGGAAGTAACCACGATATCCAAGTCGACATAGGACAGCGAAATTCCAATCGATCTGCCCTGCTTTACCCATTTTCCTTTGTAATGTTTCTCCACAAAAGGCTCAAATTTCTCCAATGCCTCTTCGGGTGTAGTGCTATCCTGGTCAAGAGTGGTAACAACAATAACGTCTACATCCGCTCTTTTTTCACCATTTGGTCGGACTGCTGTTGATCTCCTGTAACTTCCTTGAAGAAATGTTGTAACGATGATATCCTTTAAATCATCGTCGGCCAATAACCTGTTTCGAAGTGTTGTATGGCCTCTCTTGGCATCATCTTTCTGTGTCTGTGTTAATCTGATGCCAGTTAAAAAATCTGTAAAGTAACTGTTTATATTTCCCATTTATTGTTTAAGGTAAATTAAGTGATTGAACATAAGTTCCGCTACGGATACCCTCGAAATCGTACTCGTAAAGCGAAATTCTGCCGTAACCAGATGCCTGCTGGCCAAGAAAGAAATTGAAAGAGTTTGGCGCCGAAATAAAGATGTGTATTCTCTTCCCTCTTCCTTTTGCAGTTTTCCAAGTACGTATTTTCCTGTTTAAAAATACGATATACTCCATAATATGATCAGCATTCCTGACAGCACTGAAACCGCAACCGGAAATTGCTTTGGCATGCAAAACGGCTGCCGCGTTCGGTACGTGCGATTCAACAAAGTGATCCACCTCCGCCGAAATATCGTTGCTGATGCTAATCGAGAGTACCAGATCATCCCCATCTGCATTGCCATCTCTTTCCGTATAGTCCCACTGCTCAGTCTCCTCTCTAGTAGCCTCCAGTTCAGGTTTCCAGTATACACGGCCCTTCGGGGATTTCTGAACGATGGTAATATCAGTTCCAGACTTGTTACCGATGTAATAGCCGAGTGCATATGCCGTCGAAATATGAGCATCCAGATGCAGAACTATGGGCTTTCCCAAACCGATCAGCTCCTGTGAAAATGCTTCAATGCTTGGAAGAACCTCACTCTGCCACAAAGGTCCATCCAATATATACCGTGATTCGAAGTGCTTTAAGAGGCATAAACATTTATCTGTCTCCATTTCCATATTTTCAGCCCCTTTTCTAAATGTACGCAGTCCTGCACTAGCGAAAATCTTTTCATTCGTGGTGGTTGTAACCCATAGATCCTCTTGGGCCAGAATTGCATATAGATTATCTTTGTGAAGCCTATTTGATTTTTCCTCATGAAGACGGACAATCAGGGATGAATATGGGCTGGTGCGTTTATCGTCATGCAAAGGCTTAAGGTTTATTGCTGCTAAAGCAAAGCTTAGTGGCTCATCAAAATATTCCCCTGAAACGTGATTGGCACGAATCCTGAGCTGCCTAAGTACGATTTTCAATTCGCGATCCTCTGAGAGTCCAAGATGATCTCTCCATTTTTTTCTAATCTTGCCCATTTGTGACCTGTCGGTAGTCCCGTCAAAGAGTCTCTTGAAGATTACAGCTCCTTCATTATTGAGCAGTTTAATCAGATCATCTTTTTGGTCCACTCCCCAAGTATTTATGATATAGTAATTTGTTTTAGCGTAGTCCTCAGGGGAGGCTAAATAATTTTTGTACAATTTCTGGAGAAGCGATTCAGAAACAGCCCCAATAAAAGAGGGATCAATCAGCGCATCCACGTCAAATGCTCTGGAATGGTCAACATGGAACTTGACTTGATAACATTCCCTGCTTATGCTGTAGCCATATGTGCTTAACCTTGGTGGATCAAAAGAGACCGTTACGTCATCAAATCCGGGAACACCATCAGCTTCATACGTTACCTCTACTGCCGTTGACCCCGGTCGATATAAGGAACAGGCCTTATACCAAAAAAACTTAGCCTGAAATTCGAATCCTTTCTGGATCGCTAAAACTGAATCTGCCATTTCTATTCTTGTTTAAGTAATTTTGCAATTTACCTCTTTTTTTAACACAATTTATTCTAAGTTTTCAACATAATATACTTCATTAGGCTAAAGCAAATGAATCAAATTCTACATCTGTTAAAACAGCTTATTTCATTTAGTTTTCAGAAAAGCATTTTATGAGTTGCCTCATTATGCTTAGCCACTTGTCATCAAATAACTGAATTAAAAGGCATATCAAATTACGGAAATCCATAAACTAGACTTGCATAACATTAATTTCGAAAAATCTATTTCTATTTTTTCAGTTTGCAATTTCAGCATGGATTAGGTATTTTTATTGTATAATTTCAAAAGCAACGCAGAACGGTTACCCTTACTTTTGTGGATCTGTAGCAAGAATGGCAACTGTCTTCTCATCTATCTCTCCCTGATAATATTTATCCAATACTTTTTGGAATACGGGATCCGTGTTCGGCAAGAGACTGAACAGGGTCATGCAGGATCTGAGCTTGCGCTGGTCCGGCTTTGCGAAAATCTCCAATGCGGTTTTCCCCTGAAGGTCCAGAACCGCCTGCGAAATTTTCACCAGGCGCTAACCAAGAACGGGGTTATCGAGATATTCTTTTGCTTCGTCTAGCCCCTTTAACCCATAATAGATATTGTAATCCGTGAATCCCAGACCTATGATCTGGGGAAAGACAAACCACATCCAATGGCTGGTCTTCCTGCCATTTTTTATTTCATCCAATGCCTGACGGTACACATTTTCCTGTGCCGATGCATATCTTTCGATTCCGTCCTCTAAATCCATACGCCGTCTTTTAAAATATTTCCTGATACATAAGCTCGATTGTAACCTCTTTTTTGACCGCCCCTGCTCTACAATAATGGACGACCATCTCGGCTGGAAGTTTTCGACCAAATAATGGAAAGCGTGCAGTATCTCATCGGGATTGCTTCCCAGATCGTCAGCTTTCAGTGTTAGCGTAAAATCTTCAAAATGCAGTTCCATACATCGAAAAGTACTAGATTATTAGATTACCTTCATAGGAATAAATATTCTTTTTTTTAACGAATAAATTAAACTTCAAAATTTACGGAAACCCGTAAAATTCTTTTTAAAACATTTTCTATTTTGTGCCTGCTTAAAAATATAACTAAAAAAAACAGCTATCTAATTATAAACAGGTATTTATACTGTTGCCTGCTTTTTTTATCTTTCTTTATATTAGTCAGCTCAATGTAAAATATTTACCTAAGGACTCAATTTATTGGATAATGTTATGTCATGGGGATTCAATGCAACTGTTTTACATTACAGATTACAATAAAATAATTTAGAATTGCACTTATGTTAGGAAGCTTTTAAAGTTTAAAAATCTAAAAAAATAATGAAAGGAGTACCAATTTTATTGAACAATAAGGCTTTTACGCCATTCCACTTTTATTCAAGCTTTTTAGGTAGCGTCGCAAGTTTTTACAGGCAGTTTCCACAGGAAAAAATAACTTTTTTTTTAATTGGGGAAGATGAAAAAGAATCTTTTTTTCACACCTATTACTTTGATCCTATCAGCATTCCTCTATTTTTGTCACTTGCCGACCAGCTTTCTAAATTTCACAAGGAAAGTATAACACTGCAATTGTATAATACACATTCCACTAAAAAAGTGCTAGCCTTTCTAGATAGGTCAGATTTTTTTAAGATTTCTGGTGATTTTCATAAGTTCCACAAAAATATCTTATCCTTTAATAAGGATTTTTTAGGTTTTTTTGATTCAAATAAACAGAGACCTGAGCATAAAGTCCGCTTCTATTCACTAAACGAAGGAGTTATCACAAATAGTATTAGCACACTCCCTCCTGAACAGCAGAGGGATTATCTAATCGAATACTATACTTATAAAGTTAAAGACCATTTTGAAGTTATCCTGAACGAGAGCAGTAACAATAAAGAGATCGTTTTTGATTATGTGCAGATTTTATCCGAGCTAATAACAAATGGAGTTTTACATTCCAAATCGGATGTATATGCATTAATGTTCACAGATAAAGAAAGAACATGTTTTTCGATTTCAGACAATGGAATAGGGCTGTTTGAATCTTTAAAATCAAAGCAGATTCAGACAGTAAATACAAACTACAAACTTTTTGATTTATATAATGAACTTTTTGATACAATTCCTCTAAATGTGGATAAAAAGATTAAAGAGTCATTTTATTCCATCTTTGAAGCGTTATATTATTCAATCCTAAAAGACAGGAAAGGATTATTTGATCTTATGACCACTGTAGTTTTAAATTCTGATGGATACTTCAGGCTTCATAATCATAATGCCCAGATCATAATTTCCCTTAGAATGATGCGTGAACTATATGTATTGGTTAAACTTCGAGGTCAGATTTATGATTGTCATCAAAAATATATTTCTAAGGTAATTGATAGAAATGAATTTGAGGAGACTTTCAGCAAGTTAACACTTCATGTAAGGGATGAATTTAAAAAACTGATTACAAATATAATTTCAAATTATAATTCAGATGTAAAGTATTCATCTATAAGACTTTTTGAAGTTCGATTCAAGGGAGTTCATATTGAAGTAGAAATACCTAAAAAGTATTAACATGCTAATTTCTTTAATAAAAAATGAGGAACTGATTTATTTCAATCTTCATGCAGAGCAAACCATTAGCAGCAGTTATTTTGCAGCCGAAATTGGATTATATGCAACTGAATTATTTGACAGCACCCTGCAAAGGATTAACAGCTGTTTAGATCAAATTGCAGGCAGCAGTGAACTGAATCTATATCTTGATTTTGAAAATATTGAAAATGCCAGCAAAAATTTGTTTGACGATCTGTCAAAAATCAAGAGTAAGGTAAAATCATTGGTCTTTATAAACCTTAAGCAGAATGTACTGAACCAATTATCCCTTAATGAAGAGTTTCTAAAAAACCCCAATAATCACAAGATGGAAAATGAGGAAACTTTTACAATTTTCTATTTTGGTAACGATTCTAAAGCCGTGAGATACTTAGAACCGCAAAGCCTTTTCGAAGAAGAATTACTTCATTTCATTATGCACTTTAAAAGCCCCGATTCGGAAGAGTTATTCTTACATTCATCATCTTCTGTCTATTTAACCTCATATATAGATATAAAAAAAATGATCTCACAGGGCACTAGTTTTATAATGTTCTGCCTATACAAATTAGCATTAAAGATTCATGAAGCTTGGATAGAAAATATGGACGATAAGCCTGTTCTTGTATGTCAAAATTTAAATAGCTCTTTCATTAGCTCAGTTCTTTCCAATTTCCTTCAGATGGATGTACTTATTCTGGACCATGTAGGTCCTATAAACACAAACTATAGCAGCCTGAATAGCAAAATTGAACAAGATAAAAAATACATAATAGTCTCAGATGTTGTATGTCTAGGTACAGAGGTAAAGATTACTAAAAACATTATTTCTTTTCTGGGAGGTAAGGTTATCGGTAATGTCAGCATTGTCAAACTAGATACATTAAATGAAGAGCATATTGCTAGCGAAAAGCTGAAAAACCTAAGTGTTTTTAATATTAACAAGGCTAACAATTCACAAATCAATTTTAAAATTAAAACAGCTCTAGACTAATGAATAGTGCAATTTTACATATCTCGGACTTACATGTTACAAGCTGCTTTGACCCAAACGGTGATTTGCAAGATAAATTTCATTCTTGGCTGATAGCGGATAAAAAGCCCGAAAACGAAAGATTCATAACCTCATTCTGTGATTTTGTAAAAAAACAGGTTCCAGATACCATTCTTTATCTTGTTATATCTGGGGATCTGTCAAATTCAGCACAAGATAATGAATTTAACGAATTAGTTGAGATACTCAATTTGATCGCCAGCCAACTGGCTATAACTAAAGATAATATTTTAATAATTCCTGGTGACCATGACGTTAGTAGGAACGATGCAAATTTTGCTTTTCAAAAATTTAGAGGGACAGCTCCTGATAAAAAACTGTATGAGTACAATATTGAAAAATTTGAAAAATTTTCCCTTTTTTATCAAACTTTTTTTGAGGATGCAAAAGTTTTCAATGCAGAAAAGGCTGTATCTGACATTCTTGTTATCGAAGAATTAAAAATAATGTATATTGGGTTAAACTCCAATTTCAAGATCGGTGCAATTTCTGGCTTAGGTTTTATTGATCCCATAATACTAGCTAAAGATTTAGAAGAAATT
>NZ_CAGKLC010000097.1 GCF_903469665.1 Flavobacterium sp. UGB4466 | reverse complement strand
ATGAGTATTGTTAAAAAACTTACAAAACCCTAGAGAAAATATCTCAGATAAAAGATTTTTTTTAAAAAAAAGTATCAGCAAATCAGTGTTTTGTTGATCTGTTTGGAATTGAATATTGGTAGTTTTTTTGTTTTTTTAAATATTGTATTTCTGTTTTGGGTATGATGATGAAGGGTTAAGGGGAAGTGTGTTTTGTTTGTGTGTTTTACTGGTATTTCTTAGTGAATGCAAATATATGAAGTGCTGATGTTGTTTTAATATTATTTGTATATTTTATTTGGAACAAATTAAAATAATTTACTTTTGGTAAAAAAAAAACATGAGAAGAATGAGGGGGTGTTGCTGAGTAGTTTTGCAATCACTTCGAGTCATATTTTGATACGTAATGCTTAGGTGAGAATATAGTTATCAGGGAAATTTTATCGACGTATCAGGTGGTTTTCTTTTTAGTGTTGAGGTTAATTTTTAATTTTTGGAATAATTTAGATGAGAAAAGTATTAAATAAAATACATCTATGGCTTGGGCTTATGTGTGGACTTGTTGTATTTGTAAGTATGTTGGCAGCCAGTATTTATGTATGGGAAAAAGAATTGTCTTCATGGTATCATAAAGAAAAATTATTTGTACCTGAAGTAAAAGAGGTGGTTTTACCATTGGATAGTCTTATGGTGATTGTTCAGAAAAAACATCCACTTGCTGATTATGTGGAGATTAGTAAAGACCCGAAAAAGTCCTATGTTTTTACAAGTTATGAAGAGAATACTAAGCCGCATTGGACGGCTGCTTCTGATTACGCAAATTATAGTAGTATTTATATAGATCAATATACCGGGAAAGAATTAGGTGAAGTTGATTTAAGGTACGACTGGATATCTAATATGAGGCTGCTCCATCAGAATCTATTGTTGACCTACGAGGTAGGACATTATATTGTGGGATTTTCAACTGTGTTTATTTTTATTCTGGTCTTAACTGGTATTTATTTGTGGTGGCCTAAAAATAAAGCAGCATTGAAACAAAGGATATGGTTTAAATGGAAAAATACCACTAGGTGGAAGCGTAAAAACTATGATATTCACAACATAGGAGGGATTTATACTTTTGTATTCATTCTGATTTTTGCTATTACCGGTTTAGTTTGGACTTTTGACTGGTGGACGAATGGGATATACAGGCTTTTAGGGAACGATCCGGAAAAGGTATGGGCTAAGGTTCCTGAAATCTCCAATAAGGAGGTTGTACAGGTAAAAGATCCCTTAGAGTATATTGTTAGGGATTCTAGGTTTAAGACATCTGAGTGGATTTCTGTTGGTTTGTCTTTGCCTGAGAAATCTTCTAAGGAAGCGGTTCCGGTTACTACTTATGTTAAACATGAAGGGAATTCAGGTTGGGATGAATCTGATAGTTATACTTATAATAGTCTTTCGGCTGAAAATTATTTTACGGTAACTCAAAACGATAAAACCCTTGGGGCAAAATGGAGGAATAGTAATTATGCTATTCACACGGGGAGTATTTATGGTTTTCCTACAAAAGTATTGGCGACATTTATTTCTTTGTTCTGTGCGTTACTTCCGGTGAGTGGTTTTTTGATATGGTGGGGACGAAATAAAAAGAAGCGATAATTTAGGATCGTTTTGTGATTGTTTCTAAAGAGATTAACAAGACGTAATTATCGAAAAAAAAAGCCTGCAAAATAATTTTTTGCAGGCTTTTTAATTTAAAGTGACCATGGAGGGATTTGAACCCTCACGCCCTTGCGAGCACCACCCCCTCAAGATGGCGAGTCTACCGTTTCTCCACATGGCCGAAAATTAAAAAAGGTCAAGTAAATTAATACTCGACCTTTGTGACCCGACTGGGGCTCGAACCCAGGACCCCATCATTAAAAGTGATGTGCTCTACCGACTGAGCTATCGAGTCAATGCTGTCAAGAAACTTATATTGTGAGTCACAATTTGTGACCCGACTGGGGCTCGAACCCAGGACCCCATCATTAAAAGTGATGTGCTCTACCAACTGAGCTATCGAGTCATATTCGTTTCTTGAACGCGGGTGCAAATATAAGAAGTTATTTTGGATATTTCCAAGCTTATTTATTATAAATTTGTCTTTTTTTAAGTAAAATTTACAACCTCTTAGTTTATAAGGTATTATTAAAATGAAAAAAATTATATTGTTAGGATATATGGGGTGCGGGAAGTCAACGATTGCCCAAAATATGTCAAAAATTACAAATATTCCATTTCTGGATTTGGACAAATGCATCGAAGAGAGAGCTAGTTTATCAATAAAGGAGATTTTCGAGAAACATGGAGAGATTTATTTTAGAAAATTAGAACATGAAATGTTTGTAGAATTGCTCCGGTCTCCTGAAAGAAGTATAATAGGTTTAGGAGGGGGAACACCTTGTTATGCCAATAATCATGAATTATTAAAAGGGGAAGATGTCATTTCAATCTATTTAAAGGCTTCTATCGAAACTTTATACGGAAGATTAGTTCACAATAAAAGTAAGCGTCCTTTAATTGCTGAAATGAATGAAGAGGAAATGAGAGAATTTATCGCGAAACATTTGTTCGACAGAAGCTTTTATTACAACCAGGCCCAATATAAGGTTACGGTTGATGATAAAACTGTCGAAGAAACGGTTCAGGATATTTTAGCTGTTTTAGCTTAAGAAGGCATAGTTGTCGCCGTTATCATCAAAAACAACCTGTACATGTTCTAATAAAGAAGTAGACAAAGAGATTCCTTTGAAATCGGCTTTTACCGGATACTTCTTGTGGTTTCTGTCAACCAATACTGCTGTCTTGAATTTCTTAAGCGGAACATCTAAGAAATGACGGACAGCATAGATTAAAGTAGTACCTGAATTTAAAACGTCATCTACTAAAACCAGACCTTTGTTTTCGTATTCTTCTTTGGTTAATGAGGTGTAGATAGGTGATTGTGGATTTTGTTTGTCGATTTTAACTTCGCAAAGAGAAACTTTAAGTGTTGAAATGCGGGTTAAGGACAAAGCAAGCTTTTGAGCAAAAACAGAACCATTCGAAGCAATTCCTGCAATTACGACTTCGTCTTCATCCACAAAAGTTTCGTATATCTGATAAGCGATACGTTTTATTTTGTGTTCGATTTCCTGATTGGTTAAAATGATATTTTTGCTCATGATTTATTTTTTTTGCTAATATAATTAATTTAAACTTCTTCTTCCTCATCAAATATTTCGTTGCCGTATTCGTCAATATCGCGACGGTCTTTTTTGGTAGGTCTTCCGGTACCGCTTTTGCGATAATGTTCTTTGGATAGTTTTAGTAATTCCAGATGAGCATATGTTTCAGGCGGAGTTTCGTTTTTTCGGTATATGTCAACCAATTTTGCTCCAACACGGCTTTCAGGGATGTCGAGTACAGTTATAATTTGTGTAATCTGATCTTTTCTAAAAGTAATTCTGTCGGTTGGAAAAACCTCTTTGGATGGTTTGGCAACCTGCCCATTTACAGTGATATGGTTCTTTTTGCAGGCTTCCGTAACCATGTTTCTGGTCTTGTAATATCGTACACACCAGAGGTATTTGTCTATTCTCATAATTTTTCTAAAATCGAAGTTAAAATCTTTACAAAAATAAATCAATATTGTATCTTGCGCACCTAAAAAATTAACAATAATGAATAAATTTAAATATTATTTTATTTTATTGCTTGCAGGTATTTCGTTTGTTTCTTGTAATAAAAAGGATGATGATGAAGTGGTGGTGGCTCCTTTAAAAGATTATCAGGAACAATTTAATATTGATAATGCAAATATTGAGGAATATTTAAAGACAAATTATATTACGGTAGTTGATAAGCCTGGAGATTTAACAGATCAGGATGTTACATTTACGAAGATTACTGATCCTGCGACGCAGCCTTCAATCATGTCTTATTTAAATAGTGCTACGTTTCCTAAGTTGTTAACTAGAAATGTGGATTTGCATGGAATAAAATATAAAATGTATTATTTGGTCTTGAGAGAAGGAACTGGTATATCGCCAATGAATACAGACGGTGTAGTAGCAGCTTATAAAGGGGAGTATTTAAAGCGAGTTGAGAAAACAGCTACGGATCCCGAGAAGTTAACCACTACATTCTTTGAGCAAGTTGTATATGTAAATAACATTGTGGATTTGTATAGTGCAATTATGGGATGGAGTGAAGTTTTTCCTCAATTTAAAAAAGGGACAAGTAAAGCGAATGCTGATGGAACTATGAGTTATAAGGACTTTGGTGCTGGAGTATTGTTTATTCCTTCGGGATTAGGATATTATGCAAATCCGCCTTCATCAGGCTCAATACCTGCTTATGCGCCTTTAATTTTTACAGTTAAATTGTATGATTTTAAAAGATTAGATCACGAAAACAATGGTTATTCCAGTGCGGGTGTTTTGATTGAGAATCCAGATGGGGTTTTTGATTATCAGGAAGATCTTAACGGGGATGGTTATGTTTATGATTACAGAAACACAACGTTGTATCCTAAAGCTCCTGAAAATTTGGATGATACTGATAAAGACGGAATTCCGGATTTCTTAGATCAGGACGATGATGGAGATGGTTTTACGACTCGATTTGAAGTTACTAAGCCTACTGACGCTCCATTTTCTGGTTTGAGTAAGTATTATCCGTATGATCCAATTTTAGATAATCCATCTACACCTAATATTGATGAGTCTGAGACTTGGGGAATACCGAGCAGGCCAAGTGGGGCTCTTACTGATCCTAGTAAGCCGGAATCTATAACAAATCCCAAAAAATTTGTTCCTGCAGATTATACGACACCAGGTAGAAAAAGGATTCATTTGGATAATACTTATCCATATAAACAAAATTAAGTTTTAAGTCATATTAAAATGTAAAACCTCGAAAGTGATTTCGGGGTTTTTTTATGGTTGACAGATGAGGGGATTTGAGCTTTTAGATTGACAGAGTTTTAAAAAGTTTGTTTCTCGTAGATGCTGTAGATGGAGGGTGTTTTTTTAATGTAGAGAAAAAGAAAGCTTAGTGTTTCATGGAATATATATGGAGGCTTATGGATGTTCTATGTCTAGTGTTCTTTTTTTCTAGAGGTAGGATCAAAACAAAAGACCCCGAAAATTGCTTTTCGGGGTCTTTTTATTAAGTAAGAAAATGAAATGATTATTTTCTTTTGATTACTCTTTCTACAGCTTCAACGATCGCCTGATTGTTTAGTTTGTATTTTTCCATTAGTTGTTCCGGAGTTCCGGATTCACCAAAACTGTCGTTAACAGCAACAAATTCTTGCGGTGCAGGATTGTTTAGAGCTAATACTCTTGAAACGCTTTCTCCAAGACCTCCAAGGATGTTGTGCTCTTCGGCAGTTACCACACATTTTGTTTTAGCTAATGATTTTAGAATAGCTTCTTCGTCAAGAGGTTTGATCGTGTGGATGTTGATTACTTCAGCAGAAATTCCTTTTGCTTCAAGGGTTTCAGCGGCGATAAGTGCCTCCCAAACTAAGTGTCCTGTTGCAACGATAGTTACGTCAGTTCCTTCGTTTAGTAAAATTGCTTTCCCAATTACGAAAGGCTCATCAGCAGGAGTGAAGTTAGGAACTACCGGACGACCGAAACGTAAGTAAGCCGGTCCGTGATGATCTGCTAATGCTAAAGTAGCAGCTTTAGTCTGATTGTAATCACAAGTATTGATTACAGTCATTCCTGGCAACATTTTCATTAATCCAATATCTTCAAGGATTTGGTGTGTTGCTCCGTCTTCACCTAGTGTTAAACCGGCGTGAGAAGCACAAATTTTTACGTTTTTATCAGAATAAGCAACTGATTGACGAATTTGGTCGTAAACTCTTCCTGTGGAGAAGTTAGCGAAAGTTCCTGTAAAAGGAATTTTTCCTCCAATAGTTAAACCTGCAGCGATTCCAATCATATTCGCTTCAGCGATTCCGATTTGAAAGAAACGTTCCGGGTGATTTTTTTTGAAATCATCAAATTTTAATGATCCAATTAAATCAGCACATAATGCTACAACATTTTCGTTTTTTTGACCTAGTTCAGTCATTCCCGCTCCAAAACCCGAACGAGTATCTTTACTTCCTGTATTTGTATATTTTTTCATTTTTGTTTTTTTGCTGTACGCGATAGGCTGTAGGCAATAGGCATAAAGCTTACTGCTTAAGGCTTAAAGCTGTTTTTAATAGTCTGCTAAAGTTGATGTGTTTTGAGCCAGAGCACTTGCCAACTGATCGTTGTTTGGTGCTTTACCGTGCCATGCATGTGTGTGCATCATAAAATCAACTCCGTTACCCATTTCTGTATATAGCAAAATGCAAACTGGTTTTCCTTTTCCGGTTTTTGATTTCGCATCGTTTAAACCTGCAATAATAGCTTCTATGTTGTTTCCTTCTTTAATTTCAAGAACGTCCCAGTCAAAAGCTTCAAATTTTGTACGAAGGCTTCCCATTGCTAAAACTTCGTCAGTTGTTCCGTCAATTTGTTTCCCGTTAACGTCTACAGTTGCAATAAGGTTGTCTACTTTTTTAGCAGAAGCATACATGATCGCTTCCCAGTTTTGACCTTCTTGTAATTCACCATCTCCGTGTAAGCTGTAAATTAAATGATTGTCACCATTTAATTTTTTTGCCTGTGCTGCACCAATAGCTACAGATAAACCTTGTCCTAGTGAACCAGAAGCCATGCGAATTCCAGGTAATCCTTCATGAGTTGTTGGATGTCCTTGCAAACGAGAGTTTAGTAATCTGAAAGTAGCAAGCTCTGAAACAGGGAAATAACCGCTACGTGCTAATACGCTATAAAAAACAGGAGAAATATGTCCGTTTGAAAGGAAGAAGATGTCTTCTCCGATTCCGTCCATATCAAAACCTTCTTTACGCTCCATAATGTTTTGGTACAGTGTTACCAAAAATTCAGTACAACCTAATGAACCACCTGGGTGACCTGAGTTGACAGCATGTACCATTCGAAGAATATCTCTTCTTACTTGGATAGTTAAATCGCTTAATTGTTGTGTGTTAGGCTTCATTTTATGTGTAAAAGTTAAACTGGTGCAAAAGTAATTTTTATTTTGCGGGGAGACAAATGATTTTCCGGTTTAGTTTGCGCTAATGATGAAATTATCCCACTTTTTTGTGTCAATATGGAGAAAAAATGGGTTGTTTTGGTTTTGTAATGCCCAAAAAAGGCAAGGCCATGATTTTAAAGGGGAATGGGCTAATTGTCAAATTATCTAATTGATGCAATCTCTCGCCAGGTCACTAGTTGAATGTTATTTTCTTTCAGCTTTGCACCGCAGTCTTCACTGGTGAAAAAGTCAAAGTCAATTTGTCGCCAGGCCGAACCAAAATTGGGATGATTTAGGGTGATGCCCTGCATTTCGAAATCGTCAAAAGCAGGGTGAAGCAGAAATACATTTAATCCCGGAATAGCATTGTCCAGCGCCTTGGAGTATGATTTCCTTAATTCTCCTTTTTCAAAGTCCGAAAAATATCCAATCAATAAATGATCAGCGAGAAGAGTGTCTTCAAAATGGTATTTTTCGTTAGATAAACTGATGGATTCAACAAATTGTTTGTTAATGAAAACCGGAAGATTATATTGTTTTCCGAGTTCTTTATAGATTTCTAAAATTGCAGGAGTTACACCCACGCTGCACATGTGTGAATCAAGATGGGTAGGCTGTATTCCAAATTGTAAAGCTTTTTCGATTTGAGCGGTAAGTTCTTTCCTGATTTCAGGAAGTTTGGCATTATTTTTAAAATCAGTTCTGTTTTTGTAGAAATGACCATTTTGATCAGTTAAACTTGAAACCTCAGAAAGCGGAAGGACCGGACCAAATTTGTAATACTCCCACTCGCAGGTTAAGGTGAGGTGAATACCACAATCGTACTGTGGATTGTCTTTGGCAAAATTAGCCATTTCGAAAAACCATGGACAGGGAACCATTATGCTGTAAGAGTTTACAAAGCCATTTTGCAGTGTTTTTATGGTCGCCTGATTTTCAGAATGAGACAGACCAGCATCATCAGCATGAATAATTAATAGTTTAGTGTTTTCAGGATATCCAAGTTTTTGTGCTAGGTTCATTTTTTAGTTGTCTTTTTGTATAGAGGAGATTAAGCGGATTTTCTGTTTTATCAAATTTAGATTTTTTTCATGATAAATGTGCATTAAGGTTTCAAGTTTTAGGTTTCAGGTTTCAAGTTTCAGGTTTCAAGTTTCAGGTTTCAAGTTTCACGTTTCAAGTTTCAGGTTTTAGGTTTCAGGTTTCAGTGTTAAAAGTTTCAAGTTTCAGGTTTCATTCGCATTAATAATAAAGTTGTCTAAATAATCAGACTATCTAACAATCCAATAATCTAACAATCCAATAATCTAACAATCCAGTAATCCAACATCTAAATGATCTAATTATCTAATTGCCTAATTATCTAATTAATTTTCCCTGAAATTAGCTTATCTTTGCCGACTGAAAAAAGAAACAGATGAAGTTTGATTTATTACAAAGAGATCCGCAATCTAAAGCAAGAGCGGGAAGTATTACTACAGATCACGGTGTAATCGAAACGCCTATTTTTATGCCAGTTGGGACGGTGGCTTCTGTAAAAGGAGTGCATCAGCGAGAACTTAAAGACGATATCAATCCGGATATTATTCTTGGAAATACCTATCATTTGTATTTACGTCCGCAGACCGAAATTTTGGAGAAAGCAGGTGGATTGCATAAATTTATGAATTGGGATCGTAATATTCTAACAGATTCTGGAGGATATCAGGTGTACTCTCTTTCTAATAACAGAAAAATTAAGGAAGAAGGAGTAAAGTTCAAATCTCATATTGATGGTTCGTACCACTTTTTTTCGCCAGAAAGCGTAATGGAAATTCAACGTACTATTGGAGCCGATATTATTATGGCTTTTGATGAATGTACGCCATACCCATGTGATTACAGATATGCACAGCGTTCGATGCACATGACCCACCGCTGGTTAGATCGTTGTATCAATCACTTGGATAAAGTGCCTTATAAATATGGATACGAGCAAACATTTTTTCCAATTGTTCAGGGAAGTACTTATAAAGATTTACGTCGTCAGTCGGCAGAATATATTGCCAATGCAGGACAACAAGGAAATGCAATTGGAGGTTTGTCTGTAGGAGAACCTGCAGAAGAAATGTATGCCATGACCGAAGTAGTTTGCGAAATTTTACCGGAGGACAAACCACGTTATTTAATGGGGGTTGGAACTCCGATTAATATTTTAGAAAATATTGCTTTAGGAATCGATATGTTCGATTGTGTAATGCCAACCCGTAATGCCAGAAACGGTATGTTGTTTACAGCAAACGGAACCATCAACATCAAGAATAAAAAGTGGGAAGCTGATTTTTCTCCAATCGATGAAATGGGACATACTTTTGTGGATACAGAATACACAAAAGCGTATTTACGTCACTTATTTGCGGCTAATGAGTATTTAGGAAAACAAATTGCGACTATTCACAATCTTGGTTTTTACATGTGGTTGGTTCGTGAAGCCAGAAAACATATCTTAGCAGGCGATTTCAGACCATGGAAAGAAATGATGGTTAAAAATATGAGTCAAAGACTATAAAAAAGTTGATTTGTTTAATCGATTATTCGGTTAATCGATTAAACAAATCAACGATTAAACTTTGCTATGTTAACGATAATAGATAAGTATATTTTAAAAAGATATTTAGCCACTTTCTCGGTGATGATCTTGTTATTTATTCCAATTGGAATTGTAATTGACGTTTCTGAAAAGGTGAATAAGATGTTGGAAAATAAAGTTCCGTTTACTGCAATTGCGATTTATTATTACAATTTTACGGTTTATTTTGCGAACTCGCTCTTTCCGATCTTTTTGTTTTTATCTGTAATTTGGTTTACTTCAAAACTGGCCAATAATACAGAAATTATTGCTGTCTTAAGTTCCGGAATTTCATATTCACGTTTTTTAAGACCTTATATTATTGGCGCTTCAATCGTTTCGGTTTTTGTGCTTTTATTGGGATTTTTTATTGTTCCTGCGGCCAGTGAAGGTTTTAATAATTTTAGGTATACTTACTTAAAAGGCAACGGAAAAGTAGAGATGTTGGGTAATAATACCAATGTATATCGACAAATTAATGACAACGATTTTATTTTTGTCAATAGCTTTAATGAAGAGTCTAAAACAGCCTTTAATTTTACATTAGAACATTTCGAAAATGAAAAGCTGAACTATAAAATTACGGCCAGCCGTATCAAATGGGATCCTAAATCTAAGACTTATGCTTTGTATGATTATACAAAAAGAACTCTAGGAGAATTAAACGATCAGATCGAAAAAAGTCCTGAGAAAAGAGTTGCTTTCAAGTTTGAACTAGCCGATTTAACTCCCGTAGTTTACATTGCAGAAACCTTACCGCTTGGAAAACTGATCGATTTTATTGAAAAAGAACGTAAAAGAGGTTCGGGGAATATTAATACTTATTTAGTTGTATTGTACAAAAAATACAGTGTACCCGTTTCTGCTTTTATTCTGACTATTATCGCGGTGGCGGTTTCATCAATGAAGCGCCGTGGAGGTATGGGGACGAATCTGGCGATCGGAATTGCAATTGCCTTTTCGTTTGTATTTTTTGACAAAATATTCGGAACATTAGCCGAAAAATCTACCTTCTCACCTTTATTTGCTGTTTGGTTCCCGAATATTGTTTTCGGAATCCTGGCAGTTTACTTATTACGTAATGCGAAACGATAATTTAAAAAGTTATTTAAATCTTCATTTAATTGTTTTTATATGGGGTTTCACGGCCATTTTGGGTGCTTTGATAACTATTGATGCCGAAAATCTGGTTTGGTTCAGAATGCTTCTCGCGGGAGTTTTTCTCGCAGCATTTATTGTGTACAAAAAACAATCATTTGTAATCTCGGCGACTTCCTTTGCGAAACTGATTTTTGTAGGATTACTGATTGCGCTTCACTGGATTTTCTTTTTTAGAGCGATACACGTTTCCAACGTTTCTATAACACTTTCGATATTCTCACTCGGTGCATTTTTTGCGTCGTTACTGGAACCACTTTTTTACGGAAGAAAAATTTTATTCTACGAAGTTTTCTTCGGATTGATTATTATGGCCGGTTTAGCATTGATTATGCAGGTCGAGGTAAAGTATCTGCATGGAATGTATTATGCCTTAGCTGCTATTATTCTGGGGGTTTTATTTACTTTAATGAATGGAAAATTGATAACAGAACACCATCCTTCTGTAATTACTTTTTATGAGTTTGCCGCCGGAGTATTCTTTATTTCAATTTATTTTTTAGTACAGGGAAAATTCACTGCCGATTTTTTTAGAATGTCACTAAACAACTGGGCTTTATTGTTTGTTTTGGCTTCGGTTTGTACCGCTTATGCCTTTACTGCTTCAGTGAAAGTGATGCAGAAATTAACGCCTTATACCGTGATGTTAACGACTAATTTAGAGCCTGTTTACGGAATTATGCTGGCTTATTTTATTCTTGGAGAAAAAGAAAAAATGAGCACCGAATTTTATATTGGCGCCCTGATAATTGTAGTTACGGTTATTGCGAATGGTATGATAAAACATTATTTAGAAAATAAAAAACCTAAAAAGTAAGATTTGTCTTATATTTGTGTTTTATTTGAAAAATAATGTTACGCAAAATGTATGATAATTTCCGATTAAATGAGTTAAAGGTTCTTCTTTACAGACTTTCATTAGCTTATATTTTTTATTTCCTTGCGAGGATTCTCTTTTATTTGTTCAATAAAAATTTGCTCAAAGTTGATTCTGTTCTCGAATTGCTGAGACTTTCTTATTATGGGCTTGCTTTTGATACAACAGCTATTTTGTATGTCAATTTGCTTTTTATTGTATTATCAATTCTTCCATTAGTTAAAAACACCAGTAAAGGATATCAAAAAATCCTTTTTTATCTTTATTTTGGTACGAACTTAACCGCTTATGCAACCAATTTTGTAGATTTCATTTATTACAAGTATACTTTTGCCAGAACTACAATGGCGGTAATGAATGTTCTGGAACATGAGACGAATAAAAAGATATTAGCTTTTAGTTTCATGATCGATTATTGGTATGTCTTTCTTTTGTTTTTTGTTTTTGCGACACTTTGGATAGGATTGTACAACGAAGTGAAGGTTAAAATGCAGATTCATCTGAATAGGATTTATTATTTTGGATTTTCGATTCTTACCTTTTTACTTATTGTTTTATTAGTAATTGGCGGTATCAGAGGAGGAGATTTTAAAAAATCAACCAGACCTATTAATCTTTTGGATGCCAGTGATCATGTAACCCGTATTGCGCATTCGGATATTGTTCTTAATACGCCTTTTGCAATTATCAGAACATTATTTACCAACAGCTTTGCCAAACCTGATTATAAGGATGTAAACGAAGAAGTGATACTTGAAAAAGTGCAGCCTATAAAACAGTACGCCAATAATCCGGTTACGAAACCCAATATTGTTCTTTTTATACTTGAAAGTTATGGAAGAGAATATATAGGTGCTTTTAACAAAGAAGCTAAGATTCGCAATTACAAAAGTCATGCGCCATTTTTGGATTCTTTGTCTCAGCATAGTTTGATTTTTACAAATGCCTATGCAAACGGACGACAGTCGATACATGGAATGTCGTCTGTTTTGGCTGGAATTCCGTCTTTTAAGGATGCGTTTACGTCATCGCCTTATCCCAAACAAAAGATTGAATCGTTGGTTTCTACATTAAAAGGGATTGGCTATACTACTTCTTTCTTTCATGGTGCTGCTAATGGTTCGATGGGATTTTTGGGTTTTGCGAACATTCTGGGCATTGATCATTATTATGGAAGAACGGAGTTTAATGATGATTCTCAGTTCGATGGTTATTGGGGAATTTGGGATGAACCCTTTTTGCAGTTTATGGAGAAAACCCTCAATAAGGAGCAAACGCCTTTTTTTGCCAGTGTATTTACGGTTTCTTCTCATGAACCTTATATTATTCCCGATAAGTATAAAAACAGATTTAATGAAGGTGGCGTACCCATACATAAATGTGTGGAATATACAGATTATGCCCTGAAGAGATTTTTTGATGAGGCTAAAAAGGCTCCCTGGTTTTCTAATACCATATTTGTTTTTGTGGCCGACCATTGTAATCAGGTTTATTACGACGAATATCAAAAGGCAATAAATCATTATGCTGTTCCAATTATTATATACCATTCTAATAGTAAATATGTAGGTGTTGATACTGATTTTGCCCAACAAATTGATATTTACCCGACGATTCTGGATATGATAGGTTATAGAAGACCTTTTAGAAGTTGGGGAAGAAGTTTATTGGATAAAAAAGATTCAGCTCCGTTTGTGATCAATTCAACCGGTACAATTTATCAGTTTTCTAAAGGAAATTACATCTGTACTTTTGATGGGCAAAAGGTTTTAGGTTTCTATGATAAGAATGATAAAGATTTAAAGAAAAATTTGATAGGCAGTAGAAATGCGGAGATGAATGAGATCGATGTAAATTGTAAGGCTTTTATTCAGGACTATTATGATCGTATAATGGATCACAAATTATATTACGAATAAGAAAGTGGTTTCTTTTTTATTTTTATTGCTTTTT
This sequence comes from Flavobacterium sp. UGB4466, assembly GCF_903469665.1. Taxonomy (GTDB): domain Bacteria; phylum Bacteroidota; class Bacteroidia; order Flavobacteriales; family Flavobacteriaceae; genus Flavobacterium; species Flavobacterium lipolyticum. The sequence continues at coordinate 1,821 of NZ_CAGKLC010000097.1, read as the reverse complement.
TTGTAGTAATTTCGCTACAAAAAAAGTGAAGTATGAATATGAAAAAGAAAATTATTGCCTCTTTGGTTGTGGCAGTTGTGCTAGTTTGGATTGTAAAATATGTTTATGATGTACATGTCAATCATAATTTTGAGACCATAACAAAGAATAAAGTGTACAAATCCGGTGTAATTCCGCCTGATCAATTGGAACGTTATATTAAGAAATACCGTATTAGATCGGTTATTGATTTGCGTTTTCCGGGAACGCAGGATTTAAAAAACAATCCGGAAATTCCTTCAGAACTAACCGCTGAAAAAAATGCGATTGAGAAAATAAAAGGAGTGAATTATTTTAATAACGGATCCGATCAGATTCCTACTCAGGAGAATCTGGATGCTTTTTTTAAGATAATGGATAATGAAAATAACTATCCGGTTTTGATCCATTGTTATCATGGTATTGGCAGAGCTCAGTTGTATTCGGCGTTGTATCGTATAGAATATGAGGGTTTTGCAAATGAAGCGGCTCGCAAAAAGATCAGAATGATACTTAAATTTAGCTCTTTTGACGATGGTACTCCAAAAGGGGAGTATCTGAAAAACTACAAGCACAGAAAAAAGTGCAAATTGAAAGAGGCAATTTAAGGACTAGTATGACAGGTTCTAAAAGAGCATTTTGAAGTAAATCTTAAATCTATTTTTTTATACTTTAATATTAAATTAGAGAAATAAACAGTTTAATATTTTTATATTTGCGGTTCGATTTACAAACAAAATTCAAAAATCCATGGAATATTTAGATTTTGAGCTTCCGATTAAAGAACTTGAAGAACAGTTAGAAAAGTGTGTCATAATTGGAAAAGAATCTGATGTTGATGTAACACCAACCTGCAAGGAAATCAACAAAAAATTAGAGCAAACTAAGAAAGAAATATACAAAAACCTTACAGCCTGGCAACGTGTTCAGCTGTCAAGACATCCAAATAGACCTTATACTTTAGATTATATCAAAGCACTCTGCGGAGATACATTTTTAGAGCTTCACGGAGACAGAAGTTTTAAAGATGATAAAGCGATGGTGGGTGGATTAGGAAAAATAAACGGACAGTCGTTTATGATCGTAGGTCAGCAAAAAGGTTTCAATACCAAAACCCGTCAGTACCGTAATTTTGGTATGGCAAACCCTGAAGGATACCGCAAAGCTTTGCGTTTGATGAAAATGGCAGAGAAGTTTGGAATCCCGGTTTTAACTTTAGTAGACACTCCGGGTGCATATCCGGGACTTGAGGCTGAAGAAAGAGGGCAGGGAGAGGCCATCGCCAGAAACATTTTTGAAATGGTTCGTTTGCAAGTGCCTATTATCACTATTATTGTTGGTGAAGGAGCTTCAGGAGGAGCATTAGGAATTGGTGTAGGAGATAAAGTGTATATGTTAGAGAATACCTGGTATTCTGTAATTTCTCCAGAATCTTGTTCTTCAATTTTATGGAAAAGCTGGGAGTACAAAGAACGTGCTGCCGACGCTTTAAAATTGACTTCATCTGATATGAAAAAACAAAAATTAGTTGATGATGTGATCCCGGAACCATTAGGAGGAGCACACTACGATCGCGAAACCACTTTCAAAACAGTAGCGGAGTACATCACTAAAGGATATAATGAATTGAAAGACTTATCAACACATGATCTGATTGCCCAAAGAATGGACAAGTACAGTAAGATGGGGGAGTATAAAGAGTAAATTCTTACAAAATGAATTAAAATCCGAAGCCTTACAGTTTCGGATTTTTTTTTGGTTATGAACAAAAAAACATATTTATAAACGATTAATAGTTATAAC
>NZ_CAGKLC010000096.1 GCF_903469665.1 Flavobacterium sp. UGB4466 | reverse complement strand
CCTAAAAAGTTTTTATGGAAGTAATTTGGACAGAGAAAGCTGAAAAGACTTACACCAAAAATTATGAATATTTAGTTGAGAATTGGTCTTTAGAAATTGCTAAAAAGTTTGATGAAGAAGTATTAAAAACAATTGATATCATATCAAAAAATCCGCATTTAGGTCGCTACAATAGAGATTTTGATTTTAATAGTATTTTAGTTGTAAAGCAAATAACATTATTTTATACTGTTGCCGGTAATAAAATACTACTTTTACTTTTTCATGACAACAGACAGAAACAAGTCAAGTATTTATTCTAAATATCTTTCTTTTTTGCATTTATTCTCTTAACCATTTCGCTGTGAGGAATAGTTTTTCCATTTCTAATATCTTCTTTTGCCTGCTCAATTTCTTCCAATAATTCCCATTTATTGTATTCTAATGGATCAAGAATTTTTGCTATCGCAAGCATTTCGTTAATTGTAAATGTCTGAGATTGAAGTTTTCTGTAATATGTGGGACTAGATAAACCGAGTTGCTCTATTATATACTTTTTTTTGTAGGGCGATTTATCTATTAATTCGTCCAGTTGAGCAGCAACTTTTCTATATGCGATAATTTCCTGTAACATATCTGAACCTTTTTTATTACATTTATTTTAGCAAATATAGTAAAAATATGTTACAGTACATCTTTAATATTAGAACTAAAAATCCTAGATCTGGCGTTATATAATACATACCAATATGCCAAACAAAAAAGTATACCAAGGAAGAAATATAAAGCGTTTTCGTGAAATGCTTGGAATAAAGCAAGAAGTTCTTGCCTACGAACTAGGCGAAGACTGGAACCAAAAGAAAATTTCTATGTTGGAACAAAAAAAGTTATAGAAAAGAATATCTTAGAACAAGTGGCCAAAATCCTAAAAGTACCTAGTGAAGCTATTGAGAATTTTGATGAGGATATGGCAATTAATATCATAGCAAATACTTTCCATGAAAGCGCTGTTGCAAATACTTTTACAGATGGTGTACAAGTAAACTTCAACTGTATATTTTTAAACACATAGAAACATAGATTCGATGTCTATAAAAGAGTATTACAAGAAACATGTTTCTTACACATAGTAGTCTCTGTGTGTTTTAAATAAGTGAAACGCCTTTTTTGAGACTTAAAATCTATGTTTCTAGGTGGTAAATGAGTTAAGTATTATCTTTTTCTACTCGTACAATTTGGTTAGAACTGTATCTTTGGGAACTAAATCGTCACCGCCTCTTTTTGAGAATTGTAAAACATCATCCTTTGCAAATAAAACGGCACCTGCGGAACCGTCTTTGCCTTTAATGGTAATTTGAGCTTTTTCGCCAAGCGCGTATACATTACCGGTAACTTCCATAACGCCGCTTACAAATTTCTGATTGTCGCTCGTAATCTCAGCCGTTCCGAATATTTTATTATTGGATTGCGCCATATTAATTTTCAGGACATATTCTTTGCTGCAGGTTTTACAATTTTCAGTGCTCCAGGTTCCGGTAAATCGATTGGTTTGCGAATAGGACGCTATAGAAACAATCATTAATAAGAATACGAAAATTTTCTTCATTTTGATTTAAAAGTATTTGTAATTCAATCAGCTTCAAATATAAAACAAAAAAGCATTCACCGTAGCGAATGCTTTTGTTTGATTTCAATTTTTAGTCTAAAATCTATTGTTTTAGTTTTGTTTTATCTTTTTCAGGTAAACTGGTTTTCCGTTCAGCGATACGCTAATTTCATTGTTTTTTTCATTGAAAGTAGTTCGCAGCGCATTTCCTTTAAAAATGGTGACGTCTCCGTAGACTTTTCCGGTTTCATCAGATACGTATTCAAACAGCAATTTTTTGTTATCCGGTTCAAGTCCGATTTTGTAGCTTGAAAATTTTGAAGTGGTTAAATCAAACTCCTGATGCGTGTCAATAATATTGCCATCTGCATAAAAATTGGTAACGGTTTTGTTTAAAGTAATGTCCGGGTAATATTTGTTTACTTTTTGCAGTAATGCGTACTGCTCTACATTTGCCTCTTCTTTTTTGGACGTAATGGTTTGTGCAAATGAAATTGTGGTAAAAATAAGCGCGAATACTAAAATGTAATTTTTCATAATTTTTGATTTAAGATTAGTGTTAATAATGCTTTTTTATAGTTCAATTAATGCGTAACCTAATCAAACGTTTTATTAAAAAACGTTTAAATTACACTACAAGATATGAAATCTTTACCTTTGCAAAAAATGAAAAGCAATTTTTTAAGAAAATGACAACAAAAAAATACATTACCCTTATCCTTATTTTAGGTTCTTTAACAGCACTCGGCCCATTTTCAATAGACATGTATCTTCCTGGTTTCTCTGGTATAGCAAAGGATTTGCATACTTCGGTAGCAAAAGTATCCATGAGTTTATCCAGTTATTTTATCGGAATCTCAGCAGGACAATTATTATACGGACCATTATTGGATCGTTTTGGCCGAAAAAAACCTTTGTTTATAGGTTTGATGGTTTATATTCTGGCTTCTTTGGGATGTATTTATGTAACTAATATTGATTCGTTTATCCTTTTACGATTTGTTCAGGCCATTGGTAGTTGCGCTGCCACAGTGGCTTCTGTAGCGATGGTTCGTGATTTATTTCCCGTAAAAGACATTCCAAAAGTATTCTCTTTATTGATGCTTGTGGTTGGGCTTTCTCCTATGCTGGCACCAACCATTGGAGGTTATGTAACAGAAGATTATGGCTGGCATACCGTATTTTTTATCCTAATGTGTATGGGAATTGCTATATTAATTGCATCACAAATTGGTTTACCAAATACTTATAAGCCTGATACCTCAATATCTTTAAAGCCAAAACCGATTATCACTAATTTTATCAGCGTTTTTAAGGAGCCACAGTTTTACACCTATGCCTTTACTGGTGCAATCGCTTTTTCGGGCTTATTTTCATACGTTGCGGCCTCACCTATCATTTTCATGGACATTTACCACGTTGATGCCAAGACTTACGGTTGGATTTTTGCTTTTATGTCGTTAAGCTTTATCGGTTCAAGTCAGTTAAACTCCTTATTATTGAAGAAATATTCTAGTGAACAGATGATTTTTGGGGCGCTAATTTCGCAGTCTGTTATTAGTATCCTTTTTCTAATTCTGGCTTTAAATGACCTTTTGGGATTGTATGAAACTATCGGAATGTTGTTTTTATTTCTGGCTTGTCTGGGAATTTCGAATCCAAATACTGCCGGACTTACCCTGGCGCCTTTTGCTAAAAACACAGGAAGTGCTTCAGCATTAATGGGGGCTATTCAGTTGGGTATTGGGGCTTTGGCTTCGTTTGCTGTTGGAGTTTTCGTTAAAGATTCTGTAGCTCCAATGGTAGCTATTATGACCACTACTACTCTTACAGCTTTTGTCTTTTTAAACATCAGCAAACGTTCTATCAAACAAAAAGTAGAATTGACTACGGAAGACGATATTGCGATTGGTCACTAATAAAGATATTTTGAATTGTCATTTCGACGAAGGAGAAATCACACTAGAAACTCCGCAAAGTAATTCGCCAATCTTTGTCGAGCCACTAGTGTGATTTGCTACGCCTGTTCGCTATCGCTCGAGTCTCCTTTCAGTCGAAATGACAAGACTGCATAAAAAAGCCAGATTCTATTATGATTCTGGCTTTTTATTCTAATGTAGTTTGTATCTTTTTTCTCCTTGGAGTTTGAAATTTAAAAGATTGGGATTTATTTTCTAAGATCTTTTATCCGATCTGATAATCATTCTCAAAGACTGATCTCTTGCAAAATAAGCGACCATCCAGTTCCAGAATGTATTTAATCTGTTTCTGTAAGTGATTAGAGATATCAGGTGGATAAACAGCCAGATAATCCAGGCAAAAAACCCTTTAAAATGCCATTTTGGACTTGGTAAATCTACAACAGCTTTATTTTTTCCAATAATCGCCATAGAACCTTTGTCATTGTACATAAATGCTTTTAAAGGTTTATTTTGAACCATTGCTTTAAAGTTTTTAGCCAAATTTAATCCTTGCTGAATAGCGACCTGCGCTACTTGCGGATGTCCGTCCGGGAAATTTTTATCACCGGCTGTGATGGCTGTGTCACCAATAGCGTAAATATTTACGAGTCCATTGACTTTATTGTATTCATCTGTCGCCATTCGTTTTCCACGACCATAGCTTTCTGCTGGGATTCCTTCAAAAGTTTTAGCAGAAACTCCGGCTGCCCAAATCAGATTTTTGGTTTTAATGGTCTCGCCGTTAGCGAAATGAACAGTATCATCAACATAGTCAACAACACGTGTTTGAAGTTTTACCACAACACCAAGTTTGGTAAGTGCATCCAGAGTATCCTCCTGAGAAGCTTTACTCATAGGCGAGAGGAGTGCGTCTCCCCCATCGACTAAATACACATTACTGGCTGATGTTTCTAATTCCGGATATTCTTTTAATAGAATACTTTTGCGCATTTCGGCAAACATTCCGGATACTTCCACACCTGTTGGTCCTCCTCCCGCTACAACAATGGTTAACAATTTGCGTCGTTTGCGCATGTCTTTGGTAATTGCTGCTTTTTCAAGGTTTTTAAGCAGTGCATTACGCATTTCGATGGCGTCGTTTAGCGTTTTCATCGGAATGGCGTTTTTCATTACATTTTCCATTCCAAAGTAACTGGTTTCAGCACCGGTTGCAAAAACTAAATGATCGTATGTTAATTCTCCGTTGTTCAGGATAATTTTATTCTCGGCCGGAACCACAGAAAGCAGTTCTCCTAAACGAAACTGAAGATTCTTTTTACCAGCAAAGAATTTTCTAAACGGATAACTGATACTTGAGGGCTCTAAAAAAGCAGTGGCAACCTGATATATAAGTGGTGGAAAAAAGTTATAATTGTTCTTGTCTACAAGTGTTACCTGTATCTGAGGATGGTTAACAAGCTCTTTTGCAAGATTGATTCCTGCAAAACCACCTCCTATGATGACTATCTTCATATATGCTGTATATTAACTGGGATTATAGTGAAATTACCTTATAAATATACGACATAAATTAGCAAAGTTAATCGGCCGGAATATTACTTTTTGAATTTTTTAACAGGTTTTTCGGTGACTTCAACTTTGTTCTGTAAAACATAACTGGCCATCAGTTTTTCAATTAGTTCGTCTTTAGTCAGATGATGAAAAACGGTCTTTACCTTCGTTTTCAGATCGCTTGACATATCATGATTGGGCTTTGTTTTAAAAATTTGCTTGGCCCATAAAAGCATATTGTTTTCTTCAAGACTTAAAGCCGACGGTTTTTGGAATTGGGTAAATTTAATTCCTAATTCTGCTTCAAATTCCGGAATTTCTGCTACTTCTTCCTCCTGTAAAACAGTTAGTGAAAGCCCCTTCGCTCCTGCCCTTGCAGTTCTTCCGCTTCGGTGAACGTAGTTTTCATAAGTATCGGGCAAATGATAATTCACAACATAAGAAATCTCTTTTACATCAATTCCTCTGGCTGCCAAATCTGTAGCCACTAATATATTGATATGTCCTTCACGAAATTGCTCCATAATTCTGTCACGTATTCCTTGTGACAAACTGCCGTGAAGTGCTCCAGAAGAAAAACGATTGATCGCTAAATTCTTCGCCAATTTATTGACTGCTGCTTTGGTTTTACAGAAAATAATACCGCGTTCCCCTTCTTTTGAATTTAGGAAATGCATTAAAACATCCAGTTTTTCAATGGGATCCACTACAATATATTCGTGATCAATTCCTTGATTACCTGCAGTTTCCATATTGGCGCTAACCTGAACTACATTTTTATTCAAATAGTTCTGAATCAGCTGTTTGATTGTTCCCGGTAAAGTAGCCGAAAACAATAAAGTACGGTGTTTTTTAGGAAGTTCCGCAATGATTTCGTCCAAACTTTCTTTAAGTATCGAAACCATTTCATCGGCTTCATCCAGCACTAAATAAGAAGTTTGTTTTAAATCAATCGCTTTGCGCTGAATTAAATCAATTAAACGTCCCGGTGTAGCCACCACTATTTGTGTAGGCTGTGTTAATCGCTCAATTTGTGGTTTTATTGGAATTCCTCCACAAACTGAAGCAATAGAAATATTTGGAATATGTTTTCCAAAATCTTCTAAATTTCTAAAGATTTGCTGTCCAAGTTCTCTTGTTGGAACTAAGATGACAGCCTGAACAACAGGAGATTCAGTATCCACTAACTGCAGCAACGGCAATCCGAAAGCTGCGGTTTTACCGGTTCCTGTTTTGGCTAAACCAACTACATCCTGAGTTTCAGCCAGAAGTAATGGAATTGTTTTTTGTTGAATTTCTGTTGGTTCAACAATATTCAATTCGCCTAATGCTTTTAAAATTGGTGCTGAAATTCCTAATGATGAGAATTGTTTAGACATACTTTTTATTTTAGAGTTCTGATTTTAGATTTTTGATTCCTGCTACAGATTACTCGGATTAAAATGATTTTTTAGAACCTTTAGTTCTTTATTATGTCATTTCGACGAAGGAGAAATCACATCCAATATTCGACAAACTTTGTGTAATACCAGTGCGATTTCTCCTTCGTCGAAATGACATATTGTAACTTTGATTTCGCTCAACGCGAAAACCTGAAACAAAATTTTTCTATTCGTCCGGTTCGTTCATGATTTTTTCACGATACTTCTTACCTATTAATAACGTCAGGTTCTTTTTATAATCGTCAAGAAGCCATTCGCGGTAATTTTTACTACACTGACTCAAACATTTTGCAAAACGTTTGATACGGCATTCTATATCATCATCAAGTTCTTTTCCTAATGATTTTGCTTCTTGCAGCGTTTCTGTATTGTCCACACACATGGAAGCATGTTGTTCTAATGATTTGTCTAAAACCACTTTTGAACGTAAATTTTGTTTGATAATTAACTTATGTTCTTCATCAACATCAAAAGTTACATCGGCAGTTTTACTGAATTTAGCACGTAATTCCGGAGGCATACTGTATTTAAAGTACATTTCAATCTCAGTATCATCGCGAAGATTCTCCAAATAAAATTCAGGCGATTTAAAGATGTGCTGCCAGTTTACCGGCTCACTCCATAAACCAAAACGTGCTGCGTTATTACCTAAATCGATTACTGTAAATTCGTCTTTTCCGGGTAATTTACGGGACCCACGACCAATCATCTGATAGTATAAAGTTAATGATTTAGTCGCTCTGTTTAAGATAATTGTTTCAACTGTTGGTTCATCAAAACCTGTTGTTAAGATTCCCACAGAAGTCAGAATCGCATCCGGTGTTTTTTTGAACCATTGTAAAATATCCTTACGCTCTTCTGAGCTGCTGGTGTTATCAAGGTGTCTGATGTCATAACCCGCTTCTCTAAATGTTTCATAAACATATAACGAAGTGTGGATACCATTATTAAAAATCAGGGTCTTTTTGCCTATTGAACGTTCCGTATAAGCATGCAGTAATTTTTCCTGCATAATAGTATTGGTATACAAATCATCAGATGATTTTACGGTATAATCTCCGTTAATACCTACTTTAAGAGAGGTTAATCCAACATCATAACTATAGGTAGTTGCACGAGCTAAAAATCCCTTGTCAATCAATGAACTAATGGTATCACCCACAATAAGTTCATTGTAACTCTGGTGCATCGGTAATTTTATATTTGAACTCAAAGGCGTCGCTGTTACTCCAAGAATAAAAGCATTTTTGAATGAGTTTAACAGCTTTCGGAATGAGTTGTAATGCGCCTCATCAATAATAACCAAACCGATATTATCTAAATGTAATTTTTCGTCATTGATACGGTTTTTCAAAGTCTCTACCATGGCCACAAAACAAGAGAAATCGTTTTGATCCGGTAATTCTTTTACTTTACTGTTAATGATTTTATTGGAAACACCAAACCCTTTCAGCATTTTTGAGGTTTGCTTACAAAGTTCGATACGGTGCGTCAGGACCACCACTTTTTTATCATTATTAGCTAAATAACGACGAACGATTTCGGAAAAAATCACAGTTTTTCCACCACCAGTAGGCAATTGATATAATAAATGATGTTTCGGAGGAGCGTTGTCTAAACGATCAAAAATGGCATCAATATCGCCTTTTTGATATGCATAAAGTTCTTTTTTCTCTTCTCTTTCTATTTCTAAAGTGTTTTGAGACATTGTTTATTTTTGGATTTTTGCAAAAATACACCGAAAAAACAGTTTTTCACTTTATTTTAACCTAAAATAAATGTTTTTTTTAAATAAGATTTTTTATGAGAATCGATTTATTAGTCGATTTTCTCTAAAATTGCCTCGAAATCGTACCTATTTATCCATTTTTGTTGAAGAGTTTCTTGTTGAATGGTGACGATTCGTTCTTTAAAATCCGGTAAAATTCCATTGGAAATGGAAAAATTCACTGCCTGTTCAAAGGAATTGAAGATGCTTTTACAGAATAATTCCTGTTTAACCGGATTTTGAGACGAATAAGTTTGTGCTATTTCTATATTGTAAAGCATAATATCAGCAACCACAAAAGGATCAACTCCCAATAAAATAAAATGTTTGATGTATTTCTGCGCTACTGAACGTCGCAATTTTGCTTTCGGACGTTTTCTGGCTCCTGCTTTTTTGATTGGAAAATATTCGTGTGAAATCTTTACTTTACATTCCTGCAACAGTTTATCTTCTTTAGGATTAAAGACAAAATCGTAATACACTTTTACAGGACTAAACTTTTCATACAATTCGATAATTTGCTCTTCGAGCTGTTCCTTATCTAATTCGGCAAGATATTTTTTTAAATCGCGTTTACTCATTATCAAAGTTTAAGATTACAAAAGTAAATTACTTTCCTGATTCATACTGCAAAAACCAACGATAATACTTAATTTTGCTAGTATTAAACTCAAAAATTAGAATATGCTCAAGATTTTCAAAGTTACTGCAATTTTAGAGGGAATCTCTTATTTAGTATTGTTTACCAATATGCTTTTCATCAAAACCAATAATCCTGAACTTTATCACACCTTATTACGTCCGTTGGGAATGACGCATGGTGTTTTATTTATCGGATATGTTTTACTCGCTATTTTACTTAAAAAACCGCAAAACTGGGATTTAAAAACCTTTGCAATTATACAAATCGCCTCACTTATTCCGTTTGGAACTTTTTATATAGAGAAAAAATACCTGGAGAATAATGCCTAGACTTTTGGATAAAATATTCAACTTTTTATACCCTATTTTTAGAGACTGGGGCATGAGCCGTAATATTGCGTCTTATGTGAGCCTGGTCTTTAATATTGCCATTATGGTAATACTGGCTTATGCCATTTATTATTTGGCAAAATTTGTTTTGGTTACGCTAACCGCCGTTTTTGCGCAGCGTACCAAAACAAAATTTGACGATTACCTTATTCACAATAAAACCACAAAATATACGGCCTATTTAATTCCGTTTTTCTTTATTTACAAGGCTGTTCCAATCATTCTGGATAAATATGAGTACTGGGAGTCTGTTTTTGGAAAAATAGTAGGTGTTTATATCGTTTTACTGGGATTGTGGATTACCCGCACCATTTTTAATGCTTTACGTGATTATTTAAAACAAAAACCGGAATACAGCGACAAACCAATCGATAGTTTTGTTCAGGTTATTATGATCGTACTTTGGATTTTTGGAGTTGCCATTATTATTTCGAAGTTATTCGGAATCAAACAAGGCGAATTGCTGACTATCCTAGGAACACTTTCAGCTATTATTATCTTGATTTTCAGAGATACTATTCTCGGGTTTGTTTCGAGTGTACAGGTAGCGATAAACGATATGGTTCGTATTGGTGACTGGATTACGATGGATAAATTCGGAGCTGATGGTGATGTAATCGAAATTAACCTGACGACCGTTAAGGTTCGAAATTTTGATAACACGATTACCACAATTCCAACCTATGCTTTGAGTTCTGATTCTTTTCAGAACTGGCGCGGTATGCAAAAATCTGACGGTCGACGTATCAAAAGACACGTTTTAATCAAAAGCAGCAGCATTCGTTTTTTGAATGACGAAGATTTGAATCAGATGAAAAAAGTACAATTGATTTCTTCTTATATCGAAAGCAGACAAGCTGAAATCGACAAATACAATGAGCAACGCGGAGTAGATAAAACTCTAGCGCTTAATGGCCGAAACATGACCAATTTAGGATTGTTTCGCAAGTATATCATGCAATATTTGGTAACACATCCCGGCTTAAACAAAGACATGCACATGATGTGCCGTCAACTGCAATCGACTGCAAATGGAGTTCCTTTAGAAATTTATGCTTTTTCGAGCGACAAACGCTGGGCCAATTACGAATATATTATGTCTGATATTTTTGATCATGTAATGGCTTCCGTAGAATATTTCGATCTTGAGATATTTGAACTGCCTTCGAAGATTGGTAGGTTTGATTAAGAAAAGTTTTGTTTGAGGTTTCAAGTTTCAGGTTTCAAGTTTCAGGTTTCAGTCTCAGTTTTCAGTCTAAGTTTTCAGTCTCAGTCTCAGTCTCAGTTCTCAGTTCTCAGTACCGCTGTTCAGTCTCGGCATAAAACTGAGACTGAGAACTGAGACTGAATACTAAAAAATCACTCCTTAACTTTTTCAAAAACAAACCCTGATTCGTTATAATCTATAGGCTGATCGGGCATAAAAAGCGGAAGATTAAAATAGATTCCGATTACTCCTTTTCCTAAGAACAATTTATTGTCTTTTTTTAGCAAGGCTAAAGGAATTCTCTTCCAGCTTCCGCCATTAGCAATAAAATGATAATCCCCTCTTAGCGTATCTCCTTTGATATCCCCTCTTACATCCCCCGAATCTTTACCTATTTTATGGTAGAATACTTCATAACGGCCAAAAAAACGCTTATTGTTTATACGAATGTCCAAGATTGCTGTATCGCCTTTGTGAACCGCACGATAGACGGCATGTTTGTACTCTTCTTTGTTTTCTTTTGAATTGCAGGAAATTAGAGCAAGAGTCAATAAAGAAGCTACTATAAAAGTTTTGACCATTGTTTGAGTTTTTAAAATAACAGGTTCTGTTTTTGTGTGCCGAAAAAATTACAAACGATCTTTTACAAATTCAATTTGAGTTTTTCCGTGAGCTTTGGGTTTTCCCTCTTCATCCAGACTAACCATCGTAGTTTTATCTATGGTAATGATAATTTCACGAGTCATCATATTACGTACGGCACATTTTAAAATCAGTGAAGTGTTTCCAAATTTCACAACATCAATTCCAATTTCAACGATATCACCTTGTCGGGCGGAACTCTTAAAATCAATTTCAGACATGTATTTGGTAACTACTCTCGTATTTTCCAACTGAATGATCGTATACAGTGCCAGTTCTTCATCGATCCAGGCAAGTAACTTTCCTCCAAATAATGTTCCGTTCGGATTTAAATCTTCGGGTTTAACCCATTTTCTGGTATGAAATCGCATAATATTTAGTTTGAATAAAAAATTTTGTATTGGATTTTTTTCTAAATTTAAAGAAAAAACATGGAAGCAAGAGACTCTTTTTTAAAAGAATTCAGAGGCGAAACTTTAGGAACCATAAGTGCTCAATCTTCTGCGGATGAGTTGTTTCAAAATCAAACCATTAGACCCATTTTAAAACTTCAGAACGATTTATTTGTGGCGGTTTTCATTAACTATGTCAATAAAAATAAAGCTGATTTTTACTCGTACACAGTCGAAAAGAAACTCCAAACCATCGAAAACTCCATTCAGAAAGATATTAAGTTTAGAAATTCTCTAAAAGGAATCGTAATGGCGCTTTTCACCCTTGAAGAATACGAAACCTATATTCAAAACTCCTCCAGTCTCAACAAAAGGATGATGAATTTACTCATCGACCGATTGAAAAGTCAGGTACAATTGTTTGAACTAGAATCGAAGTCGAAATAGAATTTGACCTATAAAACAAACCCGACAGGTTTTAAAAACCTGTCGGGTTTACATAAATTACTGTTTAAACCTCAAAATAAAAAAGACTAACAGTTAAACAAACTGTTAGTCTTTTTACTTTGCATCCATTAGGACGCAGTTCTCAAAAAAAATGTTTTACACTTAATAAAACAAAATTTTGCAAACGACGATTCTATAAGTTTAAAATCGGCCGTAATTGTTGCTGTTTATTCCTCAGACAACATTAACTCTTTGATATATTTGACCGGAGCGCTTCCAAAACTTAAGAATTTCTCGTGAAACTTCTTTAAATTGAATTTATCTCCTTCTTTCTTTTTAAGTTCTTCTCTTAAGTTATAGATCTCAGTATATCCTGTAAAATAAGAACACAATTGTACTTGTGATAAAGTAACACGTTTCCATTTTCCATCTGCCTCAGCTTGTTGCTGGAAAGCCTCTTTAGTCAATAAATCCAATGCTGCTTCTTTAGACATATTTTTAGTATGTACGCTAATATCCAAAATGGTGTTGCAAGTAGCTCTCAAGTTCCATTTGTAATACATTAACCACATCTCATCAGAGTTTTTATATCCGCTTTCCAACATCATTTTCTCTGCATAAACAGCCCAACCTTCTACCATAGCGCCATTTCCTAAAATAGATTTAATGATACTTGGCGATTGATTGCTGTACACCAATTGAGTATAATGTCCCGGAACAGCTTCGTGAATGTTTAAAATTTGAAGGATATAATCGTTGTATTCACGAAGGTAGCTTTCTGCATTTTCAGCCGTCCAACCTGACATACTTCCCACATTATAATAGGTGTTAGCATTTTTATCATAAGGTCCGGGAGCTGAAATAGAAGCTCCTGCCACTCCTGCCATATAAGCCGGCTCTTTACGAACTACAAGTGGTTTTGAAGGATCGATATACAATAAATCTTTTGCTTTAACATAGGCTGTTAATTCCGGAATTTGTTTTTCAATTTCAGACTGGAATTTCTCCGGTGTAGTATGCTGTAAAGAGATTTTATCAATTACTTGTTTGATTAAATCCAGTTTATCAGCAGGCTTTGGTTCGTTTCCTTTGTATTTTTTCCAAAGTTTATCAGCTAAAACAAACATTTTTTCGTGCAAATCTTTTTTATGATCTACGGCAACTTTAAATATTTCCTCCGCCGTATAGCTTGATTGAATATCAAAATTGAACTTTTTAGCAAACAATTCCGATCCAAGTCTGAAAGAACGTGGTGTTTTGTTTTCTAACTTCTTTAACCAGTCAGCATAATCTGCAACTGCTTTTTTAGCAACGATTCCTTTATCGAGTATTTGTTTTTTCTCGGCAGCAGTTAATTTACTTTTTTCCAAAGCTGCAGCCAAGTCAACGTCAAAAACACTAGAACCACCCAAATTTTGTGCTATAGCAAGCTCTGTATGTTCAACTGTTGGATTTTTAATATTCTTTTTGGCTGCTTCATAAAATGCAGGAACCTTATTCATTTTAGCATTGAAAGCACGTAAACGAACTTCTAATGAATCGTATTTACCATTTAAGATTTCAGCGAAAGCTCCACAAACATTATATTCAGAAGGATTCCACTGAGAAGATTTTACTTCTTTAATGCTAAAAACAGTAGCTTCCAATTGATTTTTTATCATTTGAAAATCTGTCTTATTGTTATCCGACAAATCTTCAAGTTTAAATTGTTTTAAAGAATCCAATTCAGAATTAACAAAATCAAGTTGTCTTTTTTCCTCAGCAGCATCCGGAACCACCAAAACACTGTCTAGTTTATGATAACCAACAGCCGAAGCCCAGCCCGGGTTAATCTTCCATAAATCAGTAACAAAACGATCCTTATAAGCGTCGAATTTTGTATCTAATGCTTTGTCGCTCTCAGACTTCCCATTCTTATTACAGGAAAAAAGTACCGTGATTGCAAAAATTGAAACAAACAGTTTTTTCATAAGTTATATTTTTTATGGTTTAAAGATAAAAAAAATGTTCTTTATGCAAAACTATTTGTTATTTGTAATTAATATTTCAATAATTCTAATAAAACATCTTCAAATCGATTTTTAGCTAAAAACTGATCCTCCAGTGCTTTGGTAAACGGAATAGGTGAATCTAAACTGGCTACTCTTTTTACAGGAGCGTCTAAATATTCAAAGCATTCCTCCATAATTAAGGCCGAAATATCACTCGCAATACCTCCAAACAAAGTATCTTCCTGATAAATGATTACTTTTCCTGTCTTTTTAACCGAATTAAAAATAGTTTCGGTATCCAAAGGCTGTAACGTTCTTAAATCAATTAAATCAGCTTTTATTTCAGGATTTTTATTCAGCGTTTCTAATGCCCAATGAACGGTGGCACCAAAAGCTATTATAGTGATAGAATCTCCTTCTTTCAATAAGGCTGCTTTTCCTAACGGGATAGTGTAATAATCTACAGGAACATCCTGATAAACGCTACGATACAATTGTTTGTGTTCGAAAAACAATACCGGATTCGGATCATTTATAGAAGTATTCAATAATCCTTTTGCATCATACGGAAAGGCCGGATAAACAACTTTTAGTCCCGGAGTTTTAGTAAACCATGCTTCATTGGTCTGCGAATGAAAAGGTCCTGCCTGAGTTCCTCCGCCACAAGGCATTCGTACCACAACATCGGCCTTTTCTCCCCAACGGTAATGTGATTTAGCCAGTAAATTTACAATTGGGTTAAAACCTGTAGAAACAAAATCGGCAAACTGCATTTCGACAATAGCTTTACAACCGTTGATTGACAATCCCATTCCGGCAGAAACAACCGCACTCTCACAAATTGGAGTATTTCGAACACGTTCTTTCCCGAACAACTTTACAAATCCATCCGTAATTTTAAAGGCCCCACCATATTCAGCGATATCCTGCCCCATTATCACCAGATTCTCATGCCGTTCCATCGATTGTTTTAAACTGCTGCTGATGGCATCAATAAATCTAATATTAGTTACTTCAGAATCAGATTTAACTTCCTCATAAACAAATGGTTTATAAACATCATCTAATTCACCACTATAATCCGGAACGATTTCCGGCTCTGCATTTGCCATGGCCCAGTTTTCATCAATTTCCTGTTTAATGGAACTGTGCAATTGTTCGTCAAATTCAGTGGTCAGAACACCGGTTTCTATTAAATATTTTTTGTAATTCGCTACCGGATCTTTGGCTGCCCATTCGTCCATTAGCTCTTGCGGAACATATTTGGTACCACTTGCCTCTTCATGGCCACGCATTCTGAAAGTCTTAAACTCCAGTAAAACCGGATGCGGATCTTTCTGCATTTCTTCTTTCAGTTGTGCCAGTTTATTATAGATTTCCACTATATTATTTCCATCAATAATATGACTCTCTATACCATAACCTATTCCTTTATCGGCCAGGTTTTCACAAAAATACTGCTCGTTTGTTGGTGTAGATAACCCGTAACCGTTGTTTTCAATTACAAACATGACAGGTAGTTTCCATACGGCCGCTATATTCAGCGCTTCATGAAAATCACCTTCACTGGTAGCGCCTTCACCTGTAAAAACTGCTGTTATTTTATTCTCCTTTTTAAGTTTATGCGCCAGTGCAATTCCGTCTGCGATACCAAGTTGTGGACCCAAATGCGAAATCATACCGATAATATTGTATTCCTGAGTACCAAAGTGAAAACTGCGGTCTCTTCCTTTTGTAAAACCATTTGCTTTTCCCTGCCATTGCGAAAATAAACGATGTAGCGGGATATTTCTACTGGTAAAAACGCCTAGATTTCGGTGCATAGGCAGTACATACTCTGAGTCATCTAAAATAGAGGTAACCCCCACTGCGATGGCCTCTTGCCCTATTCCGGAGAACCATTTGGAAACTTTTCCCTGACGAATTAAGATGAGCATCTTTTCTTCGATGAGTCGGGGTTTGAGAATTTTTTTATATAAGTCTAATAATTGAGTGTCAGTTAGGTCTTGTCTGTAAAAGATCATTAGCGGTTAGTTTTTAATATTTCAAATATAGAAAAATATAACAATTTTATAG
>NZ_CAGKLC010000095.1 GCF_903469665.1 Flavobacterium sp. UGB4466 | reverse complement strand
GGGATACAATTGGAGCGAAGTGAGTGGATGATTGTGGCGATACTGGGCGTATTAAAATCAGGAGGAGCTTATGTTCCTATCGATCTGGAATACCCTCAGGAAAGAGTTCAGGCAATTGTTGAAGATAGTAAATGTAAAATTCTACTGGATTTAGAAGAATTATTGAGGTTCCAAGAATTTCAGGAAAAGTATTCAGTAAACCAAATAATAACAGCTACCCAATCATACAATCTTGCTTATGTAATATACACATCTGGATCTACAGGAAATCCCAAAGGAGTGATGGTAGAGCATCATAATGTCACTAATTTTTTTACTGGAATAACAAATATTTTTGGAGAAGAGAAAGGGGTCTTTTTATCTATGACCAATTTTACATTTGACATATCTGTATTGGAACTTTTATGGACACTGAGTAAAGGATACAAAGTTGTTATACAAGGAGACATCAGGCAGATTAATGATGAAACGAATAACAGTAAGCCATTAGATTTTAGCCTGTTTTATTTTGGCAATTACGAAAATGGAGAAGACAAGTATAAGTTGTTGATGAATGGAGCTAAATATGCAGACGAAAATGATTATTTGGCAGTTTGGACCCCTGAGCGCCATTTTAATGAATTTGGAGGATTATATCCAAATCCTGGTTTAATGGCTGCAGCACTGTCTTCTGTTACTAAAAAAGTTTGTATTAGAGCTGGAAGTGTTGTACTCCCACTTCACCATCCAATTAAAGTTGCTGAAGATTGGTCTGTTATTGATAACCTGAGTAATGGACGTGTGGGAGTAGCATTTGCTTCAGGATGGCATACAGATGATTTTGTGTTAACACCCGATAATTATGAAAAACGCCATAAAGTAATGTATGAATCAATTGATACATTGCGAAAATTGTGGAAAGGAGAAAGTGTAACATTTGAAAACGGAATTGGAAATTTAAAAGAGACAAAAATATTTCCCAAGCCTGTACAAGACGAATTACCTCTTTGGATTACTTCAGCCGGGAATAAGGAAACATTTATTTCAGCAGGAAAGATCGGTGCTAATATCTTAACACATTTATTAGGAAATTCCATGGAAGATCTTGCAGAGAAGATTGCAGCATACCGAGAAGCTTATGCGGAAAATGGATATGATGTCAAGAAATCGAAAGTAACTATAATGCTGCACACCTATATTGATACGGAAGCGAATATTGAGATAAATGCTCGTAAACCATTTATTGACTATATAAAAAGCTCTGCAGAACTGATTCGAAATTTAATTCCTGATCTCGATCAAAATACAGAAATAAATCGATTCTCTGAAGATGATTTAGATGATTTATATGAATACGCATATAAAAGATTTATTTCTACCTCAAGTATGGTTGGAACAAAGGAAAAATGCTTTAAAATGCTACAAAAGTTAAGTGTTATTGGGGTAGATGAAATTGCTTCATTAATTGATTTTGGAGTTGATTATGATTCGACTATGCAAAGTTTGAAACGATTAACGGAACTTAAAGATAGCTATAATAATTCACAGAATAATTATTCGGTTTATTCGCAAATTAAGAAACACAAGGTAACGCATTTACAGATTACCCCTTCTATGGGAACATTGTTGAATCAGCATTTTTCAGAAAATGAAGGTTGGAGTTCAATTACGAATATCCTTTTGGGAGGAGAACCAGCTACTGCTTCATTAGTAAATGATATTTATCAAAAATTACCCAATGCGAAACTATATAATATGTACGGTCCAACTGAAACAACAATATGGTCCACTGTAAAACCATTGGAGAAAAACACTCAAAAAATTGAGATTGGTGAACCGATTGCAAATACCAGAATCTATATTTTGGATGATAATCGTAAGCTGGTTGCAGCAGGTGTTCAAGGAGAGATATATATTGGAGGCAAAGGAGTTTCACGTGGATATACAAGTAAAGCGCTAACCGATCTGAGTTTTATTGAAAACCCTTTTATAGGCGAAGATCGTTTATATCGAACCGGAGATTTTGGGTTCTGGTTAAACAATGGCGCTCTCTATTGTTCCGGTCGTAAGGATCAACAGGTCAAGATTCGGGGATATCGTATAGAGCTTGGAGAAATAGAGAATGCTCTGTTAAAAAATGAATTAATAAAGGAGGCTGTAGTTATATCCAAAGAGAATATATCAGGAGAAAAACAGTTGGTTGCCTACATTACTTCCAAAAAAGAACAGAACGTAGGTGAATTGAGGTTGCTTTTAAAAGAGTTTCTACCGAATTTTATGATTCCAAATCATTTTGTTCAATTGGAAGAATTACCTCTCAATGTTAATGGTAAAATTGACAAGAAATTATTGCCGGCTCCTGAAGGATTGGGATTGGCAAGTGGCGTAGAATATGTAGCTCCGCGTAATGAGACAGAAAGAAAGTTGGTAGAAATTTGGGAAGAAGTATTGCAAAGAGAAAATATTGCGATAAACGAGGACTTTTTTGCTTTAGGTGGTCACAGCTTAACAGCAATACAGCTAATCATCAGGATTGAGAAAAATTTTGGAGTTAAAATTAATATTAGAAATCTGCTCTCTAAACCTACAATTGATAGTCTGTCTGAAGAAATAAGTACTTTAAAATGGATAAAGGAAAGAAGCGGAGTAGTACTTGTTGAAGGAGACGAATTAATAATATAGAGTCAGTTGAAATTGTTCAGCCTTTTATCAATGACTCAGTATAAAATTAAAGACATAAATATATATTAAATAAAATGATGCTATGAATTTAGATGATATTAAAATTATTTCAGGAAAAAAGATGTTGCTGGAGATAGATACCAGTTATAATAATCCCTTGATATGGGCAGAAGAAAATAAAAAGGATGTTGAAAATTTTTTATCAACCAGCGGAGCACTACTGATACGTGGCTTAAATATAAATGGCAGCATTGAATTCGGACAGGTACTAAAAAGTCTGTTTGGTGAGGAATTAGTTAATTATACTTATAGATCTACTCCAAGAACGGAAGTCAATAACAATGTTTATACTGCAACAGAATATCATGCTTCAGAAATAATCCCTCAGCATAATGAAAATGCCTATTCTAATGCATGGCCTATGAGAATAGGTTTTGTTTGTATGGTTCCGGCTGCTAAGATGGGGAATACCCCTATTTCAGACAGTCGTGTTGCCTATAATGAGATTCCTAAAGAAATTCGGGAAGAATTTGAACGGAAAAAAATTATGTATGTTCGAAACTACTCAGATATGGATTTGCCTTGGCAAGAAGTATTTCAAACTGACACAAAAGCAGAGGTTGAAAAATTTTGTAAAGACAATCGTATTGATTATCAGTGGACTGCTAATGGTTTGAGAACAAAGCAAGTCAACCAGGCATCCATATTACACCCTGTTACAAATGAAAAATTGTGGTTTAATCAGGCCCATTTGTTCCACTTGAGTAGTCTGGATATAGAACTGCAAGAAGGTTTGATTGAGCTATTGGGAGAAGAGAATATCCCCAGGAACACATTTTTTGGAGATGGAACTCCCATAGATGTAGAGGCTCTCACTGTAATCCGTGATGTCTACGAAAGGACAAAGTTTACATTCGACTGGAAAAAGCAAGATCTACTCTTGCTTGATAATATGTTATATACCCATGGGCGTGAACCATATGAAGGAACAAGACAGGTACTCGTTGGTATGGCTAAAAAGTACAGTCCCATTATCTGATCTAATAAAGGTTAATTTAGGGCGGCACATGAATAGTCACGTTAAAGTTTCGTGCTATTTTTGTTGCTACTCTTACTTTCTCTTTAAGGGGAAGAAAAATTTTTGTTGCTAAAAACAACAAAAAAATCTGACGAGTTGTCAAAAAATAGTATAAATTGAATTCAAATAAAATTAAACCAAAATTGTAATGGAGGCTACTCAAAACAAGTATTATTTAAAACCGAATGTGGCGCTTGAAGCGTTGTTTGACCGATGGTATGCATGGTCGCATTTAATTTCCCCAGCTACAGCGGCAATGAATGTAAAGGACAGGCATTTAAAAATCATGGATTCTTATGTTAAAAATCCAAAGATTCATGCAGCAGCTGTTAAGAAACCTGAAATGTTGGGAGGACCTTTTATTGATTATGATGGTAAAAGGGTGGATGAAATAAAAGATTTAGCAGATCAAATAAGAGATAAAAGAGCGCATCTGTTGAATCTGGCAGATGCAGTGAATGAGTTGAATGAACTTTTGCAAGTACACGCAAAAGGATATTCTCTTACGCCTTTATACGAAAAGGTCCCTGAGATTTTAAAAGGTTATGTTGAATTATACTATGATTTAAATGACCAACCAAATTTTAGATTTTTCGAAGCACTACTGTATAGGAGTGAATTCTATGATGATTCGGCCCAAACAATTGCGCTGCAGTTGGTAGAATCTGATACGCAGAGAAGTTTTGTACTGAGTACACCCAGACTCGATGATGAAATAACTATTCATGCAGAAATTCCTTTTAGTCATTCTGTTATAGATCAGTTGTTCAAAATGAAAAGAACTCCCGGGGATTATGCTGAAATCAAGAAAATTTTGCAAATAAAAGAGGGACAAGAAGAGTTATTTGATAGCTTTTTTACTTTAGAAGCTCCTAAACAATATGAACAGTATACGGGGAACGGAATCAGAACAAGATATTTTGGCCATGCCTGTGTACTAGTGGAGACAAACGAGATTTCACTTTTGGTTGATCCTGTGGTTAGCTATGATGGTTATGAAAACGATGTACCCCGTTTTACGACGGAACATCTCCCGGACGAAATCGATTATGTTTTAATCACTCATAATCATCAGGATCATGTTTTGTTTGAAACTTTACTTCAACTAAGACACAGGATAAAGAACATAGTAGTTCCCTCTTCAGGAAAAGGAAATTTACAGGATCCAAACTTGAAATTGATGTTCAAGAATATAGGATTTGATAATGTGATAGAATTGGATGACATGGAGTCCGTAGAGTTGGATAAATGTGTAATTACCGGGCTTCCTTTTTTAGGAGAACACTGTGACCTAGATGTAAGATCTAAGTTGTGTGTTCATGTTAATTTGCATAATAAATACAAAGTATTATTTGCGGCAGATTCTCAAAATATAGAGCCTAAATTATATGAAAGAGTACATAACATAATGGGTGATGTCGATGTGTTGTTCCTAGGAATGGAATGTGATGGCGCTCCATTGTCTTGGTTGTATGGACCACTTTTACCTAAAAAAGCAGATCGCGACAAAGATCAATCCAGAAGATTGGCCGGTAGCGATTGTAATGAAGGAATGTTTATTGTAAATCAATTCAATCCAAAAGATGTCTTTGTTTATGCAATGGGGCTTGAACCTTGGTTAGAATTTATCAGTTCTATTAAATATACTAACGAATCAAGACCAATAGTTGAATCCAATCTTTTAATTGAAAAGTGCAGGGCCATTGGGATAACTGCGGAGCGTTTGTTTGGTGAAAAAACTATTGAATATTTTGAACTGCCGGAGCTTGTCAATAATTAAAAAAGCTAGTAAGTAAGTTCTACTTGTTCCTCCGATTTTTTATTTTAAAAGATCGGAGGGAGAAGTATTTATCGCCCATTTTAATAGCACTGAGCCACAAAATGCGGGATTAATTGTTAGCCTTTACATGGGAGTGAACAGAAGCATTTTTTGCAGCTGTTTATCTCGTGTAAATTAGGTATGGGATTTAATTTTTTGCGATAATATTTACAGTGAATTCAATAGAATCCGACATCGTTTGATCAGGTAAAAGATCAAAGAATTTCCCTGATTTATAGCGGACATTCCATTTTGTCCGGTCAATGACCAACTTGCCATTCATCTGGACAATTCCGTCTTTAACTTCAATTTTAGCCGGAAAAGAGACAGGATTTGTAATACCTTTTATCGTTAGGTTTCCTGTAACATTTTTATTCTCACCATTTATTGATGTAACCTTGATAGCTGTAATGGTAGAAGTGGGGAATTTTTGAACATCAAAAAAATCAGACGATTTTAAATGTTCAACAAGTTCATTATCACTTTTATGTCTTTTATCTGCAATTGTATTCATGTCTATTTCAGCGGTACCATCTATAAGCTGACCGTTTTTGATTATCAGTTCTCCTTCTGATATAGAGACGTATCCTGTATTGGTGTCAGAACCAATTAACATAGAGCCTTTCCATGTTACAACACTTTTTTTGGTATCAATACTATATTCTTCATTCGCACCAGGCTCTGAGGAAAAAGTGCTTGCTCCCGCATTGTCTATGTTTTCTTCTTTTATAGGTCCACGGCAACCTAAGAACAAAGGAATAATAATTAAAATTAAGTAAGTGATTGATGCCTTAGGGTTCATAACTATAGAAATTATATTGATTAATAATAATTGACAAAAAAATAAACTAACTATACCTTAATATTTGCTGGTCAATACTGCTAGGATAAAACCAGACTTAATAGATTACAGGGGACTCCTGTTTTACTATCGGAATAACTTTGTTTCCAATTACCTCAATGCATTGTAATAGTTTTTCGTGGGGTAGCGAGGCATAATCCAATTGAAAACAAAATCTGGATATCCCGCCAAGTGCTTCTGATAAATGGAGAATTTTTGCTGCAACCTCTTCTGGATTTCCTACCAATAAGGCACTTCCCGTTGATTTCAAATCGATTTCAAATCGAGAAAGACTCTTTGGTAAACCATGCATTTTACTCATAGAATTAGACCAACCAGGATAGAAATCTTTAATCGCTTCCTCTGTGGTATTCGCGACATATCCCATAGAGTGTAATCCAACTTTTAATTGATCTTTACTAAAGCCGGCATCCTCTCCGGCTTCGCGGTAGAGCTCCACTAAAGGAATTATCTGGTCTATTTGACCATCAATGATAGCCACCATTAAGGGTAGGCCAAGCTCTCCTGCACGAATAAAAGAGGCTGGCGTTCGCAAAGCAGCATGCCATATTGGTAGAGAAGCTTGTAAGGGGCGCGGGTAGACACTTACATTGTCTAAAGAAGGTCGAAATTTACCCGACCAGGTAATGGTATCATTGTCTCGAATTTTAAGCAAAAGTTCAAGTTTTTCTGTAAACAATTCTGCAGAATCCTTGATATTTAGTCCAAATAATGGAAATGCATCAAGAGAAGCTCCTCGACCAGCGATAATTTCGGCACGTCCTTTTGATACTAGATCCAGTGTTGCAAACTCTTGAAACAATCGGACAGGATCAACCGTACTTAATCCGGTTACTGCACTTGTAATTCGTATTCTATTGGTAATCGATGCCGCCGCCGCCATCAATACTACAGGTGCTGAATCCAGCTTGTCTTTACCATGGTGTTCACCAATTCCGTATAAATCAAAGCCTAGCTCGTCTGCAAACTTTATTCGCTCAAGTAAGTTTTCAATTGCTCGTTCATCTCTTTCCACAATTGTCCCTCCGCCAGACGAAACAAAAGTGTCAATTCCAATTTCCATAAATGTGATTTTAGATATTATTTTAAACCATTATCAATTAAAAAAGTAAATCTCCTGCATTTTCAATAGAAACGATCCATTGAAAGTGAAAGGGTACTTGGATTTTGGCGTGATGTGTTTTATGGAAGAAGGTGTTTTTCCATCACAAAAGCAGCCAGTACGATAAACGTTATTCATCATTCGGATTTTGTGAGTTGCAATTCAAGAACCTCTCTTCCGTTTCTAAATAGATATCCGGAGTACACTCCCAATCCTGTTAAAACACCTCCAATAAGACCTATTATGAGATGCAATAAATAAATATGTAATGACATGAGTTTAGCCACAGACGACATTATTTCACCTTCATAAATGATCTCGAAATAGATAGTTGATAAAAACCACGCCATAAAACCCGATATAAAGCCCCATACAAAAGAGGAAATATTCCATTTTTTAAAGGGGAGTGTTGCCCCTAATACAAACATTGGCACCGAAAAACTCCACCAAGGAAAGAAATCTAACATCCCCATGAAGATTAAAACACTAAATAGTATTGCGAAGGTTATTAATTTTTTCATTATTAATTTATTTTAAAGACCATTTATACTTTGCTTCTGCATTTCCTTCGATTAAATTACCAAAGAATTTGAGTTCATAATACTGACCATTTCTCCAGGTGTCAACGAAGTGATCGTATTCATCCGATGACGGATTTCCTGATTGTCCTCCGGCATAAACAGCATATCCTTTAGGTCTTTTTTTCATTTCCACAATCATTCTTAAAGAAGGCCCCCATCTTTTAGAAATGGCATTTAATGCTTGTGGATGTCCTCCTTGTGGTAAGCCCTTCTTGCTGAAATATTCAATATTGGACAAATGCATGATATCTATTTTATTTGTATTTCCCCAGTTCGAACGTTTGGTGGTATCATTCAGCATTTGATTAAATGAAATAGCAATAATATCAGAAGCCGTTTCTGTTTTTTCGGTCGAAAGCAGATCGAAATATTTATTATTTGGATCGTTAGAAATCATATCTAGTAATACCAAATCATCCGGAACCAGTTTAGTCATCTTATATCGGAGTAATTCATCCCATGTATTATTTTTAATCTTAGTCCACCAAAGCTCAAATAATGGTGCTAGGTTAGAATCTTTATCATACTTGCAATTCCAAAGAGAAAATTCTTTTAAATATTTGTTTTTACCTGAAGGCATTCTTTTTAATAAAACAGGAATCGCTAACTCTGCCAGACTGTTCGTATTATCCAGTTGCATTGATTTCATGTCTTCGACAGACAGTTTTTCTTTGGCGGACAAATAGGAGTCAATTTTATTGGCTCTTAATTCCAGATAGTGGCCATAAATTAGGGGTGAATTACTGATCTTATAAGGATTATTGTTTGCTGAAAACACATAGCCCTGATCTGGATTGTAAGAATAAGGTAACTTGTCTAATACCGCTGTAGAAAACTGATCCGATCTGGTTCCGTCCATGACAAACTTACCTTGATTCTTCCATTTTTTTGCAAGAATTTTTCCTTGATGGTGAATCGAGATATTCCCTTCAACATCGGCATAAGTGAAATTTTGCGAAGGGCATTTGTAATATTGAATGGCGCTCTTAAATTGCGTATATTTTGTTGCTTTGTTCAGCTTGATAAGAGCTAAAATTTCATTAGAAGGATCTTGCAAGGTCCAATTTAAAGCATAGCCTTCTAGCTCCGGCTCTCCCTCGCGAAAATCAGAAGGTATAGGTCCATGTTTGGTGTAGTAAACGGTGTCTAAAAATGGTTTATCACCTCTAATTTTGATTTCTTCGACAACACTGTCCGTTTTTACCCATTTACCATCATACTTGTAATAAGAATAGTTGTCTTTAACCTCCAGTTTGTAATAATCACGTACATCATCAGAACCATTTGTTAATCCCCAGGAAATTTTTTCATTAAATCCTATTACCACCCCCGGAACCCCCGGTATTGAATACCCGTAGACATTTTGTTCATTCGACTTTAATTGTAGTTCATACCAAACTGCCGGAAACGAAAGGTTTAGGTGTGGGTCATTGCACAACATGGCGAATCCCGATTTGCTTTTTTTAGGCCCAACGGCCCAACTATTACTCCCTAAATTGGGATTGTAAGCACTTGAGGATATTTGTGAAGCCGACGCAAGAAATGAATAATCAATATATTCATTCTCCGGCAGGGAGTCAAAAATTCGCTGAATAGCAAACTTTTCTTTAGTTTTCTTTAAATAGTAATCCGGAAACAGTTTATTGTATTCTTTTGATCCAAGAATCATCTGTAAGTAAGAAGCCGAAACATCTTCTTCGAAGCCCGATAAATTGGCTGACATATACTTCATGATTAAAACAGATTTTAAATTGGTCCATGGCTCCGGAGAATAATCCATAAGTTTATATTCAATAGGTAGATCAGCATATGACAAACTGTTGATCCAAGCATTTACGCCGGCCGTATAACTGTCTAGTGCTCTTTTTGTTTCCTGGTCCTTTTCGATGTGTTTTAAGGTGTTTATAGCCGAAGTAAGGATTCCGTCTCTTCTTGTTTTTCGGTCGTGGACAAAGAATTCTTTCCCCAAAATTTCACACATTCTTCCGGCAGACACATAGGACAAAAAATCCATTTGCCATAACCGATCAGATGCGCAAACATAACCTTGTGCAAAAAACATATCCTTTTGATTGGCTGCAAATATGTGAGGAACAGCTCTGTCATCGAAAATTATTTCAGTTTTCTGGCTGACTTTGATACTTATGTCTTTATTGCTGTTAGAAGTCTGTTCATTTTGAACAGCACCTATAAACGGATTTAGAAAAGTACCCAGCGGAGGTACCATATAAACTTTTCGATCCAACACTACTACTAGCATTATCAAAGCAACTAACGGAAAAAGAAATTTTACGGATATTTTATTCATTATAAAAGAGGGTTGGATCTAATTCTAGTTTATTAATTTGAATATTTGGTATTTGAGAACATAGTGCTAATTTATAATTTGCCGCAATCGATAGCGATGTTGTAAACCATTTGTTTTCAAAGCCTATTGATGGTTCCAGACAGTTTTCATGATGTAAGCCTTCTACAATTCCAATTCCTTTTGCTTTTAAATAAGCTTCCTTGCGGGTCCAAACGGTAAAGAAGGCGTCACTGGAATCATTAGCGTCAAGAATGAATTCTTTCTCCTGAACATGAAGATAGTCTAATACAGTAGAGATATCAAAATCGGAGCATTTTTCAATGTCTATTCCAATTTCTTTATCTGAAAATGCTACAGTTACAAAGCTACCGGAATGAGAAATATTAAATTTTTTTCCTCCGGAATAAAAAGGCTTTCCTCCGGGAGATATTTGCCAATTTGACCAAGAAAATGTTCTGTTTGAAACTTCAAAATATTTCTTCACCATTAATTTACTATACAATTTTAATCGCCTATCTTGATGATTTTGAAATCGCATAATTTCTTTGTGCATGTTATTTGGAAGTGACTTAAGCATACTCTCCATATCAATTTGACTAACGTTTACAGTGTCAAGATACCAGAGATCAATCATCTAGATTTGTTATGATTCGTACTAATTCTGCCGGGTGATCGTGTATAAAAAAATGATTACCTTCAAGTAAATGGGACTTTAATGCAATAGAGGTGAAATGTCTCCAGTTTTCAATATCTTTTGCTGTTTCTTCTTCATCTCCCATTACCGCAACAATAGGTGTATTTACTTTAAAATTGGAGTCTAAGCGAGGGCTTTTTTCTAATATTTCAAAGTCAGACCTCATGATGGGGGAGAAAAAATTGAATAGTTCCTCGTTCTCCAATACTTCGGTGGGAACACCGCCTAAACTGATTAGTTCTTCTTTTAATTCCTTGTCACTTATTGTAGATCGACATCTGTCTTCATCGCCTGTTCCCGGACCGGCATTTCCTGCTACAATGAGTTTTTTTGGGGAATCACCCAGTTCTTCCATTTTTTTGGTTACCATAAGTCCCAATTGTGCCCCCATGCTATGACCAAAAATGATATAAGGTTTATCATTTCTCAATGAATTAATTTGATGTAGTAAGTCATCAACTGCTTCTGATTGAGTAGATAATAAGTTTTCCTTAATTCTTTTTCCCCGGCCTGGTAATTCTAACAGATGGAAATCAAAATTTATGGGTAAAAAGGGTTTTAAAAAATTGAATGAATTGGAACTACCACCAGCAAAGTGCAATAAAAAAACTTGCATATTTTTTTTAAATATCATTTTATATTTTTTAATAGAATAGAAAGAGCCGCCATGGTCAATCTGTTATCATCGATTTTATATAATTTCATTATTAATCGATAAAATCCAAAAAACAAATCAAATGTACCTGCTGGTGTCACCCAGTATCGGTGTTCTATTTTGTTTTTTCAGCAAACCAATAACGATAGGATCGAAGAGTATACAATTAAACCAGTCGGATGAACACTTGTTATATACTCTTACATTGTCATAAGACTTTATTTTTTTATAAAGTTTTACGCACTTATAAGGATATCATTAAGGTACAATGTTACAATTATTCAAATTAAAAACAAAATTTAAATCTAAGTATATAGGTAATTTGTGAAAGTTTTTTTTGTAAGGGTAAAATGTTTCAGGAGATGCTTCTCGGGGACAAAAGTCAATAGGCAGACCCTGCATCGTGACAAATAGTAATGTGGCTTAGTATTTCTTTTCGTTGTAAGGTTGAAGATTGGTATTGTCCAATTAAAAATGCTATTGTGCCGATAACTTTAGACCTTAAAAAAATCATTTTTGCCTGATCACGCGACGAATTTCAGTGGGGTTAAATATTGTTGTTTTTTCTAATAGCAAGGCATAAGGTAGGTTGGAGATATTTTACATATGGATTGGGATAGTTAATCAAATACTACCTATATATAGTTGCTGCATGTAAAAATATTATTATTAAAAAATTTGTTGTTTTTCACTTTGCTTTTATCTAACTTAGCCACAGTCTATCAAATTTAATTTCTTGAAAAGAAAAAATAGATATACAATTAAATAGGGTTTTTGTAGTACTCCAGGTTTTAATAGAGCATAGTGTTAATGCAGTTGCACAGGAGTTTTTAGATAGTATTATCTAAGTGCAAGACCTTATTTATAGACAAAAGAACTTTTGCAAAAAGCAATAGAAGTCGAAATTTACGAATTGTAATTGAAATAATGGATTCCGACTTATTCTATGGTATTGTTTAATAAAATGATACCTATTTAAAGGCTCTTCATATTTGGTGAAAACAAAAAATAGGAAGAAAGTAAATAAGAAACCCTGTAGTAGAACTATTTGCGTTTCTATGAGTTTTAAAAACCTTAAGTAAAATAAAGTATAGGACCGGAATTGCACAAAATTAATAAGAACTATGTTATATGATTCCGAAGTACTTTCATTATTGACTAAATTAAAGGCAAAGCAGATCGCAATAGCTCTGGATGATACTTTTGAAAATTTGAGAGTCAGAGGTGATTTGAAAAAATTAACGCCTGAAGAGAAACAAGCACTAGTTGATAATAAAGCTGAAATTATTCTTTTGTTAAAAGATAGTCTGTCGGGAATTCAAACTATTGAAGCTGCAAAAGTACAATCTTCTTACCCAATTTCTGATGCCCAACGTAGAATCTGGATATTAAGTCAATTCAAAGATGGGTCTGTTGCGTACAATATGCCTACGCATATTCATTTGAATAAGGACCTTAATATAAGTTACTTTAAGCAGGCTATAGAGGCTACCTTAGAGCGGCATGAAATGCTTCGAACGGTTTTTAGAGAAAATGAAGAAGGTGAAATTAGGCAGTGGATATTAAGCAGGGAGGATTTAGATTTTGAAATAGGTTATCGAGATTATCGGGAAGAGGAGTTTAAGCATGAGAAAGTCTTAAGTTTTATTGGTACGGATTCCTATAAGGCATTTGACCTGAAAAACGGACCTTTGTTACGGGCTGCTCTGCTTCAGACAGCTGATAATGAATACGTATTCTATTTCAACCTGCACCATATTATTAGTGATGGCTGGTCAATGAAAATTCTCTATAGCGATGTGTTTTTCTATTATGAAAAATACATGGAAGGAAACAATCAAAATTTGCCTTCTTTGAAGATTCAGTATAAGGATTATGCTTGTTGGCAGTTAGACCAGATTGAGAATGATTCATTTAAAGTTTATAAAAAATATTGGTTAGATAAATTATCCGGTAAACTGGGAATCTTGGATTTACCAGGTGCCAACATGCGGCCTAATGTGAAAACTCACAAAGGAAGAACAGTTGCTACTTACTTAGATAAAGATTTAACAAACAGATTTAAGAATTATGCATTGCAAAGATCAGGAACTCTGTTTATGAGCCTTGTATCAGTGCTGAAAGCTTTTTTACGCAGGGAAACGGCTCAGGATGATCTTATTGTAGGAACCCCTGTTGCGGGAAGAAATTTACTGGAATTGGAAAACCAAATCGGGTTTTATGTAAATACGCTAGTATTAAGAACCCGGATAGATGAAAAAGATAATTTAGAAGATATTTTTCGAAACGCAAAGCATACCATATTAGATGCTTATGCCCATCAAGCCTATCCTTTTGATCGCTTAGTGGAAGATATAGGACAAAGTAGACAAACTAGTAGAAGTGCTATATTTGATATTTTGGTGGTGCTACAGAATACGGATGAAAAAATGAAGGAGATATCAATCTCTGAATCCAACATTGATGATATAGTTGAGATTAGAACAGGGACGAGTATCTACGATATTAAATTTGAGTTTCAGGAGAACGAGGATTATATCGCATTTTTAATTGAGTACAATCAGGATCTCTACAAACCTGCAATAATAGAGAGGTTTATAAAACATTTTAAAACGTTTTCGAGCTTAGCCTTAACAAACCCTGCTCAGGAGATCGGATCTCTGGACTATCTGTCGGTTCAGGAAAAAGCAGAGTTGAAGTTGCTTGATAAACAAGTTTTTACAGCTGTTTCTAATACTACGATTGTAAGTCAGTTTCATGAACAGGTTAAAAGGAATAGTTTAAAAACAGCGTTGCGATGTGGTAATGAAAGTTATAGCTACGAGGAGTTAAATCGATGCGCAAATCAGGTTGCTCATTTTTTGCTGGAAGAAGCTGCTATCAAAAAGGAAGAAAAGATAGGATTAGTATTAAATAATGGATTCTACAGCATCGCTTCCAGGTTAGGAGTGTTAAAAGCTGGAGGATCCTACTTAGTTTTAATGCCGACAGCCCACGAAAACCATTTAGCATCAATGATTTCTGATTTTGAAATCCAAACATTAATCATTGAGAAGGAATTTATAGAACAGTCAAATAGGCTTCAATGGAGCTCAGCTACTCTGAAAAATTATTTATGTGTAGACAGCAATGATGTAAAAGCGGAGAAGGAGTATCGTGATAATATAATGATGAGCCAAGAACTTTGGGACCATGTGGGGAGAAGGGCTGATGATCAAATAACAAGTGGGGGATGGATAAGTAGTTATACAGGAGAAGCCATTTCGGATATAGAGATGGAGGAATATTCCATGAACGCCTATAATAAGCTCAGGAATAGTCTTCATTCTGACATGAGAGTACTGGAAATAGGATGTTCTTCCGGAATAACCTTAAGTAAGATTGCTCCTGAAGTTGCCCTGTATTACGGAACAGACTTATCTCCGATTATTCTCTCCGGAACTGAAAAAATGATTGCTGAGAACGGAATTAAAAATGTGAAATTAAAGCAACTGGTAGCGCATGAAATAGGAGAGCTGGAAGAGAAGGACTTTGATCTCATCATTATAAATAGTGTAATCCAAAATTTTCACGGGCATAATTATTTTCTTAAGGTGATAAAGGAAGGAGTTAAGTTGCTTAAAGAAGATGGAAAAATCTTTATTGGTGATATTATGGACATCAATAAGAAGTCTGAAATGCTAGAGGACTTGCATCAATTTAAACAAGATAACAAGGATAAAGGCTATACTACGAAGACTGATTTTTCGTCAGATTTTTTTGTGTCGAAAGGATATTTTGAGGACCTTATTATAACCGAAAAGAACATCGTAGAGGTGTCTGTTAGTGATAAGATAAGAACAATAGAGAATGAATTGACTAAATATCGTTATGATGTCATCTTGCAAATTGATAAGAGGCAGGTAAAAATAGTAACGGAAGAAGAAAATACGCAACAAAGAAAAATAAAAAGACAATATGACAGGACGGATCTGGTAGTAAGATCTGAAGTAAACCCGGAGATACAGGTTTCAGCAGACCAGGTAGCGACCATCATTAGTAATTTTGATACTGTCGACGAGCAAAAATCCTTGCTCATTCGTCATAGTGATGTAGTAGGGTTATTTAAAATGGATAGCACCTTATTTGACTATGGAAGTAGTAACAAATGGGCAACTTTCCTTCAAAGAACCCCTTCGATATTGGAAATTTATGGGACGCTATTGTTTGGATCTGAGCTTGTCTTGGTTCCGGAATTGCTTCAGCATAATGAATCATTATTAGAGTTTCTGGAAAAAGAAAGCGTAACACATCTGAGTGTAGAAGCCTCTGCTGTTTCTAATTTATTATTGGCGAAAGAGTTGTATAATAAAGATTCAGAAATCTGCAGTTTG
Source organism: Flavobacterium sp. UGB4466 (assembly GCF_903469665.1). Lineage (GTDB taxonomy): Bacteria > Bacteroidota > Bacteroidia > Flavobacteriales > Flavobacteriaceae > Flavobacterium > Flavobacterium lipolyticum. The sequence continues at coordinate 452 of NZ_CAGKLC010000095.1, read as the reverse complement.
ATTGTGGATGATGAAGTAGTAACAGACGATAAATTTCAGGAATCTATCACGAATTCAGCATTTAGAATAATCAATAAGCGCGAAATAACAAATGATTCATTTCCGACTTTTGATTGGATTTTCACAAAAGAAGAAGAGCACGAACTATTGTTCACTTTCAACGATACAGCAGTAGCCTATCCGAAGGACAAGACAATTGTAGACTTGTTTGAAGAACAGGCTGCAAAGACACCGGATAACATCGCCATAGTCTTTGAAGATACAGAACTGACTTACAGGGAGCTTAATGAGCGATCCAATCAGCTGGCGCATTACCTAATAGAAAATTACAACATTCAGCCGGATGATCTGATAGGGATACAATTGGAGCGAAGTGAGTGGATGATTGTGTCGATACTGGGTGTGTTAAAATCGGGAGGAGCTTATGTTCCTATTGATCCGCAATACCCTGA
>NZ_CAGKLC010000094.1 GCF_903469665.1 Flavobacterium sp. UGB4466 | reverse complement strand
ACTGTCTAGTCCTGAAATAGCGGTACACAAAAATTACCTTTGCAAGCCCTAGATCAATTGAGTATATTTACAACGCAGCGGGGCAAAAACTGAAGAAAATTGTAAAAGAGGCCAGCGGTACAACTCATACAGATTATCTGGGAGGATTTCAGTACAGATATAGCGAAGACCAAAGTATTCCGGTTGATCTGGGCGGTGGAGATCCAGATCCTCCTGCACCTGATGATTCGGGAACCCCGCTCTGCAAAGTTTCCTGACTTCGTAGTGACATCGATAGGAAAGAATACCAATATATTCTTAAATATATTTAAGTGGGTACGAAGTCGGGAGACTTCGCACAGCGTGAGTTGAATTGAAGTTTTCCTAAACATTTGTCTGCTCCTCCTCCTCTATTTTTTTTATTTTTATACAAAACTCAAAATCTAAAAAATGCCATTTGTCCGAATCAGTTTACCTAAGAAGCTTTCATTAGAAACCAAAAACAATATTTCAGAAGCGATTCATCAATCTTTAATAGCAGAATTTCATATTCCAAGTGCTGATTATTTTCATGTAATTGAAGAATTAGAACAGCATCAGATAAAATATCCCGAAAGTTATCTTGGTATTTCGCATTCTGAAGAAATTGTATATGTTCAGATCACCGCAGGACAAGGTCGAACAGTAGAACAAAAAAAGAAATTATACCACCAAATTGCTACAAGAATTGCCGCAACAACAGCGATTCTCATTAATAACGTGATTATTGTTTTATTAGAAAATAACGGTTTGGAAAACTGGTCCTTTGGTAATGGAGAAATTCAGGAACCAACACATTTAAAAAAATAAATTTCTTTAATAGTCTTTATACCGCTCTGGTTATTCCATATGAGAATAAAGTATTAAAAATAAAACCGTTTCAGTTTAAACTCTGAAACGGTTTCTTTCTATTAAAATTTCATCTTCTGAATCCTCACGGCATTCAATATGGCCAGTAAAGCTACTCCAACATCAGCAAAAACAGCTTCCCACATGGTTGCTAGTCCGCCGGCACCCAAGATAAGTACGGCAGCTTTTACAACGAAAGCCAAAGTAATATTTTGCCAGACGATTTTTTTGGTTTGTTTCCCAATGTTTATCGCCATCGGAATCTTGCTTGGTTTATCGTCCTGAATGACCACATCGGCAGTTTCGATCGTGGCATCACTGCCCAACCCGCCCATCGCGATTCCAACCGTACTTAAAGCAATTACCGGAGCATCGTTTACACCATCACCCACAAAAGCTACCGTTTCGTTTTTGGCTTTAATTTCGTTTAGTTGATTCACCTTATCTTCGGGAAGTAAATCTCCAAAAGCGTTTGTAATGCCTAACGTTTTGGCAACAAACTGCACTACATTGGTTTTGTCACCGCTCAGCATGGTTACTTTAACTCCGAGAGCTTTCAATTTGGTTACCGCCTCTTGCGCATCTGCTTTAATTTCATCGGCAATCGTTAAATAACCTGCAAACTTATTGTTGTAAGCAATGGCAATGGTCGTATAAACCACCGCATTGGGATCAACATCGTATGCAATACTGAATTTATCCATCAGTTTAAAATTCCCTACGTGCAGTTCTTTTCCGTCTATTTCAGCTTTTAATCCGTGTCCGGAAATCTCCTCGACGTTTTTCAGTGTTATCGAGGAATCAATTTGCCCTACATAATTGTGAATGGCAGTCGCAACGGGGTGTGTACTCTGACTTTCAAGTACATTGACCAGTTTTAAAATTTCGTCTTTGTCAAAACCCTCCTGAATAATTACTTCCTGAACCTTAAAAACACCTTCGGTCATTGTGCCTGTTTTGTCCATCACAACATTCTGAATGGTTGATATACTGTCTAAGAAATTACTTCCTTTAAACAGGATACCGTTCTTACTCGCTGCTCCGATACCACCAAAATAACCTAGCGGAATGCTGATCACCAAAGCACAAGGACACGAAATTACCAGAAAAACCAATGCTCGGTACAACCAGTCACTAAACACATAGTCGGATACAAAAAGCATGGGCAGTAAGCAAATGGCAATTGCCAGATAAACTACAATGGGCGTATAAATTTTAGCAAATTTTCGAATGAATAATTCTGCAGGAGCTTTTTTAGTAACGGCATTCTGAACCATTTCCAGAATCTTAGACAATTTACTGTCGTTATACGCTGCGGTTACTTTTACCAATGCAATGGTACTTCCGTTAATCATTCCGGCCAAAACAGCTTCTCCTTTTACTTTGGTGTCCGGTTTGCTTTCTCCTGTAAGTGCTGCAGTATTAAAGGAAGCCGAATCGGAAAGTAATTCTCCGTCCAGTCCCAGTTTTTCCCCTGCTTTCAGCTGCACAATCGCTCCAATGGCAACATCGGTAGCTTTAACTTTAGTCGCAACATTATTTTCCAAAACACTTACCTCATCAGGACGCTGGTCCAGTAAGCTTTTAATGTTTGATTTGGCACGACTGACTGCCAATCCCTGAAAGTTCTCACCAATGGTATAAAACAACATCACAGCAACACCTTCCGGAAATTCTCCAATGGCAAATGCTCCGATGGTGGCGATACTCATCAGGAAAAACTCCGAAAATACGTCGCCTTTTCTGATGCTTTCGTAAGCTTCCTTTAAAACGGGGAATCCTACCGGCAAATAAGCAATAACATACCAGGCGATTCTAACAGGGCCAGAAAACCAATTTTGTTCGAAATACTGATCGAATCCAATTCCAATCAGCAATAAAACAAAGGAAATAATGGCCGGTAAAAACATTCTAAACCATCCGCTATTCGCACTATGACCGTGATCGTGCCCGTCATCGTCTGAATGTACAGGCTCGTCATGTGAGCAGCAGGAACCGGGTTGATTTATTTTATTCTTTTTAATCTTTTCTTCTTTATGTAGATGTTCCATGAGAAATTTAAAGTTTTAGGTTTCAAAGTTTCGAGTTTAAACTTTGTTTCAATAATGTTCTAAATTTACGGATTTTGTATTAATAGTTTTTAGACAAAGGCATAGAAAAGAGATTTTAGATTGAAGATTAACGATTGCAGATTTCTGACCTAGTCATTAGTACTATTATCTATCTCTAGATTTCATACATCTGAAATCAAAAATCATTAATCAAAAATCTTAAATCACTTAACTTTATGACATTGGACCAAAGTCAAGAGGTTATTCAGGAATGCACTGTTATACGTCTCTACAAAAACCTCTAAACCTTTGTCCCGATCAAAATTTAATGATCATGTTCTCCCCCACCTTTCATAGCCGAAAGCAAATAGAAAGCTCCTTTCGTTACGATTTTTGCATTTGGATCAACATTTTCTACAAATTTTATTTCTGTAAAGCCCAAATCTGTAGTGCCCGGAATGACTTCCACTGCTCTAAAATGAACTTCTTTTTCATGATTTCCTTTTTCAGGCGTTTTCTTTTCCTCATGTGCTTCTTCTTCCACATAAACAAAATATTTATCGGCATTTCGAACTACGGCATCTTTTGGTAACGCAGGAACAGTAGCATTGGTAATATTGATGTTAGCCGAAACGTACATCCCCGGAATCAGTCCTTTGGCATCAGCAGATTCGATTTTAGCATGTACTGCAACGGTTTTACTTTCGTTTGAAAAAGACTTATTTATTCCGAAAATCTTCCCTTTAATGGATTTGTTGGACTGATTGGTTAAAACAAAATCTATCACCTGGCCAATTGAAATCGACCCCAGATCTTTTTCATACACGTTCAGATCCAGGTGCATCTGACTGTTATCGACCACTTCAAATAAAACAACTCCGGTTTGAGCATAAGCTCCTTTTGCAATACTTATCTTCCCTACATAACCATTGATTGGCGCCACAACCGGGACTAACGAAGTGCTTCCTTTGGTACTGACATGCAACGCTTCCAATTTGTTCTTCGCAGCCTGTGCACGGGCTTTTTCTGCTGCCAATTTTGATTTTACTTCCTGAAATGTTTTCCTTGGATTTACATTTTCATCGCTCAGCGTTTTCTGACGGTTGTATTCCAATTGCAGATACTCAATATTGGCTACAGCCGAATGGTATTCTTCCTGCATTTCGATTACTTCCAGGTTTTGAATGGTCGCCAATACTTTTCCTTTGTTAACGTACGTTCCTTCCAAAACAAAAATATCTTTGACTGTTCCTCCTATTAAAGTCGAAACTTCGGCGGAATTTTGTGGTGGAACGGTAGTATAACCATTCGCTTTAATGACTTTATTAAGGTTTCTGTTTTCTACCAAACCTGTTTCAATCCCAACCGTTTTATATTGCGCTTCGTTTAAAGCAACTTCTGTTTGCGATTTTTCTTCCTCCGGAGCTTCTTCTGTTTTCTTTTGACCACAGGATACCAAAACCATTATCGAAGCGGCCATTAATCCCAAACAAACGAACTTTCTTTGCGATAAAACCTTTGTGCTTTTTACTGTTGTATTATTATTAATCTGTTTCATTTTAGTTGTTTTTGATGGTTGGAAATTGCAATTCGATTGCGCTCTGATTAAAGTTGTGTGTGGCCTCAGTGTATTGTTTCTTAATATCAATTGCCTGATTTAAGAAACTGATGTACGACCAATAACTCAAATCGCCATTGGCATAACTTTTCTGGGCCGTACTAATAATCTGATCGGCATACTGTAATCCTTCTTTTTGAAAATAATCCATTGCTTTTTGCTGCTTCTCGAAATTGTTTTGCAATTCCTGTTTTTGCAGATTCAGCGTCAGCTTATTTTTATCCAAAGCCAGTTGCGATTGCGAAATGCTGATTGCCGAAGCCTTAGCTTTTGCTGTATTTACCCCTCCAAACAACGGAATCTGCAATCCCGCTGTAAAACCCTGAAACAAGGATTGCGTGTTGATGGTTTGTGCAAAATAGCCCAATCCAACTTTTGGTGTTCGCATGGCTTTGTGTGTATTGACTTCTTTTTGATACACCGAAATTTGCTGCTGATAAAAATCGGTCATTAAAGTCTCTGCTTTCGAGGTTCCTTCTTCTTTTACCATCGAGTATTGCAAGGCCGTTTGAGCATCGGGAATGACATTCTCATCCGTTTGCACAAAAAACTGCAGCTGCTTTTGGTAAATCGCCAAATCAAATTCTAATTGTGCTTTTTGAGTTTCAATCTCTTTTACTTTTGCCTTTGCACTTATGACTTCAATATTTCCGCTTTCTCCGGTTTTAAAACGAAGCTCAGCATTCTTCAGGAATTTGGTGTAAATTTCATTCAGTTCTGAGTTTAGCTTTTGAATGGAAACGCCGTACAGGTATTGATAATAAGCAAGAGTAACGGCTTTTTCTACTTCATAAGTCGACAACGCTTTTCGTTTTTCGGCCAGTTTTGCCAGTTCTTCCTGCAATTGTCTATTGGCTTTTGTGATATTTCCCAATGGAAAAAACTGCTGTACGGAAACATTATGGTCGTAATCGGCACTATTGAATTGCCCGCCCTGGTATTGCACCTGAAGCGGATCTGCCTGAAATGCCGTCTTTTTCAAAACGGTTTGTTTTTCAATTTCCTTATCGGCAATCTTCAAATCGATGTTGTTTGATTTTGCCAGTTCGATTGCTTTTTCGAGACTGATTTTTTGCTGTGCGGTTGTTAATGTCGTTGCAAACAAGAATGCTAGTACCAGCTTGTTTAACCGCAAAGCGCGCAATCCATCTTTCGCAAGGTGCGCAAAGGAGCTTGTGTTTATATGCTTTAGTATGTTTTTCATTTTTATATTTTTTGTTTCTCGCAGATTTTGCTGGTTTTTACTTTTAAAGCTGAATCTGCAAGAGAAATCATTTTACACTAATCAGTAATCACCCTACACCTAATTACTTCATTATCAAATAATCTAATTATCTTTTTTATCCTTAAACTTCTTCTCTAACAATAAATACAGAATTGGTAAAACAATTAATGTCAGTAAAGTTGCTGAAACTAATCCTCCAATTACAACGGTTGCTAAAGGTTTTTGTACCTCTGCTCCCCCGCTTGTAGACAATGCCATTGGCAAGAATCCTAACGAAGCTACGGCAGCAGTCATTAAAACCGGACGCAATCTAGTTTTGGTCCCGATTAAAACTCTTTGCAACGGATCAAGAACTCCCTCTTTTTTGAGTTGATTGAAATACGAAATCAATACAATTCCGTTTAAAACCGCAATTCCAAACAAAGCAATGAAACCAATACCCGCCGAAATACTAAACGGCATTCCACGCATCCAGAGTGCAAAAACTCCCCCAATTGCTGATAATGGAATGGCTGTAAAAATCAATCCCGCCTGCTTGAAACTCTTAAAAGTAAAATACAGCAACACCAATATCAATCCTAAAGCGATTGGAAGCGCTACCGATAGTCGTTTGGTTGCTTCGATTAAATTCTCAAATTGACCTCCATAGGTTACATAATACCCGGCCGGAAGTTTGTAGTCTTTGTCCAGCTTTTGCTGAATTTCCTCTACCACACTTTTTATGTCACGGCCACGAACGTTTAGTCCAACCGTGATTCTGCGTTTTCCGTTTTCACGGATTACCTGTACCGGCCCTTGTTCGTACTCGACTGTAGCCACTTGCGAAAGCGGTACCTGCTGTCCGTTAGGCAACGGAATGAACAAATTACTCACGTCTGTAATATCGGCACGATTGTTTTCATTCATTCGCACTACTACATCAAACCTTTTGCTTTCGTCATAGATTTTTCCGGCACTTTCTCCCGCAAAAGAGGAACGTATAATTTGATTGATATCTGAAATATTCAATCCGTATAAAGCGATCTTATTGTAGTCGTATTTCACCGTAATTTGCGGTAAGCCGGTCACTTTATCAGCTTTTAAATCGCCTATTCCTTCAATACTTTTAATTTTCGAAATTAACTCTGTTGCTTTAGCGTCCAGAATCTCCAGATCGTCTCCAAAAATCTTAATGGCTATATCACTTCGGCTTCCGGTCATTAATTCGTTAAAACGCATCTGAATAGGCTGAGAGATCTCGATATTGGCTCCTGGAATGACTTCCATTTCTTTTTTCATGGCATTGGCTAAATCTTCCCAGTTGTCATATTTGCCTTTCCATTCTTTTTTATCTTTCAAAACAATGATCAAATCACCACTTTCGATAGGCATCGGATCGGTTGGAATTTCCCCACTTCCAATTTTGGTTACGATGGTTTTGATCTCGGGAAATTTAGCTTTTAAGATCTGTTCGTATTTCGTAGTAGTTTCCACCATCTGGGTTAACGAACTTCCGGTCATGATGGTTGCATTTATAGCCAAATCGCCTTCTTCGATAGTTGGTATAAACTCTCCTCCCATTGAATTGAAAACAACTAAACCAAGGGCAAATAAACCCAGTGATACACCTAAAACTACCTTTTTAAACTGTAGTGCTTTTTTCAAAAACGGTGTATAAACAGCTTCCAGCCATGCCATCATTCTGTCGCTGAAATTTTCTTTGTGTTCAGTACTTTTAGACAAGAACATCGCACTCATCATCGGTACGTAAGTCAAAGAAAGAATAAAAGCTCCAGCAACCGCAAAACCTACTGTCATTGCCATAGGTTTAAACATCTTGCCTTCGGTTCCAACTAAAGCAAGAATTGGCAGATACACGATCAGAATAATAATTTCCCCAAAAGCAGCACTGTTTCTGATTTTCGAAGCTGAATTGTACACTTCAGCATCCATTTCGTTTTGCGTTAACGCTTTCTTGCGTTTGAGCTGCTGCAAGTGGTGCATGGTGGCTTCCACAATAATTACAGCGCCGTCCACGATGATTCCAAAGTCGATTGCCCCAAGACTCATCAGATTTCCGCTTACGCCGAAAGCATTCATTAAAATAACGGCAAAAAGCATGGCCAGTGGAATAACCGAAGCTACAATTAAACCGGCACGAAGATTCCCCAGAAATAAGATCAGCACAAAAATAACGATCAAAGCTCCTTCTAATAAGTTCTTTGAAACGGTTCCAATAGCGCTGTCTACCAACTTCCCTCTATCGATAAAAGCCTCGGCAACGACTCCTTCGGGCAGACTTTTATTGATCTGAATCATTCTTTCATGAATTCTATTGACCACCGCACTGGAATTTTCTCCTTTTAACATCAAAACCATTCCGGAAACAATTTCCCCTTTTCCGTCTTTCGTTGAAGCTCCGTAACGCAAGGCAACACCTTCGCGAACTTCGGCTACATCACGAACCAAAACAGGCGAACCATTTCGGTTTTTCACTACTACATTTCCTAAATCTTTGGTTCCTTTCGCCATACCAACACCCCGAATGAAGTACGCAAACTGGTCTTTTTCGATATAGGCACCTCCTGTATTTTGATTGTTTTTTTCGAGTGCATCAAAAATCTCTGTAATCGTAACGCCCAAACTGTTCAGTGTATTTGGATTTACGGCGATTTCATATTGCTTTAGTTTCCCTCCCCAGGTACTAACATCGGCTACGCCTTTGATACCCTGCAATTGCGGGATAATGATCCAATCCTGAATGGTACGTAGTTTAATAGCATCGTATTTGTCTTCATAACCTTTCTTGGCATAGACATCGTACTGATAGATTTCTCCTAAACCGGTACTGATTGGGGCTAATTCGGGGGAACCGGCATAAGCAGGGATATTCTCTTCGGCCTGTTTAAGACGTTGAAATATTTGCTCTCTGGCCCAATAGATGTTCACATCGTCCTCGAAAACGACCGTAACTACTGATAATCCGAAACGTGAAATACTGCGGAGTTCTATAATATCCGGAACAGTCTTTACAGCCTGTTCTAAAGGATATGTAATGAGTTGTTCGACTTCCTGACTGGCCAAAGTAGGTGCTGTGGTAATAATCTGCACCTGATTGTTGGTTACGTCAGGCAAAGCATCTAAGGGTAATTGTTTGATCGAATAGCTTCCCCAGGCTATTAATACAAGGGTTAATAATAGTATAACGAACTTATTCTTTATACTAAACTGTATGATTTTATCTAACATTTAAATGGTATAATGATGTGAGAAATGAGGCAAAGTGTTGCCTATTTAAATACTGCGGAAAATCCGCAACGCTCTAACCCACATTCCGACTTATCGGGTGGGCATCATTATGCTATTTGAGGGGGCTGCCAAATACTTCCGTAGAAATTAGAAGCAAAAACAGAAATGTAATTGGGTAACGGACTTGAAATAAGGGAATGTGTGACAGGAAAATCAAAGCTTACAAAAGTCTGATAACTTAAAACCTGCGCTCCACAACAATTGCACGCACAGAAAGGCGAGCATAAATCATTGTCTTTATCGTGTGTGTGATTGGCTTCAGAAGAAAACTGAGCTGTTTTGTGAGCAGCACTATTGATTTCCATATCTGCACAAGGCATATTGGAAAGCGCCATTAAATAAATCGATAATATGATTGTTATCCATTTCACGACACAAAAATAGTATTTATTTCAATTGAAAAACTGAATTATTGAATTTGATGCTTCTAAAAAAAGACGGACGAATCAAAAAAATTAACAAAATCCCCTGTATATCAAAATTACTTTCTTAAAAAAACAATCCCGCCGATTCAAAAATTTGGTCAACTTTAACAACAATTAACATTTTATTCTAAAATTTATTCCTTCGAACCAAAACCCCCTATTCTACTAATTAAGATAAAAGTTTCCCATTTCCTTATCAAACAGCAGTCATGTGAGAGAAGTGTATTTTTCTTTTACATTCTTTGCTTAAACTAAAAAACGATGTTGTTAGGAATTGAATATTATTTTTTGAAACCACAATTACAAAACATAGATTACTATTATTAAACAAGTTATAATCATTAATTAAAACTTACACTTTACATCTAAAAACCACTATTGCAACTATTAAATAAAAAAAAGCAATACTATTAAAGCAATAGTCTTCCTCTCAAAGCTTCTGCAATTAGCATCACTTAAAAAACTCATCAACAAGCAATTAAAACCACATTCAACGGAATTTATTTTGAAGCCATATTGTTCCCTTTGACAAAATTTAAATTTTAAAACCTTAAGCATTATTCTTCCTCAAAAGAATGCTTTTTCTCCGAAGAAATTAGAGTTCAAATTAAAATTCTTTCAACTTTTTTGTTTCACATCTAAATCGTTTCGGTCTCAAAACTACTATAAAGTTACAATTTAACACAATAAATCCAAAACACTGGAAACAAAACAATTACAAACAAAAACAAAACACAACAAGACAAACTGTCAGTATCAAAAAACAGTCCTTTTTATTCTCAACAACCCCATTTGTTCAACGCTATTTTATCTCAAACAAATACCTCTTCAGTGAACATGAAAATTCATGATAATTTATCCTATTCCATCCTAAAAACTAAAGCATAATTAACACTTCAACTCATCACCCATTCTCTCCAAAAAACAACAAACCCCTTAAGAATTAAATTCATTAAGGGGTTTATTGTTTTACACCAGGTTACATCGTTTCAACAAAACTTAGCACCTCAGCACCTTAGTACCTTAGCCACTTCAAAAAAGTTATACCGTCTCAACAAAACTTAGCACCTCAGAACCTTAGTACCTTAGCCACTTCAAAAAAGTTATACCGTCTCAACAAAACTTAGCACCTCAGAACCTTAGTACCTCAGCACCTTAAAAAAAGCTATAAAGAAGCCATATCAATTACAAAACGATACTTAATATTTCCTTTTAACAGCCTTTCATAGGCGTCATTTACTTCGTTTACGCCAATTAATTCAATATCGGCAGTAATATTGTGTTCAGCACAAAAATCAAGCATTTCCTGAGTTTCTTTGATTCCGCCAATAGCAGAACCCGCAAAACTTCTTCTTCCCAATAAAAGACTGAACGAAGTTACCGGAAGAGGCTCCATTGGAGCACCAACCAAAGTGAGCGTTCCATCCACTTTTAACAGATTTAAATAGGCATCAATATTGTGTTCTGCCGACACACAGTCCAAAATAAAATTCAGACTTTTAGTGTATTTAGCCATTTTCTCAGGATCCGTCGACAGTACTACCTCATCCGCCCCTAGACGTTTTGCATCTTCGGTTTTAGACAATGAAGTTGTAAAAACTACCACATGAGCCCCCATTGCTTTCGCCAATTTGATTCCCATATGCCCTAGACCGCCAATACCAACAATCCCCACTTTTTGCCCGGAACCTACATTCCAGTGTCTTAATGGTGAATAGGTTGTGATACCTGCACAAAGCAATGGTGCAACACCTGCAAGATCTAATTTATCAGAAATATGCAGCACATAATTCTCATCGACTACAATACTTTGCGAATACCCTCCAAAGGTTTGTCCGCCTAAATGCGTGTCCGGAGAATTAAAAGTTAAAGTACTGCCGGCATCACAAAATTGCTCTAAATCGCCTTTGCAATGCTCACATTCTCTACAAGAATCAACCATACAGCCTACTCCGGCCAAATCGCCCACTTTGAAATTCTTTACGTGACCTCCCACTTTTGTTACCCTCCCCACAATCTCATGCCCCGGAACTATTGGGTAAATCGTCCCGTGCCATTCGTTTCTGGCGGAATGCAAATCCGAATGACAAATTCCACAATATAAAATCTCTATTTCTACATCATGAGCCAATACCGCTCTGCGCTGAATGTCTAATGTCTGCAACGGTGCATCCGCAGCCTCTGTCCCAAAGGCTTTTATGTTTTTTACTTCCATGTTTTTATTGTTTTTTAGTTTTATTTGTTTCAAGTTTTATTTGTTTCAAGTTTCAGGTTTCAGATTACAAAAAACACAGGCTTTCCCATTCAGAATTTTCTAATTATCTAATTATCTAATTATCTAATTAAATCACTTCCCGTAACTGTAATACTCTTCATCGGTTACACTATCGAGCCAAATTCCGGTTCCTTTATCAATTTCTGTAATAATAGCGATGTGCGAAAACGAACTGAACGGGGTGGCTCCATACCAGTGTTCTATTCCGGGCAGAATCGTAACTACTTCGTCTTTATGAAGCAATCGGATGGCTTTTCCTTTTTCCTGAAAATAGCCAATCCCGTTTGTAGCAATAAACAATTGCAGTGTTGGATTAACATGCCAATTACATCTTGAACCCGGTTCAAAAGAAACTTCTTTTATAACCGTATTATCAGGATGAATAGCACTGGTTTGCTTTTTATACGAAACATCACCAGTCATATAGGTATTTGGGATTTTCCCCTCTTCAATAACTGAAGTATAAAGTGTTGACATAAAATTGATTTTTTGAGATTGATTTCTTTTTTAAAATGATCCGACAAAAGCTGCTGCCCTTAAGTACCGGATACCACAATGCCTGCCTTAAATCATTTAAGACTAAAGCAATCCACAGAAGCTAAATCTTCCTTAGACAAAATAGCTGTAACAAATTGATTCTCTGAAGTATTCATAATTATTCGTTTTTTTTACACCAGTTTAAACTAAATCATGAAAGCGGGAATATGCTTTGTGAAGTATTATTTAGCTTATTGAAAACTGATTAATGATTAATACTACTTATTTCAATGCAAATCTACAGTGGTAAAGAGGCAGCGAGATAACAATAATCAAACAAAAAATTAAGAATATGAAACAATTTACACTCTGAGTGATTTTGGAATTGTTCCTGTAATCCTTTTAAAGTAATTATTAAAATAACTTGGATATTCAAATCCCAGCGAATATCCGATATCCGAAATACTCCAATCCGTATGCTGCAGCAAAGCTTTGGCTTCACCAACAATTCTTTCTGAAATATGCGCCGTTGTTGGTTTTCCGGTGACTTCTTTAACGGAACGATTTAAATGATTCACATGAACAGCCAAACTCTGCGCATAATCCTGAGGTGTTTTTAGCGCTAATGGCTCATTTTTGGTTTCTATGGGAAACTGTCTTTCCAACAATTCCAAAAACAAGGAGGTAATTCGCGACGAGGCATTTCTGGGTTTAAAGAAATTCTCCGAAGGCTGCATTTTCATAGATTCGTGCAAAATCAAGTTGATATAATTACGAATCAGGTCATCTTTAAAAACATAATCTGTTTCCTGCTCCTGTATCATTTTCTGAAATAAGGAATCGATAAACACCTTTTGATCAGCTGATAAAGAAAATATTGGCGTACCGCCAATTTTAAACAAAGGCGATTCATGAAGGCTTTCAGAACGATCTTTTACTTTTAGAAAGTCCTCCGTAAAAACACAGGCATAGCCTTCATACGAGGGTGAAATAATTTCCCAGGAATACGGAATGTGCGGATTTCCGAAAAATAGTATAGTTCCGTCCGTTTCGATCCCTCTGTCGGCATAATGAATAAAACTCTTACTGGTATTGATGCAAATTTTGTAAAAATCCCTACGGTTATACGTTGGAATCTTACTCACGTCACCGTTTACTTCATACACCTTAAAGCCTTTCAGCTTTAAATCACTAATTCCAAGTTCTGAACCCTGTTCTTCTAATTGCTCTTTCATTTTGCAAAGTTATGAAAATCAAACAAAAGTTTTTGAAGTTGTTTTTTTAGTTTGTTTCAGGTTTGAAGTTTCAGGTTTCAGGTTTCAGGTTTGAAGTTTCAGGTTTCAGGTTTCAGGTTTCAGGTTTCAGGTTTCAAGTTTTAAGTTTCAGGTTTTAAGTTTTACATTTCAGAGAGGTACTGTCCTACGATGCATCCCGCAGTCTTTGTTTTTTTTTTCAAAAAGTTTGTTATTTTATACCAATCGGTATATATTTGTGTTTTAAATTTTCAATTACCATGAGTAAAGCCGAAAGAACCAAGCAATTTATTATAGAGAAAACCGCTCCTATTTTCAATATGAAAGGGTACAGTGGAACTTCTATGAGTGATATTACCGAAGCGACAGGCCTTACAAAAGGAAGTATTTACGGTAACTTTGAAAACAAAGACGAAGTAGCCTTGGCGGCTTTTAAATTCAATGTAAAAAAACTTCAGGATGCTTTTACGCGAGAAATCGACAAACAAACTACGTTTAAAGACAAATTATTAGTTTATCCAAGACTCTACTCTAATTATTACGAGCTAAGAATCACTCAGGGTGGATGCCCTATTATCAACACCGCTACTGAAGCAGATGATACTCATCCGGTACTTAGAAAAAAAGTGGAAAGTATAATTCTTGCCTGGAAAGAAAAACTGGTTTATTTTATTGAGCAAGGCATCGCTGCGGGAGAATTTAAAGGGGAATCCATAAATCCGGAAAAAACCGCTCTAACCATCATCGCTATTATCGAGGGTGCTGTCATGATTTCTAAAATAACGGGCGACCTGTCTAATTTATCCACTATTATGCTTTCACTGAAAAAGATAATTGATGACTTAGAGTAAAGTCAATAAAAACAACTGTCCTTTTTTTAATTAAAAATATACCGATCGGTATAAAATATTTATCTATGACACCATTAAACCGAAAACTACTTATTCTGACTGTCATATTAGCCGCCATTATGGAACTGATAGACATATCGATTGTAAATGTTGCGCTTTCCCACATGAGCGGAAATCTGGGCGCTACACTTGAAGATACCTCGTGGGTGATTACGGCTTACGCCATTGCCAATGTGATTATAATCCCTATTACAAGCTTTCTAAGCGCCAATCTTGGGCGGCGTAATTATTATATTGGTTCTGTTATTTTGTTTACGTTCTGCTCTTTTATGTGTGGGCATTCGTCTAACATTTGGATGCTCGTTTTTTTCAGGTTCTTTCAGGGAATTGGAGGCGGTGCCTTGTTATCCATCTCACAAGTTGTGGTTTTCGAGCTTTTCCCAAAAGACAAACAATCTACAGCCGGAGCTATATTTGGAGCCGGAATCTTCATTGGCCCCACTATCGGCCCAACTTTGGGTGGTTATATTACCGAAAATTACGATTGGCCCTGGATATTCCTCATCAATGTTCCGATTGGAATTCTTGTCATGATTTCATGTTACTTTCTACTGCAGGAACCTCCTGTAAAACCTGAAATCACTAAGGTCGACTGGACCGGCATTGCTTTACTGGCCATAGGAGTTGGTACTTTGCAAACGGTTCTCGAAAGAGGCGAAGTCGAAGACTGGTTTGAAACCCGCTATATTGTTGTGCTTACCTTTATTGCCGTTACAACCCTGCTCCTGTTTATCTATTGGGAACTTACGATCGAAAAGCCTGTAGTAAATCTTCGGGTCCTCAAAAGTAAATCTTTAAGTATTGCTGCAGTCCTAACTTTTGTAACCGGATTTGGTATGTTTATTTCCATCTACATTAGTCCGGTTGTCGCGCAGCGTTTATTGAGCTTTTCACCTTATCAAACCGGATTGCTTTTGTTACCCGGAGCGCTGTTTGCATTATTGGCTTTAAAAATGTGCGGAACCTTACTACAAAAAGGCGTCTCACCGGTACTGATTATCGCAGCCGGATTTCTTTTGTTTATTTATTTTAATTGGAGAATGTCCGGAATGACTTTAAACACCAGCGCTGCTGAAGTGGCAACTTCTCTGATTTTTCGTGCATTAGGAATGGCTCTGCTTACTGTTCCGCTTACCATGCTGGCCGTCTCCTCTTTAGAAGACAAAGATGTTGGTCAGGGCGCCGCTTTGAATAATATGATGCGGCAATTGGGCGGTTCTTTTGGCGTTTCGATTATCAATACTTATGTAGCTCATCGATTTGCAGCACACCGAAACGAGCTAATTTCGACTGTTACCCCAGACAACACCATCGCAATGGACCGGATAAATGCCTACATCAGGTATTTTCAAAGCAAAGGTTTTGCTTATAACGAAGCTAAGTTTAAAGCACTCCGACTTATGGAAAGTATTGTTTTAAGACAATCTTCTTTATTAAGTTACAGAGATGCTTTTTTCCTTGTTGGATTGTTCTTTTTGATAACCTTACCCCTGCTTTTGTTTGTAATGAATAAATCCAAAAAAAGAAAAACCGATCTTATGCTCTCCGATCACTAAGGCACGCTTTCTTTCTGATAAACAAGCCTGTAAACTCTTTCTATAAAATTTAGAATCATTCTATTGCCTCTCTTTTAACAATTCACTTTGTTTTGGTGTAATTTTATATTGAAATTAACCTATAAAACAAAAAACAGCTATTAGTTATGAGTGTTATTAAAGATGAAAATAAACTTATTAGCACCATTAAACGAGTTGATCAGAAAATCGACAAGCTTAATGATCAAAAGATCATTGCCTTTTTTGAAGCCCTTGGATTAAATGAAAGAGCAGATGTTCCTAAAAATTTCCTGGAATGGGAAACCATACTTATCGTCGTTCCGGATCGACATATTTCTCACGAATTAAAGTATTACAAATATTCTATTGCAAGACTCGCTTTTGTTACCAATCCGAATGCGACTGAAATTCATGCTTTCGATTTCAATGAATGGAAAAAAGTTACTCAGAATAAAACACAATTTCAAATTAGAGAATTTCTAAAAAATAACTTTGGCGGTGTTCGAAATCATGCGGACAGATTGAATTAAGTAAACAAGTTCATTTCAGCTTCAGGTGATCATCTAAATAATAAAACCTTTGTCAAAACATAGAATTGACAAAGGTTTTATTATTTAGAGTTCTATTGGATCAGTTGCAAAATCTGAGGATCAGGCAAAAAGATAAGATAATCTGTATAAGAAAAAAATCTATTTTTCTCACTCCACTTAATTGAGCTCTAAAAGCTTTTATTTTAGCATTGAAAGATTCTTCTCTGGCTTTCAGTCATTATTGGTGTTTATTTAAT
>NZ_CAGKLC010000093.1 GCF_903469665.1 Flavobacterium sp. UGB4466 | reverse complement strand
GATTTATTTTTGGAAAAAGAGTTCCATCTTCGGCTTTAGTTCTGCTTATTATCTTGAAATCTTTTGATAGTAAAACTATTTCCCAATTTTGGGAACTTCCAATATATAAACTTTTTGAAGGAAGATATGTGATTTGATCTAAAACTAGATCATTTGGTAATTTTACAGAACGAATAAGATTAAAAGTTTTTTGTTCAAGAATGAGTAATTGATTATCACCTGTTGGAACAATAACATGGTTACTTTCATCAAAAGTAAAGTTCCTTATTGTTGAAGTATCAATATTTACAATTTGATCAACGATTAATTTATCATCTTGTTTTAGATATCGTATAAGGTTAGAGTTTTTAGTTAATGCAATAAACCAATCTGATTTAAACGAACTTTGTTTTATAAAAAAGATTCTTTGATAGACATAATCCTCTTTTACGATATTTTCTACTTTATTAGAAATTAATTCAATATAATGGTTTCTAAAATGATTTAAAATATTTTCGCATTTTCCTTGTTTTGCCAAATAGTAGGGCGTTCTCTGACTATTATCTTTTCTCCATTCACATCCGTTATTATATGCAAAATCAAACACAGTTGGCAAATCAAGCCAAGCTAATTTATGGAGTAAATTACTGTTGTTGTTATCGCAGCCATTTAGATCAATCTTATGATTTAAATAGATCATTATAGATTCAATTGACTTACATTTTAAATATTGAGGTTCATTTTGATCAATTTGCGCTCCATTAGTTATTAATAAATCAATTATTTTAACTTTATCATTAGATGTCGCGACAAAAAGTTCTTTATCATTCATCGTTGCACCATTATCGAGAAGATATTTTGCAATTTCGTAATTTTCTGCCCAGCATAATGGAGTTGCGTATACACCACTTCTTTCAGCATTTACATTTGCATTTTTTTTAATCAGGTATTTAACCATTTCAAAATTACCACTTAATGCAGCAGTGTGTAAAGGAGTGTCATCCATCCAGCCTTTTAAATGAATTTCTTCAGGGTTTTTCTTTAAATAATGGATTGCTTCGGAATTTTGATGTTCTTTGATAAGAGTGAAAATTTCTGGCGTTTGAGTATGGTCTTTTTGATAGATGTTCATCTTAAAAAAATTGATATTATGCACGTTTTTTAAAACTTGTCTAATGTAAATATAAAAACCACAAATCACACATAGATATTTGTGTAACTTGTAGTTTAAAATTTTGTAAAGGGACAAGCTTTTAGCTCAAAAACATCTTCAACTCCTCATAACTCCCAATCTTCACACTCACTTTCTCTTCATTAATAACACTCTCAATTTGAGCAGGAATAGGAAGTGTAATTCCTAAAGCGGGTTCAACTACATCCAAAAACTTAATAGGATGAGCGGTTTCCAAGAAAATACCAATGGAATTAGGGTGTTTTTCCAGTTCTTTTTTCAAACCTAAATAACCAACAGCACCATGTGGTTCTGCGATATAACCGTTTGTGTTATAAATATTTTTTAGAGCAACAAGTGTTTCTTCATCCGTATAACTATAAGAAGAGAAGTCTTTTTCAAAAGCTTTTAAATCATTATTGTACAACTCCTGAATGCGGATAAAGTTGCTTGGGTTTCCAACGTCCATGGCGTTGGAGATGGTTGCTTTAGAAGGTTTCGGGTCGTATTTTCCGTTTTCTAAGAATCTTGGCACCGTATCGTTTACGTTGGTGGATGCCACAAAATGTTCAATAGGCAATCCTAATCTTTTTGCCATAATTCCGGCGCAGATGTTTCCGAAGTTACCGCTTGGGCAAGAGAAAACCAACGGTTTGTTTTGGCTCTTCAAAGCTTTGTAAGCAAAGAAAAAATAAAACATTTGTGGCAGCCAGCGCGCAATATTAATCGAATTGGCCGAAGTCAGGTTTTTGTGCGCTAAAGTTTCGTCTAAAAACGCTTTTTTAACCATATCCTGACAATCGTCAAAAACACCATCAACTTCAAGAGCTTTAATATTTTGTCCTAAAGTAGTCAATTGTTTTTCCTGTATGTCGCTCACCTTTCCTGACGGGTATAAAATCACCACATCGACACCGTCAACGCCTAAAAAACCACTGGCAACCGCTCCGCCTGTATCTCCGGAAGTGGCCACAAGAACAGTGTTTTTAGCGTCTTTATTGTCTCTGTTGAAATACCCCAGACAGCGTGACATAAAACGTGCTCCAACGTCTTTAAACGCCATGGTTGGGCCGTGGAATAATTCTAAGGAGTAGATTCCGTCTTCGACTTTCACTACCGGAAAATCAAAAACTAAAGTATCCGCAATGATTTCTTTTAATTTGTCTGCCGGTATTTCATCGCCAACGAATTGTTTGATCGCTTCAAAAGCAATGTGCTCGTGGCTTAAATTTTCAATTTCATCAAAAAACGAAGGGTCTAAAGGAGTGATTTTTTCAGGGAAATATAATCCTTTATCACTGGCGAGTCCTTGTATTATCGCTTCCTGAAACGAAACCTTTGGGGCGTTATGGTTTAAACTGTAGTATTTCATTTTTTTAGTGCTTTAGGCTTTTTTGCTTTAAGCTTTAGGCAATAAGCTTTAAGCTTTTGTCTTGTTTGCAATTCATAGCCTTTAAATTATTCAAATATTTTTAATCGCATTTTTTGTCAGGCTGAGCGAAGTCGAAGCCAGGGCAAAGAATTACGCAATGGTTTTAAGCTTATTGCCTAAAGCCTATTGCTTAAAGCGTCCCGTCTTAAAGGACGCGGACACCATCCGGATTAATTTTCGAAACGTGAATTTCATACGGTAAATTCATTTTTTCGTAAACGTCGCTCATGGCTTTGGCGATTTGGTTTGCAGTTTCTTCTCCACGGCTTAAAGCGAAGATAGAAGGACCGGAACCTGAAATTCCTGAACCCAATGCACCGTTTTCAAGTGCTGTTTGTTTGATTTGGTCGAATCCCGGGATCAAAACACTTCGTAAAGGCTCCACAATTTCGTCGTGAAGCGAACGTCCGATTAAGTCGTAATCTTTGGTGTATAATCCTGCGACAAGTCCGCCTACATTTCCCCATTGCATGATGGCACTTTTTAGCGAAACGTTTTGTTTTAGTACCGAACGTGCATCCGAAGTTTTCAATTCAATTTGAGGATGAACGACAGTTGCGAACAATTCTTCAGGGCTGTCAATTCGGATAATGTCTAAGGGACTATAACTTCTTACCAAAGTAAAACCGCCTAAAAGGGCAGGAGCAACGTTATCGGCATGAGCGTTTCCGCTGGCTAATTTTTCACCCTGCATGGCAAATTGCACCAAATCCTTGCGGGAATAAGGGCGTCCCAGAAGCTCATTGATTCCAAAAACCGCTCCCGCAGAACTCGCAGCACTGCTTCCGATTCCGCTTCCGGCTTTGATATGTTTGTAAATTTCAATTTCAAATCCGCAATCTACGTCAAGTGTCTCCAACATGGCCAAAGCTGCCACCCCCGAAACGTTTTTCTCGGTCTCTAAAGGCAAATCGGCTCCCTCAATTTTGGTAATTCGAATTCCTTTTTGAGCTACTTTTCGAACAATCATTTCGTCGCCCGCATTATCCAGGCAAAGTCCCAATACGTCAAATCCACAGGAGAGATTAGCGATTGTGGCCGGGCAAAATAGTTTTATTTGTGTCATTATTTAGTTGTTTCAGGTTTCAAGTTTTAAGTTTCAAGTTGCTGGAACCTGAAACTTGAAACTTGAAACAAAAAATTATATATTTCCAATTCGAATCACATCCGCAAAAATTCCCGATGCGGTTACGGCTGCACCCGCTCCGGCGCCTTTGATTAGCAAAGGCTGATCTACGTAGCGATCGGTGTAGAAAAGTACAATATTGTCTTTTCCTTCCAGATTGTAAAAAGGATGCTCTTTTGGAATGAATTGCAGACCAACACTTGCTTTTCCGTTTTCGAATTGTGCTACATATTTCAATCTGGAATCTTTGCTTACTGCTTCGTCATAGATTTTTGAAAAATGAGGAGCATGTTGGGTTAAAGAAGTAAAGAAATCTTCGTTGTTAGTTGTGGCAAGACATTCCGCTGGCAGGAACGATTCGTTGGTGATGGCGTCAATATCCATTTCGTAACCGCTTTCGCGAATCAGGATCAGGATTTTACGCGCTACGTCGATTCCGCTTAAGTCAATTTTCGGATCTGGCTCTGTGAAACCTTGTACTCCGGCTTCTTTTACCACATCGTGAAAAGAATTGTCTTTATCGAAATTGTTGAAAATGAAGTTCAGACTTCCGGATAAAACCGCCTGAATTTTATGTACTTTATCACCTGAAGCGATTAAGTTTTTCACGGTATCAATAATAGGCAATCCAGCTCCAACATTGGTTTCAAATAAAAACGGAGCATTGTACTGAAGGGATAAATTCTTTAATTTTTTATAATTATCATAGGCAGATGAACAGGCAATTTTGTTGCAGGTAACCACCGCAATACTTTGTTTTAAGAAATTTTCGTAGGTTTCAGACACGCTTGCACTTGCAGTAATATCAACAAAGATGCTGTTACGCAAGTTTAGTTCCTTTGCACGGGCGATGAAAGCTTCTTTATTAGCCTTTTCGCCTTGATCTAAAGCCGATTGCCAGTCTTTTAACGAAATTCCGTCCTCTTCAAAAAACATTTTTCTGGAATTTGACAACGCGATCACACGAACGTTAATCTTCAAATTATCTTTTAAAAACTTTCTTTGATTGTGAATTTGTTCGATGAATTTTTCACCCACATTTCCAACACCCATCACAAACAAATTGAGCTGTTTGGTGTTTTCTTCAAAGAAATTTTCGTGCAGCGTATTCAATGCTTTCTTAACATCCCTTTCGTTAATTACAGTTGAGATATTACGCTCAGAGGCTCCTTGTGCAATAGCACGGATGTTGACATTGTTTTTTCCTAAAGTGCTAAACATTCTACCGCTTAAACCTTGATGATTCTTCATGTTTTCGCCCACCAAAGCGATAATGCACAGGTCTTTTTCGACGATACAGGGATCAACTTTATTTTGCGAAATTTCGACTTCAAAGGCTCTGTTGATGGCAGCCTCGGCATTATCTGCATCCGAATTCAGGATTCCAATACAAATGGAATGCTCAGAAGAAGCCTGAGTGATAAAAATAACGTTGATTTTTTCCTGGGACAGTACTTCAAACAAACGTTTTGACGAACCTGAAACTCCAATCATTCCAGGACCTTCAAGTGTTACCATTGAAATATTATCGATATGACTGATTCCTTTTACAACCGTATCTTTTGATAAAACCTGATCTGAAATTAAGGTTCCTTCAGCTTCCGGTTCAAAAGTATTTTTGATTAAAATTGGAATGTTTTTTCTTAAAACGGGCTGAATCGTTGGCGGATACAGCACTTTGGCACCAAAATGTGATAATTCCATAGCTTCCTGATAAGAGATTGTTGCAATAGGGTGGGCCTGTTTAACGATTTTTGGATTGGCCGTAAACATTCCGTTCACGTCAGTCCAGATTTCTAATTGTTCCGCTTCAAGTGCTCCGGCAACAATAGCAGCGGTATAATCAGAACCTCCACGGCCCAAGGTAGTGGCGATTCCGTCAAGAGTTTGAGAAATAAATCCCGGAAGAATATTAATTTTAGATTTATTTTCGGCAAAATACGTTCTGATCAATTGGTTGGAAACTTCAAAATTTACAACCGCTTTTCCAAAGTTATTGTTGGTTTTAATCAGTTCGCGGCTGTCTTTGTAAACTGCATTTTTATCAATTTGCTGATACGCCTGCGCAATGATGTAAGACGAAAGTAATTCTCCAAAACTTAAAATAGTGTCGGCAGTTCTGGGAGATAACTCACCCAGCAAGAAACAACCGTCTAACAAAGTTTCTAAGTGATTGATGATTCTTTTTACATGGCTCAACAAACTGCTTTGTTCGCTAACCGGGATAAGTACTTTTAAAGTGTCAAGGTGTTTTTTCTCAATTTCGCCCACAATTTCTCTGAAGCTTTCGTCATTTGCTGCTGCTTTTGCTGCTGCCAATTGCAGTAAATCAGTGACTTTGCTTAAGGCTGATACCACAACAACCAATTGGCTCTGCTTCGATTTTTGATTTATGATTTCGAGAACTAATTTTATATTTTGTGCATTGGCAACCGAAGTTCCGCCAAATTTTAATACTTTCATTTTTGATGTTTTTAATAAGGCGCAAAGATTTTTAGTAACAAAGGTTCAAAGGTTATCAACTGTGAACTGAAACTGAAAACTGCGACTATTTTTTTTCTTTGTAAATGTTTTTTATGTATCCAATAACTCTCTTCTTTTTAGAAAAAAGTACTAGGTAACCTGAGTGATATGTAAAATGTATACCCCTAAGGGGTAGTAATTGTTGTAGTTGAAATTGTAATAGCAGCGATTGCAACTCTGGTTTGAGTTGTTAGTGTAGAATGATATTTTACGCTGTTACTTTTCATTTTGGTTTTTCAAAAGTACAGTTTTTTATAAAAGTTAAAAATCTTTCCGGTCTTTTTATGAATATTTTAAAAATTCAAAATTCAGCAAATCAATATTGAGCTTTTTGTCAGAATTGTGTGTATTAAATTGATGGATTCATATAATTATTGAAGCTTATCTTTAAAAGAGATATGATTAATAGTCTGATTTTTAATCTCGAAAAACATTGAAAAGCGTCATTAGTCTATAAAATCGGTAGGAATTAATTGCTTTTGCTGTTTTCTTGTTAAAAAACAGAGGAGTCCTTTTATGATAAAAAGATGCCCTTGGTTTTGTCTGATTACTATTGTGAAAAGAGCAAAATCGGGGAATTCGTGAGAATCATTTTTTAATTATTAGGAATAAATGTTGCTTTTTAATATTGATTTGCTGAATTTTGAAGTCTTAAAATTTAAACAGCATGAAAGAAATTCATTATATAAGCACAGAAACCCTAAGTTTAGAAGCTTTACAGGAAATTATTGTCAATCAAAAAACACTTGAATTATCAGAAGAAGCAAAGGTGAACGTTCAAAAATGTCGTGATTATCTCGATAAAAAAATGGCTTCACATTCTGAACCTATTTACGGAATCAATACTGGTTTTGGCTCGCTTTGTAATGTGAAAATTTCGAATGAAAATTTATCGAAACTTCAGGAGAATCTTGTAAAATCGCATGCTTGCGGAACAGGAGAAGAGGTTCCGGCTGAAATTGTAAAATTGATGCTGTTGCTTAAGATCCAATCTTTGAGTTATGGACATTCAGGAGTTCAATTGCAGACTTTAGAGCGTTTGGTGGATTTTTACAATAATGATATTCTTCCGGTGATTTATACTCAGGGATCCTTAGGGGCTTCGGGAGATTTGGCACCTTTGGCACATTTATCATTACCTTTATTAGGTGAGGGTGAGGTTCTTTTTGAAGGTAAAAAAACAACTGCAGCCGAAGTTTTAAAACATTTTAACTGGGAACCAATTGTTTTACAGTCTAAAGAAGGTTTGGCTTTATTAAATGGAACTCAGTTCATGAGTGCGTACGGAGCACATATTTTATTAAAAGCATATAAATATTCTTATTTGGCAGATTTGATCGGAGCAATTTCATTAGAAGGTTTTGATGGAAGAATTGAGCCTTTTAACGAATTGATCCATTTTATACGTCCTCACAAAGGACAGATTGTAACGGCACAGCGCCTTACGGAATTTTTGGAAGGAAGCGAAATTATTGCTCAGGAGAAAAAACACGTACAGGATCCGTATTCTTTCCGTTGCATGCCTCAGGTTCACGGTGCTTCAAAAGACGCCATTGATTACGTTAGAAAAGTATTCAAAACCGAAATCAACTCTGTTACAGACAATCCTAATATCTTCATTGAAGCAGATCAGATTATCTCAGGAGGAAATTTCCACGGACAGCCTTTAGCTTTGGCTTTGGATTTTATAGCAATCGCTTTGGCAGAACTAGGCAGTATTTCTGAAAGAAGAACGTATCAGTTAATTTCAGGATTGCGTAATCTTCCGGCATTTTTGGTAGATAATCCGGGATTGAATTCAGGATTTATGATTCCGCAATACACAGCGGCAAGTATCGCAAGTCAGAACAAACAATTGGCTACACCTTCGAGTATAGATAGTATTGTTTCAAGTAACGGACAGGAAGATCACGTAAGTATGGGAGCAAACGGAGCCACAAAAGCATTACGTGTTATGGACAACTTAGAGCGTATTTTAGCTATCGAATTGATGAACGCTTCACAGGCGATTGCTTACAGAGAACCTTTGAAATCAAGTGATTTTATTGAAACATTCTTAAGCAGTTACAGAGAAGTGGTGCCTTTGGTTAAAGAAGACAGAATCCTGCATTATGATATTGAAAAAACAGTTGAATTCCTTGACAGTTTTCAAATTGAAAACGATTTGTTAACAATGGCTTAACATGGCAAAATAATATTGAAGTAATTTTGCACTATCAAAAATATAAAAATGTCAATAAACAGTATTTTCCAATTTTTAGTGCCGAAAGACAAGAAATTCTTTCCACTTTTTGAAGAGGCTTCAAGCAATCTAATTGAGTTAGCTTCTAATTTACACGAAGCTGTAAACCTTCCATTGAAAGAAAGAGAAGTTCTTTTTCAAAAAATTGATGAGTTAGAGCAAAAAGGAGAAGACATTACACGTCAAACCAATCTTGAATTGAGTAGAAATTTTATTACTCCATTTGACAGAGAGGATATTCATACATTGATTACTTCAATTGATAACGTTGCCGATTACCTTCATGGTGCGGCAAGTAGAATGAAATTATATCAGGTAGATAAGATTACAAAGTCAATCAGAAAGATGACCGAAATTAACCTTGAAGCTTGTCAGAACATCGACAGTGCTGTAAAAGAGTTAAGTAACTTAAAAAACATGAACATTATCAAAGAAGCTTGTGCCAGAATTAATAAATTGGAGAACAAGTCGGATAACGTTTATAACAAAGCAGTTTTTGAAATTTTTGAAAACGAAACAGACGCAAAAAATATCATTAAGTATAAAGAAGTGTTATCTGTTTTAGAATCAGCAACAGACAAATGTAAGAGTGTTGCGAACATACTGGAATCTATTTCTGTAAAACATTCTTAATTCAATTTATTTCATTCTGAAGTTATAATTTATGACGCTACTTATAATTATTATAGTATTAGCTTTAATTTTTGATTACATCAACGGTTTTCATGATGCGGCAAATGCTATAGCGACTGTTGTTGCGACCAAGGTTCTGACGCCTTTTCAGGCCGTTCTTTGGGCAGCATTTTTTAACTTTCTGGCCTATTGGGTTTTTGGATTTGGTGTTGCCGATACGGTTGCTAAAACAGCGCACACCATGGAAATTAACCTTGTTGTAATCCTCGCAGGAGTTATAGCAGCTATTTGTTGGAATTTATTGACTTGGTGGTTAGGGATTCCTTCAAGTTCTTCTCATACGCTGATTGGTGGTTTTGCCGGAGCAGCAATTGCTCATGCGATCGCTGTACATGGATTTTCAGGTTATGTGGGCGAAGACGGAACAACGCATTACTGGTACGAAATCGTAAGCTGGTACAAGGCTGGTAAAGAAGGAGCAATGCCTTCAGGAGTACTTATTATTATCGCTTTTATTGTATTGGCGCCATTATTGGGAGCATTGGCTTCTTACTTGATTTCGATCTGGTTGTTGAATGCTTCACGTAAAAGTATTGGGCCAAAAATATTTACTGTAGCACTGATGATTGCGACAATCTGGATGGTGAGCAGTTTAATGATTCCTTATTCAGAGATTGTTGAGCATGGAAAACCACGTTTTGAGTCTCATTTTTGGAGTGTAGCTTTTGATCCGCATAATATTAAATGGTTTTTAGTTGCTTTTATCATCTTAACCGTAAGTTTGTTTTGTTTGATATTCAGTAGTTTAAATCTTCATCAGGCAGATGCTGCTTTGAAAAAAATGCAATTATTATCTTCTGCGGCTTTTAGTTTAGGTCACGGAGGGAATGATTCTCAAAAAGTAATGGGTATTATTGCAGCTGCGGTAGCGGTTTATATCAACACTAATCCTGGTGTACACATGGATTCCTGGTTAGATGTTGTTTTGCCAAACGATGATTTAGGGGTAAAAGGAGTAATGCCGGGATGGATTCCTTTGGCTTGTTATTCTGCAATTGCAGCGGGAACTTTAAGTGGTGGATGGAAGATTGTCAAAACAATGGGTTCCAAAATCACAAAAGTAAGTTCGTTTGAAGGAGTTGCAGCCGAAACTGCAGGAGCTTTAACGCTTTATTTTACAGAACACTTAAAAATTCCGGTAAGTACAACACATACGATTACGGGTTCTATTATTGGAGTTGGATTAACAAAACGTGTTTCTGCAGTTCGTTGGGGAGTTACCGTTAGTTTAATCTGGGCATGGATACTAACCATTCCAATTTCAGCAATATTAGCCGGTTTGGTTTACTTTGTATTGAGTGTGTTTATTTAGTAAAATGATTATTGTAAAATGTGAGATGTAAATCACATTTTCTTAATATATTTTAAAGCCGATTTCAATTTGAAATCGGCTTTTTTGTTTGGTATGATGGGTTGTTTTGAAATTATAATGTATTTATATTTACTCAAAAATAAAGAAATACAGATTGGAAACAGAGCTATTGAATCAGATAGAAAGAATAAAAAGGAAGTTGATCCTGGCGAAAAATGCAGACAAGGATTTGCAAGTGTTTGGGGCTGACAGTCATAAATATATTGTAAAAGAAACGGTAAATAAAGATAAAATCTTAGCGTTTGAGAAGGAGTATGATGTACAGCTTCCAGAGGATTATAGAGCATTTTTAGTACACGTTGGCAACGGAGGGATCTCCTATGAGAATTCCGCTGCAGGACCTGGTTACGGGATATTTCCGTTTGGAGAAAATGTCGACGAATTCGTTTCTGAGAATGCAAAAAAATACCTGAAAGAAGATTGTAAGCTGGATCTAACAATGTCTGACTCATTTTGGGAGGATTTAAACAGGATCATAGAAGAAAATGATGAGATTTCGAATGAAGATTTTTATGCTGAATTAGGAAAGATATTTTCGGGATTATTGCCTATCGGTACTCAAGGATGTACTTATTATTACGCTCTTGTTTTAAACGGTGAATGGAAAGGCCGGATTGTTAATGTTGATATCGAGAGACAGAAACCTTTCTTTGTTTTTGAATCTAATTTTTTAGATTGGTACGAAAGATGGCTTGATGAAATTATTCCCGAAAGTACAATGGCAAAGGAACCGGATTTATTTCGCTATACATTAGGAGGATTGTCAGGTTATATTTTAGAAGTGTATTTTTCTACAGGGGATGATGAAATTAAAAGGGAATGTTTGAACGGGATTTTGAAAAAGAGTGCCGTAGGGTCTGAAATTCTTACTGTTTTAGAAGAGCAGTATAAGGTAAGCTCAGGAGAAAATCAAAAAACAATACTTCAGGTACTTGCTAAGTTTGATTATGAGCGTTCAAAACCTTATTTGCTTGATTTTGTAAAAGAGAATTTACTGGCTGTTTTTCAGTTTGTATTTTGGTATGCAAAAGGCAAAAGTGCGGACTGGATAGAGGTTATTAAAGCAAATGCTGATACGATTGAAGATGATGAAACCTTTAGATTTTGTACTTATTTGTTAAAAGAAACGAAGTTGGATTATGGTGAAATTATTGTCCCGTTTATGTTTAATAAAAGTGAAGAAATACGAGTGAGTACTTATTATGCACTTGGTCAAATGGGTAATAAAAACAAGTATCTCAGTGTTTTTATCGAAGGGCTTCAAGATAGTTCAAATAGAGTTATTCATGCAACTTTGCAGGCATTGGATGGGGTAGAGGATAAAAGGCTTTTAAAGCATTATAAAAGGATTGCTGAAAAATTTCCAAAAGAAAAAGATTATATTCTGGCAAATCTCAATCACAGATTAAAAGCGTATGGTTTGACAAATAAAACGATTAAGAAAATTAGTACTGATTTTGAAACCGATAACCAGGGTAAGGAATTGTATTAATTTTGGAAAAAAAAAGCTAGTTTCTTTATTGAAACAAGCTTTTTTTAGTAGGGGGTATTCTTTTGAGAATAAATAATCTTTTCCGTACTGTTTCAGAAGTATTTCTTTGTTCCATTTTTCTTCAAGCGTAGAAGAATTACATTCGTTGTTGCTCTTCGCATAGCCTAAAGAGTAGCCGCGACAGATGTAAGTATGGTAGGGGTTATTTTTGTAAATTCTTTCTATTGTGTTTTCGCTTGTAATGTGTTTGTTTAAGATTCTGTTTGTCTTTTGAAATAATGCTAATGGTGCCGTCAATTTCAAGCATAGCAAGCTTTACATCAGTTAAATGCTCTAGGCCATGTTCGCGCGCTGCTTCTTTTAATTCTTCGTGCGAAATGTCTAGTTTGCTCAAAATTTTAAAATCCAATTCTCCATTATGAATCAGGATTTCAGGTTTGTCCAGTAGTAAATTGCTGAGACCTTTGTATTTGTGTGTTAGTTTTTTGATGATGTAATTAATTATAAACAAAGCCAATGCAGCAACTAAGCCTCCCCAAAGACTAGTGTCCGGACCAACCATGGCATTTTGAACGGAATTACTAATTAATAAAATCAGAATAATATCGGCTGTATTCAATTGTGAAAGCTCTTTTTTTCCAAAGATTCTCAAAGCGATAGTCATGAAAAAATAGACGGAGAGACTTCTTAAGATAATATCTAAATAGGGAGATAGCATCATTTCGTTATGATTTGAATTAAAAAAAAACTTTGTCAAAGTAAAACCTCAACAAAGTTGCTAAATTAATGCTTAGACATTAGGTCTAAATGAATATTTTTACTGAAAAAGAATCGATTATAATTTAAAGTTCTTTTCAATCGCTTTAATCATTTCGCCTGCTACGTCTTTGTTGGTGGCTCCTTCAATTCCTTCAAGTCCCGGAGAAGAGTTTACTTCAAGTAATAATGGTCCTTTAGAAGAACGAATAATGTCAACACCTGCTACTTTTAAATCCATAGCTTTTGTGGCTTTTATGGCTATTTTTTTCTCTTCAGCAGTTACTTTTATGACAGATGCGGTTCCTCCCAAATGGATATTAGCCCGGAATTCACCTGGCATCGCTTCACGCTGTATTGCGGCTACCACTTTACCGTCGATCACAAAACAGCGAATATCTTTTCCGTTTGCTTCTTTAATGAATTCCTGAACAAGTATATTGGCATTTAAGCTCTTAAAGGCGTTGATAACACTTTCTGCTGCTTTTTTGGTTTCAGCTAAAACAACTCCTTTTCCCTGAGTTCCTTCCAGTAATTTTACGATTAAAGGAGAACCTCCAACCATCTTGATTAAATTGTCAGTATCGAGCGGAGAATTAGCAAATCCGGTCGTTGGGATATCGATTCCGCTGTTTAAAAGAAGCTGCAAAGAGTAAAGCTTGTCACGTGATTGAGTGATTGCTGTCGCAGAGTTCAGTACAAAAACCTTCAGTGCTTCAAACTGACGTGTTAAAGCACAGCCGTAAAAAGTAATGCTTGGTCGGATTCTTGGAATTATAGCATCAAATTGGTTTAGTATTTTACCACCGCGATAATGAATTTCGGGAGTTTTGGCATCCAGCTTCATATAACATTCTTTGATGTTCAAAAAATGCATTTCATGTCCGCGCATTTCACCCGCTTCCATGATTCTTTTATTGCTGTACAATTCAGGATTACTGGCCAGAAGGCCAATTCTTAATCCGGAGGTTGCTTTTTCGGAATTTTGGTACAATTCTTTTAAGGCTTCAGGACTTGGTTGTCCCAAAAGATATTTTTCTTCTGGATCAACTAATACGCGTCCGCTCATGGCTTCACGACCTAAAAGCATTCGGAATCCCATAGAATCCCTGTTAGTTAGTGTCATTTCAATTGGCCATTTGATATCGCCAATTTTTAAATGTGTCTGAATTACATAACGATGTTCTCTAAATCCGCTTGAACTTTTTACAATTCTTTTGTCAACCAACGGAGCTTCACAGTGAATGATGGTTTTAATATTATTCTGAATTGGGTTAATGTCGAATTTTACCCAATTGGCATCATTTTTTATAAAAGGAGCTATGTTTATAGCGTGCATTGCCGAAGTTTTGGCACCGGAATCGACACGAGCCTTAATTGTCGGGATTCCTAGTTCTGGAAATGAGCACCATTCTTCGCTACCTAAAATGACTTTGTTTTGAAGCATACGTTGTTTTTTATTATAGAATTTAATGGCCAAAAATAGCTATTTGCTTTTATTAAAGGTAGCAAATTATTTAAAAAAAATACCCGTTATGTTATGAAAACGTAACGGGTATGTTATTCTTGTTATAAATTTAAACTAATCTATTGATTTGTTGGTTCTTCAGCTTTATGGATTTCTACAGAAAGTTCCTGAGAATCATCTTTAAGATCCATTAAGATTTCATCACCTGAATGTATTTTTGAAGTGATGATCTCCTCGGCTAATAGATCTTCAACATATTTCTGAATCGCTCTTTTTAGAGGTCTTGCGCCAAATTGTCTGTCGAAACCTTTTTCTGCAATAAAGGCTTTTGCTTTATCGGTAAGACTTAAGGTGTATCCTAATTCTGAAACTCGGCTGTATAATTTTTTAAGTTCAATTTCGATAATCAAGTCAATATCGGCTTTTTCTAAGGCATTAAATACGATTACATCATCAATTCTGTTTAAGAATTCAGGTGCGAAAGTTTTCTTCAATGCATTTTCGATAATGCTTTTTGAGTTTTCATCGGCCTGAGCCACTTTTGCAGCAGTTCCGAATCCTACACCTTGACCGAAATCTTTCAATTGACGGGCTCCAACGTTAGAAGTCATGATAATGATGGTGTTTTTAAAGTCGATTTTACGACCTAAACTATCCGTCAAATATCCATCGTCCAAAACCTGAAGCATCATATTGAATACGTCCGGATGTGCTTTTTCGATTTCGTCTAAAAGAACTACACAGTATGGTTTTCTGCGTACTTTTTCAGTCAATTGACCACCTTCTTCGTATCCTACGTATCCCGGAGGCGCTCCAACTAAACGCGAGATCGCAAATTTCTCCATGTATTCACTCATATCGATACGGATTAACGCATCTTCTGAATCAAATAATTCTTTTGCTAATACTTTTGCCAATTGTGTTTTACCAACTCCAGTCTGGCCTAAGAAGATAAACGAACCAATTGGTTTGTTTGGATCTTTAAGCCCGGCTCTGTTACGCTGAATAGAACGTGCAATTTTTAAAACGGCTTCGTTTTGTCCGATTACTTTATTCTGAATTAACTCAGGTAATTGAGCTAATTTGTTACTTTCGGTCTGTGCAATTCGGTTTACAGGAATTCCAGTCATCATCGAAACAACATCGGCTACATTGTCTTCTGTAACTTGAATTCTATTGTTTTTAGAGTCTTCTTCCCATTGTTCCTGAGCAGTAGCCAGGTCTTTTTCGATGCGTTTTTCATCATCGCGAAGTTTGGCAGCTTCTTCGTATTTCTGTTTTTTAACCACCATGTTTTTCATTTCGCGAACTTCTTCCAGTTGACGCTCCAAGTCTAAGATTTGCTTCGGAACATCAATGTTGGTAATGTGTACACGTGATCCGGCTTCGTCCAGAGCATCAATGGCTTTGTCTGGTAAGAAACGCTCAGACATATATCTGTTTGTTAATTTAACACAGGCTTCAATAGCTTCTTGAGTGTAAGTTACATTATGATGATCTTCGTATTTGTCTTTTACATTGTTTAAGATGGCAATTGTTTCTTCAACAGAAGTTGGTTCGACAATTACTTTTTGAAAACGTCTTTCAAGGGCGCCATCTTTTTCAATATATTGTCGGTATTCGTCAAGAGTTGTGGCTCCAATACATTGGATTTCGCCTCTTGCCAAAGCAGGTTTGAACATGTTTGAAGCATCAAGTGAACCTGTTGCTCCACCTGCGCCTACAATGGTATGAATTTCGTCAATGAAAAGAATGATATCGTCGTTTTTTTCCAATTCGTTCATAACGGCTTTCATTCTTTCTTCAAACTGGCCGCGGTATTTTGTTCCGGCAACTAAGCTGGCAAGGTCAAGTGTAACCACACGTTTGTGAAAAAGAATACGGGAAACTTTTTTCTGTATAATACGCAAAGCCAAACCTTCTGCAATAGCAGATTTACCAACTCCGGGCTCTCCGATAAGAAGAGGGTTGTTCTTTTTTCTACGGCTTAGAATTTGAGAAACACGTTCGATTTCTTTCTCGCGTCCTACAACCGGATCCAGTTTTCCTTCCTCGGCCATTTCTGTTAAATCTCTCCCAAAATTGTCCAGTACCGGAGTCTTGGATTTTTTGTTTGACTTATTGGCGGGATTGTTGAAACTGCTTTCTTTAAGACTGTCATCTTGTCCTGAATCGTCATTATACGATTCGTTTCTTGGCAAGTTTTCTAAGAATTCTTCTTCGTTTGGAGTCATATTTAAATATTGTTCTTTAGCTATGTCATAATCTATTTTTAGTTTATTCAATAGCTTGGTTGTTGGATCGTTTTCGTTTCGTAAGATGCATAGAAGCAGGTGCGCTGTGCTAATTGACGAGCTTTGAAATACTTTAGCCTCCAGAAAAGTGGTCTTCAGGGCTCTTTCCGCCTGACGCGTAAGATGAAGGTTTTTCTTTTCGGCATTTACTTCAACGCTTTGATTGGCCGGACTCAGTATTTCTACTTTCCTGCGTAAATGATCTAAATCGACTGCAAGGTTATTAAGTATATGAATAGCTTTTCCGTTTCCATCTCTTAAAATGCCTAGCATTAGATGCTCAGTACCAATAAAGTCGTGGCCCAAACGCAAGGCTTCCTCTTTACTGTAGGTAATAACATCTTTTACTCTTGGTGAAAAATTACCATCCATAATATATAATTG
>NZ_CAGKLC010000092.1 GCF_903469665.1 Flavobacterium sp. UGB4466 | reverse complement strand
ATACTGATGATTATATGTTTAATTAACTTTAAAATAATGATTTGTATAAAAAAAAGAATTACAAAATCGTTTTAGTAACTGTTTTTATATATATTTGTGATATAATTAATAACTGCTTAATAAAAAATTAACTCATTAGATGAAAAAGATTACTATTAAGGATATTGCGACAGAGGCTCAGGTATCCATATCTACTGTATCTTTTGTTATCAATGGTAAAGGGGGAAAAATGGGCATCAGTCCGGCAGTGATCAAAAAGGTACAGGAAGTGGCCGAAAAGCTCAATTACAGACCCAGTATGATTGCTACCAGTCTTAGAACCGGGAAAACCAGATCTATAGGGCTTATTGTTGAAGACATTTCGAATCAGTTTTTTGCTGATCTTGCCAGAGTTATTGAAGATGAAGCGAAGAGTATTGATTACAGGGTTTTTTATTGCAGTACAGGAGGAGATGATGAACGTTCTGAAGAGTTGATACATAGTTTATTACAGGCCAATGTAGATGGTTTTATTGTAACGCCAACTCAGAATCTGGAAAATAGTATTGATCTTCTTTTAAAGTTAAAAAAACCGGTTGTATTGATCGACAGGTATTTTCCGGGACAAAGAGTGAGCCATGTGGTGATGGATAATTATGAAGCCTCCAATTCGGCTGCAAAATTCCTGATCAGTAAGGGACGCAAAAATATTGCGGTGGTAAATAATACCTCCGAGATGATTCAGATGAAGCTGCGTGAGGATGGATACAGAGATGCTTTGAAGGAAGCAGAAATGTACAATCCGTCACTTGTTCTTCACATGGATTACCATACTAATGAAGAGGCGAGAATTGCGGGAATAATAGATTTCTTTGAAAAGAACCTTGATATTGACGCGGTTTTGTTTTTGGCGAATTATATGGGACTTGCCGGACTTCAGGCTTTCCGAAGAATGGGAATCAAAATTCCGGAAGATATTTCGGTAATTAGTTTTGATGATCACGACAGTTTTAAATTGCATACGCCAACCATTAGTGTTATTGAACAGCCGATAGAAGATATCGCTGTAAAATCCATACAATTGTTAATGAGTCAGATGACGGATATGGAGAAGTTTGAAGTAGAAAAAAGTCTTAAAAAAGGAAAATTGATTATTAGAGAATCGGTTTAAAATTTTGAGAAAAAAAAATAAAAAGGGAAAAGAAACGGTTCGTTTTTTTTTAACCGTTTTACTAAATCGTTTTAGTAAATTTTAGATCAATTAAATTGAAAATGAGTTAGGTTTCTGATCAGTTTACGATATCGATTTCTTAATGGAGTGCTTATAAACATGACTATAAATAAGGCCGGGATATTTATAAGGTGCAAACCTTATAAGTATCCTAATTAAAAAGGAGTTCAAAATTTTTATTAATTATTTAAAACAATCAAATTTAGAAACAATCACAAAAATCAAAACAAACAAATAACCAAAAAAAGAATGCTTATGAAACGAATATTGGCAGTGTTAGGAATGGTGTTGTTCAGCAGCTTAGGAGCTGTGGCGCAAAACCGATTGATAACAGGCATAGTAGCTGATGCAGAAAACAAGGGAATTGTTGCTGCATCGATTGAGGTTCAGGGAAAACCGTATAGTGCAATCACTGATGCGGAAGGCCGATTTAAAATGAATGTGCCCGAAGGACCGGTTACTTTAAAAGTATCCTCTATAGGTTTTACATCGCAATCAATCGTATTGCAGCAAAACCAAAACAAAATTTCAGTGGTATTGGTCGAAAATACTCAGGAATTAAAAGATGTTGTAGTAACCTCGTTTGGAGTTAAAAAACAAAAGAAAAGTTTAGGGTATGCCGTTGGAGAATTGAAAGGCGATGACCTGACAAAAAATAAAGAAATTAACTTAGGGAACGCCCTTCAGGGGAAAATTGCCGGGGTTAACGTTTCTGCGCCGGTTACGGGGCCGTCAGGATCCAGCCGTGTGGTAATTCGTGGAGCAACTTCGGCTTCAGGATTGAACCAGCCTTTATATGTTGTCGATGGTATTCCGATTGATAACAGCCAGCAAGGAAACGCAGGAATGTGGGGAGGAGCTGATAAAGGAGACGGTATGTCTTCCTTCAATCCTGATGATATCGCTTCTATGTCGGTATTAAAAGGTAGTGCCGCTTCTGCTCTTTACGGATACAGAGGATCAAACGGTGTAATCTTAATTACCACTAAAAAAGGAAAAACAGGAACCGGAATTGGAGTAGATTTTAGTACCAACTCTACTTTTAATACACCGGCAAGTTTATTGAAATGGCAGGATCAATACGGAGCGGGAGCACCGGTAAATGGTGTCGCTACAAGATTTAAAAGCCTACAGGAACTTAGAGATGCGTATTATTTTGCTTGGGGAGATAAATACGACGGAACACCTTCTTTGGCTATTGACGGAACTACTAAACCTTACCAGGCTTACGGAAAAGATAACGTTGAAAACTTCTACAGAACCGGATTTTCTTTTAGTAACACGTTGGCTATTTCAGGTGGAAGCGAAACTACTAATTTCAGATTGTCTTTCGGAAATACAAAAGATGAATCGATCATGCCGGGAACAAACTTTGGCAGAAATAACATTGCTTTAAGTTTAAATTCAGCAGTAAATAAAAAAATAAGCATCGAGAGTAACGCTCAGTACATCACAGAGAAAAGTCGCAACCGACCTTATTTGAATGACTCTCCAAGAAACCCTTCTTTTCCAACTACTTTCCTGACACCGGGTACTGATATCAGATGGATCAGTAATGGTTTTGATGAAAATGGTGGCGAGGCTGATTATTTTGGAACAAATAACTATCACACAAATCCTTACTTTGC
Organism: Flavobacterium sp. UGB4466; assembly: GCF_903469665.1. Taxonomy (GTDB): domain Bacteria; phylum Bacteroidota; class Bacteroidia; order Flavobacteriales; family Flavobacteriaceae; genus Flavobacterium; species Flavobacterium lipolyticum. Next base: position 15,102 of record NZ_CAGKLC010000092.1, on the reverse strand, counting down.
ATCACAATCACCTTTAAACGATGACCTTAGAAAACGTTTTATCGGTTCTGCAAAAGTAAATTACAACATTACTGATAAAATCTACGCAAGAGCAGTTCTTGGAGTGGATGATATTAACTATGAGTACACGGAGATTGAGCCTACCGGAATCAACTACCTTCCGGGCGGATCTTATGAAAACAGATTAGAAAACCGTTCAGAATACAATGCTTCGGGTTATTTAGGGTACAAAGGCGATATCGTTAAAAACCTTTCTTTAGATGCTTTCATCGGAGCTAACCGTCAACACAACAGATTTAGCGGAATTAAAATGAAAGGGAATAACTTCATTGTTCCATTCCAATATTTCTATGGAAATACACAACCGGCTCAAACGGAGAAATTATTTGGTGAAACTGAAGTAAACTCTCTTTTCTATTCGGCCGATATAGGATACAAAGATTTCTTATATGTAAGTTTAACAGGTCGTGAAGACTGGTTCTCTACTTTAGATCCATCCAGCAACAGCACGTTTTATCCATCTGTGAGTTCAAGTTTTATTTATTCGGAAGTAATCGATTTACCGGAATGGATGTCATACGGAAAATTCAGAGCAGGTTGGGGTAACGTTGGAGGTGGATTGCAGGAAGCTTATGCCTTATCTTTGAATTATACTGCACCAGATGGACAAACCGATGCTTTGGGACAACCGATTTTGGGTGTTAAAGGAGAAACAGTTCCGAACAAATTTTTAAAACCTTATAACGTAACTACAATCGAGTTTGGTTTCGAAAATACATTCTTCAACAACAGAGTAAGTACAGATTTGACTTTCTACAGAAAGAAAACGACGAATGATATTACAGATGCTGATATCTCTCAGGCTTCAGGTTACAGAACAACAAAAATTAACGTGGGAGAAATTCTGAACAAAGGGGTTGAATTTGCAGTTAATGTAAAAGCGGTTAAAACACCAAATTTCTCTTGGAGTGTAGGTTATAATTTTGCTTATAACAATAGTGAGGTTCTTAACCTTTCAGATAAAATTACTACCAAATCATTGGAAGGAAACAGAGACGGAAGAGCTTCTGTGGTGTTAGAAAAAGGACAGCCTTTTGGAGTAATCAAAGCCTATGACTATTTAAGAGATGCTAACGGAAACGTCGTATTGGATACTAATGGGAAATTCCTGAGAGGGAACCTGATTATTGCAGGACAAGGTGTTGCACCAACATCTATGGGACTTTCAAATGATTTCCAGTATAAAAACTTTACGCTTTCAGTTTTTGTAGATGCTAAATTTGGAGGAGAGATTTATTCTGCGACCAACCAGTTAGGAGCCCGTTACGGATTAACAGAACAAACACTTTCTGGTCGTGAAGGCGGAGTTGCCGTAACCGGAAAAGATGTTAACGGAAATGCAGTAAACACAACTGTTTCGGCTTACGATTACTGGAGAAGCTATAGTGATGTAACTTCAAATTTTGTTTACGATGCCGATTTTGTGAAACTAAGAGCCATTTCATTTAGCTATAATTTCCCAAAAACATATTTGTCAAAAACACCATTTCAAGCCATCAGCTTAGCGTTTTCAGCACATAATTTATGGACGATTTACGACAAAGTTCCAAACATTGACCCGGAATCAAACTATTCTAATAGTAATGCCCAAGGTATGGAAAGAGCTTCTATGCCTTTGACCAGAAACTATGGATTGACACTTAATGTGAAATTTTAATAATCAAACCGAAAGATGAAAAATAAATATATAAAAATATTTTGTATCGCAGTTGTGGGGGCAATGACATTGGCTTCATGCGATAAAGGATTCGAAGAGTTAAACAGGAATCCAAATGCTTTGCTTGATCCGGCTGTAAAATCAATGTTTACACTTGCTGAGATCTACGTTGACGGACAAGATTTTTCAAATACCAGAGGAAATAACCTGTATGCGGCACAAATCGTTCAGCAATTTTCTTCATTAGGAGGACCAGGTTCAAAATATACCTATTCTCCGGAATATTCTGCAGCACTTTTTGGGGAGTCTTACGGTAAAGGATTGAATCAGATTTTTCAATTAATGGCTGTTGCAAAAGACGCACCGGAAAACTCAAACATGATTCAGGCTTGTAGAATCATGAAGGTGTTTATGTTTCAAAAATTGACAGATACTTACGGTGAAGTTCCTTATTTTGATGCAGGTAAAGGATACAATGGAAACGTTTTTGCCCCAAAATATGACACACAGGAAGCGATTTACAATGACCTTTTAAAAGAATTAGACGAAGCTGGTGATGCTTTAGATGTTAATAAACCATTCGTTGGTAATGCCGATTTATATTACCAGAGTAATGTTACTAAATGGAAAAAACTGGCGAACTCTTTAATGTTGAGAGTAGCGATGCGTTTGTCTAAAGTAAATCCTGCCAAAGCAAAACAATACGTAGAGAAAGCAGTATCGAAAGGTGTTTTTACTTCTAATGACGACAGTCTTGTTTTAAAACACGATTCAGGTCCGGCTGGGGTTAAAACCAATCCAATTACCTCTTCATGGGTTCAAAATGATCTGAACAAAGGAGAGGCCAATATCAAATTCAGTAAAACGTATATCGATGCATTGAAAAACAGTAACGATCCGCGCTTGAGAATTTATGCTAAACTGGAAGCTACAGGAAACAACAATCCGGCAAGTCAGCAAGGTCTTGCTAATGATGCTAAAGAATTTCCGGGTGGAGACAAAAAGAAGTTTTCAGATCCTAACACTTCTACAGTATTACGCTTAGATGCTCCTACTTTAATTATGTCCTACGCTGAGGTTCAGTTTATATTGGCAGAAGCAGCAGTAAAAGGATGGAGTGTTGGAGGAAATGCACAAAAGTTTTATGAAGACGGTGTAAAAGCAGCTATGGAAGTGCTTACTATTTTTGGAGACAAAGTACCGGCAGTTACGCCTGCAGAATATACCGCTTATATGACTGCAAATCCGTTTAAGGCAGCAGGAACCGAGGCTCAAAAAATCGAGCAGATTATCACTCAAAAATGGATTGTATTGCTATTCAATGGTTTTGAAGCATTTTCAGAATACAGAAGAACAGGATATCCGGTTTTAGTTCCGGTAAATGATCCAACAGGAGAAACAAAAGGAACTATACCAAGAAGATTAATTTACGATCAGTCAGAATTGATTACCAATTCGGCTAATTATAAAGAAGCAATTGCTCGCCAGGGGTTGGATTTAATGACAACCAGAATCTGGTGGGACAAGCAATAAATTTATGCGTTAGGTGAGTTAGTTGAGTTAAGCCGGGTAGGGATACCTGTACCTCCCGGCTTATTTTTTATTTTCTGTTTGATTTTCACTAATTTAGAGGAGTTGTATCCGAAAAAGTTCGATAAATCTTAATCCCTTTTTTTCGCAAAAGAAATTAGCTTCTGCTGAAAAAGATGGAATTATCATCCAAAGAACATCACAATTAGGACAGACTTTTAAGAAATCGAAAATCAGAAATCGAGAGTTTAACATCAGCGATCTAAAATGAATTAAAGCTTGGCAGCCGTAAAAAAAAGGAAATGATTTCAGAATATTTTGTTAGTTGCTTTTATTCCGTAATAAAAACCTAAAGCGAGAAGGAAATAATTGAAAAAGATTTATCCTTCTCCAACTGCCGGCGACAGCATTAAAAAATTGATTTAACACATAGAAACATAGATTTTTAGGTGTAAAAAGAGAACTAAAAAGAAATAAATTTCTTTCACATAGAAGGGTATGTGTATTTCAATGAAGTGGAACGTCTTTTTTAGGAATACAGAACCTATGTCACGATGTGTTAAAATAAATTGCAACGGATAAATAGTTTATGAGTCAGTTAATACCGATTGTATATGCATTATCGTCTACTAAAAGTTAGACCATTTTCATACAACATCGGCATTATACCAGAAACCGGAAGACTAGATACATAATTATAATTGGTATAAAATGGAGTATACAAAAAGATTTTATTGGTTTGTCGGCGTTTGTCTCGCCAATTTTTCATTGGCGGCAAATGCCCAAAATAAAGATTTAAAAACCGGCTGGCAGTATCGGGAGACTAAAACTGAAAAATGGTATCCTGCGACAGTTCCGGGAGAAATACATACCGATTTGCTGAACAATAAAACCATACCGGATCCATTTTATCGGGACAATGAAAAAAAACTGACCTGGATTGAAAAGAAAGACTGGGAGTATAAAACGACTTTTCAGGTAAGCCCGGCAACACTCGCTAAAAAACATACAGAACTGGTTTTTGACGGACTGGATACTTATGCAACCGTTTATCTGAACAATCAGGTAGTTTTAAAAGCCGACAATATGTTCCTGCAATGGCGCGTAGATGTAAAAAAAGTACTGAAATCAGGGAATAACAACCTGGTTATTGTATTTAAATCGGCGCAAAATGTAGTCGATTCCCTGGCCAAAAAAGATTTACCTTTTGTAATTCCGGACAATCCGCGTGCGTATGTGCGTAAAGCGCAATATCATTTTGGATGGGACTGGGGACCAAAATTCACCACTTGCGGAATCTGGAAAACCCCTCGTTTAGAAGCTTATGATAAAAAAGAAGCTGAGAAACCGTATGTGTTAGATCGTAAAATCGAATTGGTTCAGGAACCGGATAAGGTAGGTAAAACCTTTTATTTTAAAATAGACGGAAAACCGGTCTATATGAAAGGGGCCAATTATATTCCGTCGGATGCATTTCTTTCCAGAGTAACCAAAAAAGAATATGAAAAAGTAATCGGTATGGCCAAAGAGGCCAATATGAATATGCTTCGCGTATGGGGAGGTGGTATTTATGAAGACGATTATTTCTACGATTTATGTGATAAAAATGGTATCTACGTTTGGCAGGATTTTATGTTTGCCGGAACAATGGTGCCGGGAGATGATGCTTTTTTCGCCAATGTAAAAAAAGAAGTTCAGTATCAGGTGAAACGCTTACGTCATCACAAGAGTATTGTTTTGTGGTGTGGCAATAACGAAATCGACGAAGCCTTTAAAGATTGGGGATGGCAAAAGAGCATGAAAATGCCTAAGCAGGATTCTATTCGTTTATGGAAAGATTACGTTCGTTTGTTTCAGGACAGTATCCCAAAATGGGTAAAAGAAGTAGATGATAAACGACCATATATTAGTTCTTCGCCATCATTCCACTGGTCAAAAGCAAAAAGTTTAACCGAAGGTGACAGTCATTATTGGGGAACCTGGTGGGGATTGGAAGATGTGGAAGCCGTGCAAAATAAAACAGGACGTTTTGTGAGCGAATACGGAATGCAGGCCATGCCAAACTATTCGTCTATCGAAAGATTTACGCAACCTGAAGATCGCTATTTGTATTCGGATATTTTACAGGCCCATCAAAAAGCCGGAAAAGGATTCATGAAATTAGATTCGTACCTGAACCGATATTTTATTGATTCGACTAAAATTAAGAAAATGAATGTGGAGGATTATACGTATCTCACACAGTGTTTACAGTACTATTCGCTTAAAAATATTATTGGCATCCATCGTTCAAAAGCACCTTACAATATGGGAACATTGGTTTGGCAGCTTAACGATTGCTGGCCGGTAGCTAGCTGGAGCGTTACCGATTATTACGACAGACAGCCCAAAGCAGCATGGTACGCTATGAAAGAAGCCTACCGTGATGATAAAACGCCGGAAATTGATTTGAACCGTCCGATCAATCTAAAATTGGAAGACCCAAAAATCACCTGGCAGGTAAAAGGAAATAAGGTGATTCTAAAAGCCTCGAAATTGGCCAAATACGTCAACGTTTCTATAAAAGGATATACCGGAAAGTGGAGCGACAACTATTTCGATTTGAAAGCAGGAGAAGAGAAAACCATCACGTTTGAAGGTGCGATAGCAAAGCCAATCATTAGAGTTTATTCTCTATATGATGTTCTTAGCAGGTACTAAGGTTCTGAGAGGCTGAGGTTCTGAGTTTTTTAGGTACAAAGTTGCAAAGGTTCAAAGCGACAAAGGTTTTTAACAGAGGTGGAGTGCGTTTGCTTGGCGAGCTTTGCGTAAAACCTTGCTTACTTTGCGGTTAAATTTTAAAAATAGCGGTGTAGATCAGTTTATCTTAAAAGGTTCTGAGATGCTGAGGTTCTGAGATTTTTAGTTGCAAAGGTTCAAAGCGACAAAGGTTTTTTGTAGAGGCGCATGGCAGTGCGTGTACTTTGTGTCCTTTGCGTAAATCCTTGCGCGCTTTGCGGTTAAATTTTTAGGTTCAAAATTAAAAAATAGCTGTGTAAATCTGTTTAATCAGTGTCATCCGTGGCCCATCACACAAGTCAATAAAAAAATAATATGTTTACAAAATATAACAAAATAGCTTTTAGCGGGATTTTAGCTTTAAATCTATTTTTTGCCAATCCCGTTGTTTCACAGCAAAAGAAGGCAAAACAACCCCATTTAGATTATACCCAATATGTGAATCCGTTTATTGGTTCTGCGGGTCACGGACACGTATTTGTGGGAGCCAACGTTCCATTTGGAGCAGTGCAATTAGGCCCTGTAAATGTTTTTGAAGGCTGGGATTGGTGCAGTGGGTACAACTATGCCAGCAACACCATTTTAGGCTTCACACATACCCATTTGAGCGGAACAGGAATTGGAGATCTCAATGATATCCTTTTACTGCCGGTATCCGGAAAAGTGCCGCTTACCAAAGGAACAAAAGAAGACATGACTACCGGTTACGGCTCTTATTTCTCACATCAGAATGAAGTGAGTAAGGCCGGATATTACAGCGTTTTCTTAGATAAATATAAAATTAAAGCAGAACTGACCGCCAGTGAAAGAGTTGGTTTTCATAAGTATACTTTTAATTCCAGCACTGATAATCATGTTTTACTGGATCTTGCAGATGGAATTGGCTGGGACAAACCGGTTAAAACGTTTATCAAAAAAATCAATGAAACCACGCTTGTGGGCTATAGATATTCTTCAGGCTGGGCTGCAGATCAGCGTATTTTTTTTACCATGGAATTTTCCGAGCCAATTGCTGCGATGGCCTTGTATGATGCTACCACTGCAATTGCCGGAAACGAGGGAGAAGCCTTGAAAATGAAAGCGGTTCTTGATTTTAAAGCGCTAAAAAACAAACAGATTTTAGTAAAAGTCGGAATATCTCCGGTAAGTTATGAGAATGCTTCGGCAAACATTAAAGCCGAGATTCCGGGTTGGAATTTTGAGGCTGTAGCCAAAGAAGCAACTTCAAAATGGAACAAAGAACTGAACAAAATTCAGATCAAAGCCGACGATAAAACGATGAAAGTTTTTTACACTGCGATGTACCACACCATGTTTGCGCCTTCCATCTTTAATGATGTTAACGGAGATTACAGAGGTACCGATAAGAAAGTGTACGAAAAAGCAAATTTTACCAACTATACCACCTTCTCACTTTGGGATACGTATCGCGGACTGCATCCATTGTACACCCTTACACAGCCCGACAAAATCAATGATATTGTGAAGTCGTTCCTGGCCATTTATGAGCAGCAGGGAAGATTGCCGGTTTGGCATTTAATGGGGAATGAAACCAATACCATGAACGGAAATCACTCCATAGCGGTTATCGTTGATGCTTATAGAAAAGGATACAGAGGATATGATGTTGCCTTGGCCTACGAAGCCATCAAAAAAACAGCCATGCAAACCCGCGACGGAATGGATTATGTACAAAAACTGCAATACATCCCCGCAGATAAAATGCTCGAATCTGTTGGAAATGCTTTAGAATATGCTATCGATGATTACTGCGTAGCCTTAATGGCAAAGGATCTGAACAAAACGGAAGATTATAATTATTTCTCGAAAAGAGCCAATTTATACAAGCTTTACTTCGACAAAGAAACCACTTTTATGAGAGGTAAGTTGACGGATGGAAATTGGAGAACACCTTTCAATCCGCTTTCATCAGCACACCGAAAAGACGATTATGTAGAAGGAAATGCCTGGCAGTACACCTGGTTAGTTCCACAGGATCCTTATGGTTTGATTGATTTGTTTGGAAGTGAAGATAAATTTCTGGCCAAATTAGACTCTCTTTTCTTAATCACAGACAAAGTAGAAGGCGAGGAAATCTCTCCGGATATTAGCGGTTTAATTGGTCAGTACGCACAAGGAAACGAACCGAATCACCATATTCCGTACCTGTACGCTTACGCAGGACAACCCTGGAAAACGGCAAAACTAATCCGTGAAATCGATGAGAAATTCTATTCGACAAAACCGGACGGATTGTGCGGAAACGAAGATTTGGGGCAAATGTCGGCTTGGTACGTTTTGTCTTCTATGGGATTCTACTCGGTTAATCCGGCCAACGGAATTTATGTATTAGGAAGTCCGTTAGTCAATACGGCAACGATACATCACAAAGAAGGTATTTCGTTTACACTGAAAGCAATCGATAACAGCAAGACAAATATCTATATCCAAAAAGCAGAGTACAACGGGAAACCTTATACAAAATCATACATCACACACGATATGATCGTAAAAGGAGGAGAATTGAAATTGTATATGGGAAGCAAACCGTCGATGACTTTTGGAGTGAAAAAAGAAGACAGGCCGCTTTAGAATTTTAGATTGCAGATTTTAGATTTTAGAACAAAGAACAAAGAACAAAGAATATAGAATAAAGAATAAAGAGTATAGATTTTTAGAAGAGATCAGTTACCGTTTTTAGCTTAAAGCCTAAAGCTTAAAGCCTAAAGCAAAAAAACAAAAACATGAAAATAAAGAGTTTACTTTTTTTAGGACTATTGCAATGCTTCGGTTTTGTTAATGCACAGATCAAAGCGATAGATGCTGTAGAGTATGTAAATCCGTTAATGGGGACACAATCTTTGCACAGTCTTTCGAATGGAAATACTTATCCGGCGATTTGCAGACCTTGGGGAATGAATTTCTGGACACCACAAACCGGAAAAATGGGTGACGGTTGGGCTTATATTTATACTGCCGAGAAGATCAGAGGATTCAAACAAACCCATCAACCTTCACCCTGGATGAACGATTACGGACAGTTTTCGATCATGCCCGTAACCGGTAAATTGGCTTTTACCGAAGACGAAAGAGCAAGCTGGTTCAGTCACAAAGCAGAGGTTTCAAAGCCGTATTATTACAGCGTTTACCTGGCCGATTACGATGTAACCACAGAAATCACCACTACCGAAAGAGCGGCACATTTTCAGATCACCTTTCCGGAAAACGAACAGTCTTCTATCGTAATCGATGCTTTTGACAAAGGATCTTACATCAAAATAATTCCGTCTGAAAATAAAATTATCGGCTATACCACCCGCAATAGTGGTGGAGTTCATGAGAATTTCAAAAACTATTTTGTACTGCAATTCGATAAGCCTTTTGCGGCTACTGCTGCCTGGCACGGGAAAGTTTTAGAAAAAGACAAACTCGAATTAAAAGACAATCATGTAGGTGCTGTTATTGGATTTAAAACTAAAAAGGGAGAAATCGTAAACGTAAAAGTTTCCTCTTCATTTATTAGTTTCGAACAAGCCGAATTGAATTTAAAGAACGAATTAGGTACAGCATCATTTACCGAAACCGTAGCACAATCCAAACAGGAATGGAATAAAGTTTTAGGAAAATTAAATGCCGAAGGCGGAAGCGAAGAACAATTAAAAACGTTTTACTCCTGCTTGTACCGCACCGTTTGTTTTCCGCAAAAACAGTATGAGATCAATGCAAAAGGAGAGACTGTACACTACAGCCCGTATAATGGTAAAGTATTGCTGGGTTATAGGTTCGCAGGAACAGGTTTTTGGGATACTTTCCGTGCCTTGTATCCTTTGTTGAATTTGGTTTATCCTTCGATTAATAAAGAAATGCAGGAAGGACTCATCAACGATTATAAAGAGGGAGGCTTTTTGCCGGAATGGTCAAGCCCGGGATTCCGCGACGTGATGGTCGGAAACAATTCTGCCTCGGTAGTTTCAGATGCTTATATGAAAGGATTACGCGGTTATGACATCAACAAACTGTACGAAGCCTTAGTACACGGAGCGAATAATGAAGGACCTTTAGAAGCAGTAGGAAGAAAGGGTGTATCGTATTACAACACGTTGGGGTACGTTCCTTATGATGTGAAAATTAACGAAAATGCGGCAAGAACCTTAGAATATGCCTACGATGATTTTACGATTTGGAAATTAGCGAAAGCATTAAATCGTCCGAAAAAAGAAATCGATTTGTTTGAAAAAAGAATGATGAATTATAAGAATCTTTATAATCCTGAAATCGGATGGATGAGTGGCAGAAATAAAGATGGAAGTTTCCCGAAAAATTTTAATCCGCTTAAATGGGGAGATGCTTTTACAGAAGGAAATGCTTTGCATTACAGCTGGAGTGTATTTCATGATGTACAAGGCTTGATTGGTTTAATGGGAGGGGAGAAAAAATTCACCGCCAAATTAGACGCTGTTTTTACAACACCTCCGGTTTTTGATGACAGTTATTACGGAGCTGTTATTCATGAAATTCGAGAAATGCAAATTATGAATATGGGACAATATGCCCACGGTAATCAGCCGATTCAGCACATGATTTATTTGTACAACTATGCCGGAGAGCCTTGGAAAACGCAATATTGGTCAAGAGAAGTGATGAACCGTTTGTACAAACCCACTCCGGATGGTTATTGCGGAGATGAGGATAACGGACAAACCTCTGCCTGGTATATTTTCTCGGCTATGGGATTCTACCCGGTTTGCCCGGGAACCGACGAGTATGTACTTGGAGCGCCTTTGTTCAAGAAAATTACGCTGGAACTCGAAAACGGAAAACATTTGGTCATCAATGCTCCAAACAATTCAGCTGACAACAAATACGTTCAGGAATTAAAATGGAACAACACCACCCATACCAAAAACTTCATCAACCATTTTGAAGTATTAAAAGGAGGGGAATTCAATTTCGACATGAGCAGTAAACCCAATTTACAAAGAGGAACTTCTTCAAGTGCCTATCCATATTCTTATTCAACTTCAAAATAATACTATGCAGTCACGTAGAAAATTTATAAAAAATACAGGGATTTTTTCAGCAGGATTATTGGCGCTTCAAACGGATGTTTTCGGAATGCAATCGGATGTATTCAATTTTGCACTAAAAGATTTTATTACCAAAAGACCTCCGTTGGCAGAACGAAAATTTACCAGTAGAGCAATTGAAGCTGCCATTGTAAGAATCAAAAAACAAATTGCGAATCCGGAACTTGCCTGGTTGTTTGAAAACTGTTTTCCGAACACCTTAGATACCACTGTCGATTTTGAAATTATCGACGGAAAACCGGATACTTATGTCATTACAGGAGATATCGATGCCATGTGGCTGCGTGACAGTACAGCGCAGATCTGGCCTTATATTCCATTTGTAAAAGAAGATAAAAAACTGGCAGAACTGGTAAAAGGAGTAATCAATCGTCAGACCAAATGCATTTTGCTAGATCCGTATGCAAACGCTTTCTACAAAGATTTTGCGCAAGTGAGTGAGTGGAAAAACGACATGACCAAGATGCAGCCCGGTATTCACGAACGCAAATGGGAGATCGACAGTTTATGTTACCCGATAAGATTGGCACACGGTTATTGGAAGGAAACAGGAGATATCAGTTTGTTCGACAGCAAGTGGAAAGAAGCGATGCTTTTGGTATTGCAGACTTTCAAAGAGCAGCAGAGAATGCACGATAAAGGACCTTACAATTTCCAACGGGTTACAGCCTGGGCGACAGACGGAGTACCTTTAAGCGGTTACGGATATCCGGTAAAACCATGCGGATTAATTGTTTCGACTTTCAGACCTAGTGACGACAGTACGCTGTTTGGTTATTTAATTCCGAGTAATATGTTCGCGATCGAAGTATTGGGGTATCTGATCGAAATTTTCTCTTTACCGGCTTTAAAAGATGATAATTTGGTAGCAAAAGCCAAAGAATTGCGTGGACAGGTTCAAAAAGGACTGGAAGAAAACGGAATCATCGAACATCCTAAGTTCGGAAAAATCATAGCTTTTGAAGTTAACGGTTACGGCAGTTTCCACATGATGGACGATGCGAATGTTCCTTCTTTATTGTCTTTGCCGTATTTAGGCGCAATAGCACCCGACAGTCCATTGTATCTGAATACCCGAAAAGTGGTACTTTCAGAGAACAATCCGTTTTTCTACAAAGGAAAAGCAGGAGAAGGAATTGGCGGTCCGCATACCGGGACAGATACCATTTGGCCAATGAGTATCGTTTTGAGAGCCATTACCAGCGTAGACGAGCAGGAAATTAAACAATGCATCAGCAACCTGATCAAAACAAATGCCGATACCGGTTTCATGCACGAGTCATTCCATAAAGACGATGTAGCCAAATTTACCCGAAAATGGTTTGCATGGGCCAATACCCTATTTGGAGAAATGATTGTACATACCAGCATTCATTATCCTCAAATTTTAAAAGATAAAAACATTTAAACTAAAATATTTACCATTAAGGAATTAGTAAAACTAGAGATAAAAATATTCACCATTAAGAAATTAAGAAAAATGAAGCCGTTAGACTTAATAAACTTAATTTCTTAATGTTGAAAAAAATAAAACTAAATTTTTCTAATCCGCATATTGGTTCAAATCCAAAATACAAAAGAATGAATAAAGAATATGCCGTTGGATTAGACATTGGAGGTACACATATCACCGCAGCGATTATTGATATAGTAGACATGAAAGTGATCGATTTTTCACTGCACAAAGAATCTTTCGATTCGAATTTGCCTGTAGCAGAAGTAATGACCATCTGGGAAAAAGCAATTCGCACCGCGATCGAAAACTCAAAAGTTGAAAATACCACAGGATTGGCCGTTTGCATGCCAGGTCCGTTTGACTATACGAATGGTGTTTGCTGGATAAAAGGGCAATCAAAATACGAGCATTTTTATGGACTTAATGTTCGCGATCTGTTTCAGAATCAATTGAAGCTGTCGGGTGATTTTCCGATATTGTTTGAAAATGATGCCGTTTGTTTTGGTAAAGGAGAAGTATTTAAAGATGCTGAAAATCTTTCTAAAAAAGTAATGGCTATCACATTAGGGACAGGGCTTGGAGCTTGTTTTATAGACAAAGGCGAATCGATTAGTACGGGCGATTTAGTACCAAAAGACGGAGAAATATACGATCTGCCTTATCAAGAAGGAATTGCCGAAGATTATGTTTCCGCACGTGGACTTATAGCCGGTTATTTTGCTTTAAGCGGAAAAAAAATAAACAACGGATTGGAGCTTTTTAATTTGGCCAAAGCCGAAGATAAAGTCGCGATAGAAGTGTTTGAAAAAATGGGAGAAGATTTAGCTGCGATTGTTATTCCATGGTTGGAAAAATTCGATGCGGATAGTTTCATCATTGGTGGAAAAATTGCCAACGCAAGTGAATTTTTTCTACCAATTTTCAACAAAAAGATAAAAGAAGCAGGAAGCGCCATCAATGTTGCTGTTTCTACAGACAACGAAAAAGCAGCTTTATTAGGCGCAACAAGTTTGCTTTATACAGCATAGTTTTGATTATATTAGATGCCACCGATTAAAAAGCTTTACAACACAGATTAGAGCATCCTTTGAATCCTCTAATCTGTGGCAAAAAAAATGATCAGCGGCCCGTAAAATAGTAGATATGACAAATTCAAATCGCAGGAATTTTATTAAAACGGCAGCTATTGCTTCAGTAGCGGTAGCCTTGCAATCTTTTCAATCCAATTCGGAAGAAGAAGAGAAAAACATAGTTTCTAAAAAAGGAAAAAAGCCCATTGTGCTTTCTACCTGGAGATTTGGAATTCAGGCCAATGAAGCTGCCTGGGAAGTTTTAAAAAACAAAGGAACTGCTTTAGACGCTGTCGAAGCCGGAGTTAAAATTCCGGAAGCCGATCCTAAAGAAAGAAGTGTAGGCTACGGCGGACGCCCGGACCGAGATGGCCGTGTAACATTAGATGCCTGTATTATGGATGAAAACGCTAATATAGGATCAGTTGCTGCTTTAGAATACATCAAACATCCCATATCGGTTGCGAGAGCAGTCATGGAAAAAACACCTCATGTGATGTTGGTAGGCGATGGAGCCCTGCAATTTGCGGTAGCACAGGGTTTCAAAAAAGAAAATCTGCTGACAGAGGAATCTGAAAAAGAATGGAAAGAATGGCTCAAAGACAGCAAATACAAACCCATTGCGAATATTGAGAATCATGACACCATTGGAATGATTGCTTTGGATGCCAATGGTAATCTTTCCGGAGCCTGTACAACAAGCGGAATGGCATTTAAAATGCACGGACGTGTTGGCGATTCCCCAATTATCGGAGCCGGTTTATATGTCGACAATGAAATAGGAGCCGCAACCGCTACCGGACATGGAGAAGAAGTCATCCGGATTTCGGGCTGTCATCTTGTGGTGGAATTAATGCGACAAGGTAAATCACCTCAAAAAGCCTGTGAAGAAGCCGTGGCCCGAATCGTAAAATTAACCAAAAACAGAAATAAAGATTTAAAAGACATTCAGGTAGGTTTTATTGCCCTGAACAAAGCCGGAGAATATGGTTCGTATTGCATTCAGGGAGGTTTTAACTACGCCGTTTACGACGACACCGGAAACCGTTTAATCGATGCCGATTTTTTTCTGAAGTAGGATAAAATGAACTCTTTATTGTAATTAATTTTGAGGGATCGCAGCGTAATAAAATAGTACTCTCTTTATCTTAAAGTACTTTAGGAATGAAAGTGACAGCCTTTTGCAATCTTTAAAGGTTTTACATTTTCCTAATAATTAGTTAATTGAAAAAAAATAATTTACAGCTTACCCCATAAGAGATAAGTGTTTGGGATCTGTTGCTCTGAAAGAGCTTCTGTAACAGTGCGGTGCAAAGCACCATCAATAATGATGATGATTGTTTTAGCCCTGTAAGGGCGAAAGCATAACCCAAAAAGCACCTATCTTATTTTATAACATAACTTTTAATTAAGATCTTATACTTTGTTTTTAGTTGCTTTTGCCCTTTCAGGGCAATTTAGATC
>NZ_CAGKLC010000091.1 GCF_903469665.1 Flavobacterium sp. UGB4466 | reverse complement strand
TAAAATGAGATATTTACAATTGGTTTTTCTAAGATACTAAGGTTCTGAGGTACTAAGTTCCTAAGATTTTATTCGTAGCTTTTAAAAATTTGGCAATAAATATCTTAGATCTTTTTCTTATATCTCACAAATACCATTTTTCTATTTAATTTTTCAAGATTTAACTCATTCCTTAAATCATCTCTTAAGTCTTCTAATATTAAATCTAAGCTCGTTATCGTAGTTTTTTTCATATCGTCAGCAATATTTTTAGCTAATATGATTTGATTCGTTGTTCCGAATAACTGAATCAATGCTATTGAATTTTCAATATATTCTATAAATTCTAATTCATTAAGTTCTCTATTAGAAGCATACTCCAATTTCTTCCATGCTTCAATCAAATATGTAATTCTTAAATCTTTCCTTTTATTCTCTAAATCTCTTTTTTGACCAAGTTTATGCAATATAAACCATCCAAACATTGTAATTATTGAAGTTATTAAAAGAGGAAATAGTAGTTGTATATTTAATGTCATTTCAAAATTTATTTTTTATAGCTTTCAAATGAGCCTGAACCTCTTCCCAAGAATACAATTCTGACTTTCCTTCTTCTAAGTTTTGTATCCGAATATCTAATTCTCTTTTAACATCATCAGAAATTTCTAAATCATCTTTAGAAACACTGTCCCACAATTGCTCTGCCAAAACAATTTTTTCGGCATTACTATATTTAGATAGATTTTTAATTTCCATATTTTCAGTATTAATACATTATCAATAGTACAAAATTAATTAAAAATTGCCTTGAATAGAGTAAATTAAGAACACTATTTATTTGCCCCGAATTCACGAATGATTTCAAACTATTGCAGCTTTTAAACAAAAAATCCGTGAATTCGTAGCTCTCTCGCAATCCTAAAATAATCCCGAAACCGGTGCATTCTTAATTCCAATTTTAGTGTAATCGAAATTCATTTTTTGCTGTAATAATGAGGCGTACACACTTCTAAAATCAATTTCATGTTTCAGATCTCCGTTATCCAAATTAGATAAATCAGGGTTCTTACCTAAAATTGTCCCTCTGTTGTTTCCGCCAATTATAAACATTGGCGCTGCAGTTCCGTGATCTGTGCCGTTTCCATTATCTTTAACACGTCTTCCAAATTCAGAAAAAACTACAACCGTTACATTCTGAAGCAGCTTTGCCTGTTTCAAATCCTGATAAAAACTATACAAGGCGTCATTCAGCTCCCTTAATTTTCTTTCGTGCAAAGCCAGCTGATTGTCATGAGTGTCAAATCCGCCCAGCGAGGTATAATATACTTTCGAATTTAGATTTCCTTTAATCAATCGGCCAATCCATTCCAGGTTTTTAGACAATTCTGTTTTCGAATAACTAATTTCCGACTTTGATTTTGTCAATGCCTTCTGAATTTCATCCGATCCCTCTGTAACCGAATTGGCAATTTTTCGAACAAAATCCAATTGCGGATTATCAGACAAGGTTACATTTACTTCTTTATCTGATTTTACCTTAAATCGGTTTGGGTCTTTTACGGTTATAAAATTAGGTTCATTTCCTTTTAAGGCCAGATTATCGATCGAATCCAGATTTATTCCCGCTGTAGCCTGATGTCCGTTGCATTGTAAATCTAAATAACGTCCTAACCAGCCTTCGTTACTATACTTATTAGAATCTGTTGCGGTTTGCCAAATTTCCTGACTTCTAAAGTGTGATCGGATGGGTTCGGGATAACCTACATTTTGAATTACGGTCAAATCTCCGTTTTGCTGTATCTGAGCCAGATCTTTCAATGCCGGATGAAATGCCATTCCTTTATTTTTACCAATAACAACGTCTCTATTCAAAGCTATTTTTGTACGATAGTCGTAATACAGCGGATTGTCGTACGGTATAAAAGTATTCAATCCATCATTTCCCCCATTTAACTGAACAAACACCACACATTGCTCGCCTACAATTAAACTACTCTGCGAACCAAATGCGTGTAAAAAATCAGGAAGCACCAACATTCCGCCGGTAAGAGTTCCTGTAAGCGTTAGAAAATTCCTTCTGTTCATGATAATAACTTCTAAATTAATTGATACTCGGGCAGTTTTGTAATATAATTGAAGAGCCGAATTACGGCAAAATTGGCGTGTTCCTCTTTGGGATCGAAATCGTATTTTAGTAAATTCTCCATGTCTTTTTGCATCGAATCATTTACTTTAAACAATAATCTGTTGGAAAGTTCCGTGATGATGGTTTTATTAGTACCATTGGTGTCAAAGTCCATTTTTACATCTACTTTTTCAAACTGCGGTTTTGGTTTTTCAGCATCGGCAGTCATGGTGTTCAACGTTTTTCGAGTGATACTTTTTCCTGAACAAAGTAAATCGGCTGTGTTGTTGCGCTGCAGATACACCTGAGAAGTCAGCCAGGAATTTCCTCCCTCCCAGCCTTTCACATTAACCTGATTGTATAAATCCATTCCTTGTTGCTTCAGAAAAAACAAAATCATACTCTCATCAACATCGTCGATATGCAGTTCCTCTAAAAGCTGTAAAATGTAAACTAACGGATCTTTGATTTTGGTTCCTGAATTCTCTTTCTTATACTCTTCGGTAAAAATTTTGGTCAGCAAAGGCTGTATTTCAAATTTCACCTTTCTAAAATAATCTCCATAGTAAGTGACCAAATCTTCAGGCGGATTGTCATAAATGAACCATTTCAGAATTTTTCGGGTAATGAGATATGGAATGTTTTTCTGTTCGAAAATAATATCGACCAAATCATCTGCTTTCCAGTTTCCGATTTTACCAAAATAGGTTTTGTCTGAATCATCTTCAGCAAACCGTCTGTAAGCAGCCCTGTTGTCGCCGTAATTCAGTCCGGCCAAAGCTCTGGCTCCGTTCTTAATGTCGCTTTCGGTGTAGTTTCCAATTCCAATGGTAAACAATTCCAATAATTCACGACTGAGATTCTCGTTGTATTTTCCTTTTTTGTTATCGACATTATCCAGATACTTTACCATAGCATTCGATTTTATGATTTGCTTGATAAGCTCTTTAAAGTTTCCAAAGGCATGTTCCCGCAGAATCATATTGTGCTGGTAAATCCAGTAATTGACTTTTACTTTTTGAGAAGTGGAGACAAAGTGATTGTGCCAAAAGCAAACCATGTTCTCCCGTAATGGAAATTCGTCATTACGCATTTTTCCGATCCACCATTTTCTCAACTCTACAGCGGAGTAGAATTCCTTTTTCAGGGCTTTCTTTTTTCCCTCTGAATCTGCCACTTTAATAGACTCTTTAAGTTCTTTGAGTTCTACTAATGTTTTGGGATCATCTTCCAGAAAAGCGGGGAGCTGGGTATCAAATTTTGATTGATAGGACTGCTTCAGGAATTTTTCTATTCCTAATTTTTCAATCGAATCGGATTCTTTTCCGGAAAAACCCAATCGTAATGACCAAAGATTGCTTTTTTTCATAATTCAGAAATTATTACAATAAGACTTGACTTTCTCTTAAAGGTTTAAAGAGAAGGTTCTGAGATGCTTAGTTACTAAGGTGCTAAGGCTTTAAAATCTTTGGTAATTCTTAAAACGGGGAATTTTTGGGGATATTGTATTTGAATTGTCAGCATCTATAACTGAAGGCTGCAATACAATCATAGAAAAACATTTCGGCTAAAGCCATCTTAAAAAAACTAAAAAGCTCCAGCTAAAGCTGAAGACAATCCATAATAATATAAAAAAATATTGCGAGGCCTACTACAAAATATCTTGTATTTCTAAGTTTCAACCATGAACTATATCAAAAAGAAGTCAGCCAAAATACCTCGTTTATCTAGATTGCCAATAAAAAAAGCAGCTATCCTTACGATAACTGCTTTTATATTCTAAAAATCTGAAATCTAAAATCTAAAATCTAAAATCGTTAAGACCCACACATTTCACAATCCTCAGGATCTCCAGCTTGCGCTTTTAGCAACATTGCTTTGTAATCTTCAACGCTGATTGCTTCAGTTTCCGGGACTAAAGTACTGGTTGTTTCTTCTTTTTTATCGTTGTTCAACGTAAACTTAATCGCATCAACTGCTGATTTTGTTCTTAGGTAATACATTCCTGTTTTTAAACCTGATTGCCAAGCGTAGAAGTGCATAGACGTTAGTTTAGAATAGTTAGCATCCTGCATGAACAAGTTTAACGATTGCGATTGATCAATGAAGTAACCTCTTTGACGTGACATATCGATAATATCTTTCATCGACATTTCCCAAACTGTTTTATAAAGATCTTTTAAATCTTGTGGTACAATATCAATGTTTTGAACAGATCCGTTATGACGCATAATTTCTTGTTTCAAATCTTCGTTCCACAAACCTCTGTCTACTAAATCATGAAGTAAATGTTTGTTTACTACGATGAATTCTCCAGACAATACGCGACGTGTGTAAATGTTTGAGGTATACGGTTCGAAAGCTTCATTGTTTCCAAGAATCTGCGAAGTCGAAGCAGTTGGCATTGGCGCAACCAATAATGAGTTACGAACTCCATGTTCCATTACTTCTTTTCTTAAGGATGCCCAGTCCCAGCGACCTGATAATTCTTCGTCTTTCAATCCCCACATATTGTATTGGAATTCTCCCTGTGACATTGGAGAACCTGCGAAAGTTGAATACGGACCTTCTTCTTTTGCCATTTCCATAGAAGCGGTTACAGCTGCAAAGTATAAAGTTTCGAAAATTTCCTGGTTTAATGCTTTAGCCTGATCACTTGTAAAAGGCATACGCAACATGATGAAAGCATCGGCTAAACCTTGCACTCCTAATCCTACTGGGCGGTGACGCATGTTTGAGTTTTCTGCTTCTTTAACCGGGTAATAGTTTCTGTCGATTACCTTGTTTAGGTTACGAGTTACACGTTTCGTAACATTGTAAAGTGCTTCGTGATCGAATTTTCCGTTATCAATAAACATTGGTAATGAAATAGAAGCCAGGTTACAAACTGCAATTTCATCTTTAGAAGTGTACTCCATAATCTCCGTACACAAGTTAGACGAACGAATGGTTCCTAAATTCTTGTGATTTGATTTACGGTTTGCTGCATCTTTGTACAACATATATGGTGTTCCTGTTTCGATTTGTGATTCGAGGATTTTCTCCCATAATTCACGTGCACGAATCGTTTTTCTACCTTTTCCTCTAAATTCATAATCGGTATACAATGCTTCAAATTCTTCTCCATACACATCGTACAGCCCAGGACACTCATTAGGACACATTAAAGTCCAGGTAGTATCTTCCTGTACACGTTTCATGAATAAATCTGAAGTCCACATTGCGAAAAATAAATCTCTCGCACGCATTTCTTCTTTTCCTGTATTTTTCTTTAAATCTAAGAAATCAAAGATATCAGCATGCCAGGTTTCGATGTAAATGGCAAAACTTCCTTTACGTTTTCCGCCACCTTGGTCTACATAACGAGCAGTATCGTTGAAAACTCTCAACATCGGAACAATTCCGTTTGAAGTTCCGTTTGTACCACGAATGTACGATCCCGTCGCACGAACGTTATGAATAGAAAGTCCAATTCCTCCCGCCGATTGTGAGATTTTAGCAGTTTGTTTTAAAGTATCATAAATACCATCAATACTATCGTCCTGCATGGCCAATAGGAAACAAGAAGACATTTGTGGTTTTGGAGTTCCCGCATTGAACAACGTTGGTGTTGCATGCGTAAAGAACTTTTTAGACATTAAGTCGTAGGTTTCAATTACTGATTTCAAATCGTCAAGGTGAATACCCACCGAAACACGCATTAACATATGCTGCGGTCTTTCGACGATTTTACCGTTTATTTTTAACAGATAAGAACGCTCTAAGGTTTTAAAACCAAAGTAATCGTAATTAAAGTCTCTTGTGTAAATGATATGAGAATCTAAGAAAGCAGAGTTTTCCTGAATTACTTCAAATACTTCATCCGAAAGTAACGGAGCCTCTTGTCCGTTTCTTGGATTTACGTAATTGTACATATCCTTCATCGTTTCGGAGAACGATTTCTTGGTATTGGAATGTAGATTTGAAATTGCCACACGTGCCGCCAATTGTGCATAATCAGGATGCGCAATAGTCATAGAAGCCGCTGTTTCTGCTGCAAGATTATCCAATTCAGAAGTCGAAACCCCATCATACAATCCTTCAATAACCCTCATCGCTACCTTAACAGGATCTACAAGTTCATTTAAACCGTAACACAATTTTTTGATTCTTTCTGTAATCTTATCAAACATTACCGGCTCTTTATGGCCATCTCTTTTTACTACATACATAAGCTTACTTTTTTAGTTATTGAAAAAATGAAAGTCTCGGGAATAACGATTTCCAAGGCTTAAACATTGTGTGTTTTTAAATTATTTTTTGAGAATTGCAGGATTCTCAATAGTTGTCTGTTTCCAGTTTGAAAAAACAAACTGAAAGGCATTAAAAATTGTACTTGAATCAACGATTTGGGATGAAGATTCAATCTTATAAAATGATTTACTTTTTTAGCGTCTTGGAATACACTAAATTTATTGCTGTTGGCTAAAAATCTGCATCAAATGAAATTTTCTGAGCATCACTGTCTGTGTTCATCACACCTGATTTTTGATACTCCGCAACACGTTTTTCAAAGAAATTAGTTTTTCCCTGAAGAGAAATCATGTCCATGAAGTCAAACGGATTCGCTGATCCATACACACGCTCGCAACCTAATTCTACTAATAATCTATCCGCAACAAACTCTAAATATTGCGTCATTAAAGTTGCATTCATTCCTATTAAACTTACCGGAAGAGATTCTGTTACAAACTCTCTTTCGATATTTAAAGCATCAACGATGATTTCTTTAATTCTGTCTTTTGGCACTTTATTAACCAGGTGATGATTGTGTAAGTGCACTGCAAAATCACAGTGTACACCTTCGTCACGTGAAATCAATTCATTCGAAAAAGTTAAACCTGGCATTAAACCACGTTTTTTCAACCAATAAATAGAACAGAAAGCGCCTGAGAAAAAGATCCCCTCCACCGCTGCAAAAGCAATTAGTCTTTCAGCAAACGAATCCGATTCGATCCATTTTAAAGCCCATTCTGCTTTTTTACCAATTGCAGGAAAAACTTCTAAAGCATTAAACAATTCTGCTTTCTCTGCTTCATCTTTCACATAGGTATCAATTAATAAAGAATACGTCTCACTATGAATATTCTCCATCATAATTTGAAAACCATAGAAAAATTTAGCTTCGGCATATTGAACTTCATTTACAAAGTTCTCTGCAAGGTTTTCATTTACAATTCCGTCAGAAGCTGCAAAAAAAGCTAAAATGTGCTTGATGAAGTATCTTTCGTCGTCACTTAATTTATTATTCCAGTCAGTCAAGTCTTGGTGCAAATCGATTTCTTCGGCAGTCCAGAAACTAGCCTCCATCTTCTTGTACCATTCCCAAATATCATGGTGTTTTATTGGGAAAATAACGAAACGATTTTTGTTTTCTTGTAATATTGGCTCGACTTGTAACATGAAATTTTTCTTTAATTTTTATACTAAATTTTAACTCATTCAGTAGACTACAAAGATTGTCATTTGTTGCCTAAAATAAAAGCCAAACTTATTCACAATCGGACGTAGTTTTTAACAACACGTCGAAAATGAGATATTTTTCATACAATAACTAAAATACTGAAAACAAGCAAATTAATATTAAATTTCATCTCATTTTTGGAAGTAAAATATAGAATTTTTGAAACAAAAAGCAAGAAAATTTCAAATGTTTTTAAAAGTTTTTACCTGACTTCTCAAATGCTTTTTTAATCAAAATCTGAGCACTCCCCAGCAACAGTAATGGCTGCCGATTTTTTACGATTTTTTGAGTTCTTCCGCAACTTTTTCAAGCTCCAAATACCAGTCCTGTCCAAAGCGGCGAATTAATGCTTCTTTAACAAATTTATACACTGGAACTTCCAACTCCTTACCTAACGAACAGGCATCGTCGCAAATGTCCCACTTGTCATAGTTTACAGCAGCAAACTCTGTAAAGTCTTTCACCCGGATTGGATATAAATGACAGGAAACAGGTTTTTTCCAGTCTACGATTCCCTGATTGTACGCCTGCTCGATTCCGCAAAGTGCGGTCTTGCCATCAAAAATAACATAGGCACAGTCTTTATTATCAATCAGAGTCGTTTCAAGATCACCATCCGTTCCTTTTACCCAGGTACCCTGAGCTTCGATGGCAGCAATCCCCTCTTTTCGCAAGAAAGGTTTTACTTTAGGATAGATTTCTTCCAGAATTTTAGTCTCAGCTTCACTCAAAGGCGCACCGGCATCTCCATCAACACAGCAAGCTCCTTTACAAGCTGACAAGTTGCACACAAATTCTTTTTCAAGAATATCTTCTGAAATAATGGTTTTCCCTAATTGAAACATGATATTGAAATACTGTAATTTATAAAGTGCAAAGATACGCAAAGAAAGCAGATATTCTGCCTATTCTTTTCTCATGCTTACCCAACAGATTGTCATGCAAAACACTTTATGCCGGTCTTGCACAAAAAACCGCCGCAACATTTTTCGGCAAACGCCTTGCAAATATGCAAAACAACGCAGTAATTGTTATAAAAATCATTTTTTTAAGCAACAACACGTGTTTTTATAACAAAAATACAGTGCTTTGACTATATCACAAAAAAGCATTAACTTTATTATCTACTTTTGCACATCTCTAAACAGTAAATAAAAAAATTATGTTAGAAATTGATTTTAAGGAAATTATCACCGTTGGAATGGTACTTTTTGCCGTAATCGATATTGTCGGATCGATTCCGATTATATTAAATTTAAGAGCGAAAGTCGGCCATATAGAATCAGAGAAAGCTTCGATTGTAGCCGGTCTGATTATGATTACTTTTCTTTTTGTCGGAGAAGGCTTTCTGCATCTTATTGGAATTGACGTACATTCTTTTGCTGTTGCAGGTTCATTTGTATTATTCTTTCTGGCTTTAGAAATGATTTTAGGAATCCGAATTTATCGTGATGAAGAACCAGGATCAGCTTCGATTGTCCCTTTGGCCTTCCCCTTAATTGCAGGTGCCGGTACCATGACAACTTTATTGTCATTACGCTCTCAGTTTCACACAATTAACATCATTATTGCCATTTTACTGAATATTATTTTGGTTTACGTTGTTTTGAAATCATCTAAAAAAATAGAAAATTTATTAGGAGAAAACGGACTTGGCGTAGTTCGCAAGACCTTTGGAGTAATCCTTTTAGCAATTGCTGTTAAATTATTTGCTGCTAATGTTAAAGGTTTGTTTGTCTAACATTTATTTTTATAAATTTACCCCATAAAATTTCTAAAATATAACTTTAAGATACTTTTCACATCTGACGGTTCTACTTTATTATTTTAGACAAACAAACAACCATTATGAAAATTTTCACTTCCATTTTAGTGCTTTTAGCCCTGGCATTAATCGTTTTTAATATTACGCTACTGGACTTCAAAAATCCTTTTCAAGGAGACAGTGTAGTTGCTTTTATTGGAATCGCTGCTTCATTTTGCGCCGTTTTAATTCTTTTGATTTTCAGAATCTCTAAAAGAATTGAAGAAAAAACAAACGGACGATAATCCTATGTTTGATGTTTTAATTATTGGAGGAGGTGTTTCAGGCATGTCCTGCGCTCTTGTATTGGGATCAGCCAAAAACAAAGCTTTTGTAACCGATAAGAAAATTGGAATTTTTACACATCAAAAAAACTCTTCTCTACAGGAAGCCATTTTTTTCAATGCTTATGGCATTACACCTGGCAAACTGGGATCTGATTTGTTAGTAGAAAGCACTCAGGATTTAGCCAAAACTTATCCTCATATCACTCAGATAGAAAACGAAAAGGTAGTTAAAGTTGAAGGCTCATATCCGGACTTCCTTGTAACTACCAACAAAAACTCCTATAAAACAAAAAGTATCGTGATCGGTATTGGTTCAGCAAATACTTTTGACATAGAAGGTTTGATGCAATACATCGAGCCACACAAAAAAGCACTTCCAGAAAAACAACGCATCCAGCTTAAAAACGACGACCACAAGGTTGCTGACGGCATTTACGTTACAGGAACTCTGGCAGGCTGGAGAAGTCAATTAGCGATTGCAGCCGGAAGTGGTGCTGCCGTAGCGACTGACATCTTAACTTTATGGAACAATGGCGTGCAGACTCATGCACACGACAGTATTCGATAAAACCCCGGAAAAGTTAGCACAAAAGCACTCAGATTAACAAAATCCAGCTTAGATCTTTTTTACTGCAATTGAATACAGCTGCCGGCAATTACTTTCAGATTTTCATCAAACTGTTTCCAAACCCTGATATACCTGAAAGTTCCATTAAAGGGATTATGATTAAAGCTTCCCTTTAATAAAATCGTCACCGCAACCACAGCCGAGTCACCAATTACGTTTATAATCTGATCCGAAGCTTCTAATGCATCTATTTGCATCTTACCTGAACGATACGAATTTAAATCAAACTCTTTCGTAATAGTTTGTCCGTCCGGTAAATTAAAAAGTAAATCGTCGTGCAGCATCTTTTCCAAAGTTGGAACATCTGCACTTTTCATGGCCGTTAATAGTTCAATCTCAGCATTTACAATAGTTTCTATTTTCATCTGATGAAGATTAGGGATTACTTGTTTGGTTTCAAAACAGCCTTGATCATGGCATCTTCTTTTAAAATAACATCGTAATAATACAATTCGCCATACAATTGTCTGGCAAACTCAGCAGTGATATATCGATTTACCAATGCTTTGGTTTTGTCAAATTTTAAATCTAAACCAGCTGACAGCACATAGGTTTTGAACTTTTTAAAATACAGATCAGAACTCTTCATCTTTGCTAAAAACTCATTAAAATGAAGTCCGGCAAATACAGCTCTATTTTTATCCAATTCTTCAAAAACGAAATGCCCTACAATTCCGGTTTGCATCAGGTAGGCCACATTTTCATTTCCATGCTCCGCCTCCATTGGCACGAAAACATCAGGAACAATTCCGCCACCGCCATATACAATTTTACCTTTTGGTGTTTTAAACTTTAAAGAATCAGCTACTTTTATACTGTCTTTTGCATAAAGTTCACCTGATTTTATACGGGCCTCAGATTCCTTAAAATAGTCTTCATTTCCTTTTTTATAAGGCTTCTGAATCGATCTTCCGGTTGGGGTGTAATAACGAGCCACGGTCAGTCTCACTGCCGATCCGTCGTTGAAATCCATTTCACGCTGCACCAGACCTTTTCCGAAAGAACGTCGACCTACAATGATCGCACGGTCATTATCCTGTAATGCTCCTGCCAGAATTTCACTGGCCGATGCACTATTTTCATTAATCAGCACATACACTTTACCGGTTTCAAAACTGCCTGCTTTGGTAGCATAAGTTTTCTCGGTAGTACCGTTTTTATTTTTAGTAAAAACGATCAGCTGTTTGTCTTTTAAAAATTCATCTGCAATTGCGCTGGCTTCTTCCATATAACCACCGCCATTGTCACGAAGATCAATCACCAGCGACTCGATTCCTTTTTGCTTCAATCTCTCCAGACCACTCTTAAACTCATTAAAAGTAGTTTCGGCAAAACGATTGATTTTGATATATCCGGCATTATTCCCCAGCAGCAGTGAAGCATCGACGCTTTTGATCGGGATAATATCTCTTTTTACTTTAAACTTAAGTTTCTTCTGTTCTGACCTTCTAAAAACAGTCAGTTCAATCTCAGATCCTTTTAATCCTTTTAACTTAGAAAACAAAATATCTGAAGACAGTCTGCGTCCGAACAATTTGGTTTTTCCGGCAAATAGAATACGATCCCCGGACTTTATTCCGGCTTTTGCTGAAGGCCCATTTTCAATTGGTTTTATAATGGCAACAGAATCTTTATACATGTAAAAATTAATCCCAATCCCTACAAAATCCCCTTTCATACTTTCGGCTACTTCGGCCTGTTCTGTTGGGGGGATATAAACGGAATGCGGATCTAATTTTGATAAGATATTATCGACTGTAAGATTTACAATTGAATCGGTGTTGATACTGTCGACATATTCATTATTGATAAAATCGATCAGCTTGTTCAGTTTGGTTTTTGAGTAATTTTTAGCCAAAAGCTGATCATCTGCGGGAGCATTCATAAGGCTTCCGAGAACGATACCCAGAGCTAAAGTTGCTCCGATAACAAGTGGTAAATATTTTGAATTAAATTTCATTTACTCTTCTAAAACAGGAATATGTTCGACTTCGACACCCGCTTTTATTAAAAACTGTATTCCGGAATCGTCACGATATCCGTCATGATACACCACTCTTTTTATACCCGACTGATGTATTAATTTACTGCATTCTTTGCAAGGTGAAAGTGTAATATACAGAGTCGCTCCTTCACAGGATTGCGTTGATCTTGCTACTTTCAAAATGGCATTTGCCTCGGCATGAAGAACGTCCCAACGGGTTAATCCTTCCTCATCTTCACAGCAATTTTCGAAACCAGACGGGGTACCATTGTATCCATCCGAAATGATCATCCGGTCTTTTACAATAATAGCACCTACCTGCTTTCGTTTGCAATACGACAATAAACTCCATTCTTTGGCAATCCTCAGATAAGCTTTGTCGTATTTATTTAATTTTTTTTTCTTCATTTATTTTATCTGTTCCAAATTGGGCTTTCAATAATCATGGGAATAACCACTCCGATAACAAAAGCCGACATTACAAGTGCCCAATCGCGTTTTGAAAAACGAAATATGGTCTGCACAATATAAGATAGTATCAAAACTACAAAAACCACTACCAGTTGTGCTGCTTCAATTCCTAAAGCAAATTCTCCTAAAGGTAGTAATTTTGAACCAGGTGACCCTCCTAAAATAGTTTTGAAATAATTCGAGAATCCAAGTCCGTGTATAATTCCAAAAAATAAGGTCACAAAAAACACTACATTCAAACCATCATTTTTAGAGTTCTTTCCGGCTGTAAAGAGATTAAAAACTGCAGTAATTAAAATCGTTATGGGAATTAAAAACTCAACAGTATTCACTTTTATCGCAATAATTCCGTAAACAGAAAGCAATAAAGCCAGTGTATGACCAATTGTAAAAACAGAAACGAGAAGCAAAATACGTTTCCAGTCTTTAAACAAATAAGGGGTTGTTAATGCTATTAAAAAAAGAACGTGATCATAAGCGTTAATATCTAAAACATGCTTTAATCCTATTTGAAAATAAATCCAAAATTCTGACATAAGGGTACTCTATTATAATGATTAGGGGTTGTAAACTTACGATTTATTTTGAACAATTACAGCTGTCCCAAAGTAAAACAACCGATAAAAATTAAGTTAAATTTTATGAGAACTTTAAAATTAATAATTTAAAATAAAAATTATCTTTGTAGGATAAAAAAAACCATAATTATGTCATTTTCAGATTTATTTGATAGCGAATTCAAACAAAGAAACAAAGGTCACTTTTCTGCTATTGTTCGTGTAGCACTAGCTGATGGAATTGTACATCCTGAAGAAAAAAATTTCTTGGACAAATTGGCTGCACGTTTAGAAATTTCAGAAACTGAATACGAAGAAATTCTTAACGACCCATTAAAATACCCTATCAATCCTCCTTATTTGCACGTACAGCGTTTAGAGCGTTTGTATGACTTAACAAGAATGGTACACGTAGATCACCATCTTGAAGACCAACAAGAAGTGATGTTACGAAAATTAGGTATCGCTTTAGGTTTTACACCAAGCAACGTAAACTATATTATTTCTAAAGCATTATCATTAGTCGACAAAAAAGTAGACGGTGATACTTTTGTTTACGAAATGCAACACATGCATAAATAGTATTCAGTCGCAGTTTTCAGTTTTCAGACTATAGCTAAAACTAAATAAAAAATAAACCCGACAGTTTTAGAGTGCACTCTAAAACTGTCGGGTTTGCTGTTTCTAGTCCAGCTTAAACTGCGACTAAAAACTGTGACTGTGACTAAAAACTAAAGCGCTTCCGCCATAAATTCTTCTGCTTTTTCGACCATGTTGTAACTTCCGCAGAAAAATGGAACTCTTTGGTGCAATTCAGTTGGCTTTATTTCCATAATTCTTCCAAAACCATCTGTTGCTTTTCCTCCTGCCTGTTCTGCAATAAAAGCCATAGGATTACATTCGTACAACAAACGCAGCTTCCCTTTTGGTGCTTTTGAACTGGTTGGATAAATATAAATTCCTCCTTTGATCATATTTCGGTGAAAATCAGAAACTAAACTTCCAATATATCTTGAAGTGTAAGGTCTGTCTTCTTCTTCTCTCTGACAATATTTGATATAATTTTTTACTCCTTGTGGAAAGTGAACATAATTTCCTTCATTGACTGAATAAATATTTCCATTTTGTGGAAATTTCATATTAGGATGTGAAAGATAGAATGTTCCAATAGCAGGGTTTAAGGTAAATCCGTTTACACCATGACCTGTTGTGTATACCAACATGGTCGATGTTCCGTAAATAACATATCCTGCTGCTACCTGATTGACTCCCGGTTGTAAAAAATCCTCGCTTGTAACCGGAGTTCCGATAGGTGTAATTCTTCTGAAAACCGAAAAAATGGTTCCCACTGATACATTCACATCGATATTCGAAGATCCGTCCAGCGGATCCATTAAGATCACGTACTTATTATTATGACTGTTGTCGCTCCCCTGAACAGTAATAAAATCGTCGTTTTCTTCTGAAGCAATACCACAGACAATCTCACGGTTAATTAACGTCTGAATAAATACTTCGTTTGCATATACATCTAATTTTTGCTGGTCTTCACCCTGGATATTCTGCTCGCCTGCAGCGCCAATGATATCCACCAATCCAGCTTTGTTTACTTTATAGTTTACGACCTTGGCCGCCAAACGTATAGAATTGATAATTCGGGAAAGCTCCCCCGACGAATATTGAAATGCTTTTTGGTTCTCAATAATAAACTCTCCCAGTGTTTTATTGCGTTCTTCCATTACTAAATCGTTGTAATTTTGTTTTTAAGTCACAAATATCGTTTTTTTTGTGAGAATGGTTTAAAAATTATTTCGTTAGTTTGCCACTATTGTATATTTGCTAAATAAAGCCCTAAAGTACTGAGCAAAAGAATACTTTTTTAGCCAATAAACGCTTAATAATAAGAATATATGAATATTAGAAAAGGGAATCCTGAAGACATGAAATCGGTTCTGGGATTAATACAGGAGTTGGCAATATTCGAAAAAGAACCAAATGCTGTAGTGATTACAGAAGCAGATTTAATACGTGACGGTTTTGGTGAAAAACCACTGTTTCATGTGTTTGTTGCTGAAATTGATACTGACGAAAATCATAAAGAAATTGTTGGAATCGCGTTCTACTATTACCGATACTCCACCTGGAAAGGAAAAACAATACATCTTGAAGATTTGGTCGTTAAAGAGAAGATGAGAGGTACAGGTCTAGGATCTGCACTTTATGCCGAAATCATAAAACAGGGAAAGCGGGATAATGTTCTCCGAATCGATTGGAATGTTTTGGACTGGAATACTCCTGCTGTAAAATTCTACGAGAATTCGGGTGCAAAAATCCTTGAAGACTGGAGAGTTGTTCAAATGGACGAAACGGGAATTAATTCGTTTTTAGAAAAATTATAAAAAACAATATTTTGCCACGAATTTTACCAATTAGTATAGATTCATGACAGAAAAAATAATAACATGTACAAGATTTCATCCGGTCTGAAATCTGAAATAAAAAATCTAAAATTAAAAATGAGAGTATTTAAATTTGGTGGAGCATCGGTTAAAGATGCCGAAGGAATTAAAAACGTATACGACGTTTTACAAAAAGTAGGTTATGAAGATGTGATTTTAGTAGTTTCCGCAATGGGAAAAACGACAAATGCTCTTGAAGTAGTAATCAAAAATTATTTTGATAAATCATCCGAACTGAGTTCATCCGTACAGGAAATAAAGAAATACCACAATCAAATTCTACTGGATTTGTTTGAGAACGAAGAACATGCTGTTTTTACTGCTGTAAAAGCATTATTCTCTGAATTGGAATATTTCCTGGCGCACAATAAATCTCCAAACTATAATTTTGTTTACGATCAGATTGTGAGCTTCGGAGAATTGATATCAACGACTATCTTAAGTCATTTTATGAATTTTATGGGCATTCAAACACAATGGCTTGATGTTCGAAATTTCATCAAAACCAATGCCAACTACCGCGATGCAGAAGTAGATTGGGAGGTTACCCAACAAAATATCAGTAAAAATGTTCCTCGTAAGGTTTTAAACATTACTCAGGGATTCTTAGGCGCCGATGAGAATAACTTTACTACTACTTTAGGCCGTGAGGGTTCTGACTATACTGCCGGAATTTTTGCCTACTGCCTGAATGCAGAAAGTGTTACAATTTGGAAAGACGTTCCGGGAGTTATGAATGCCGATCCGCGTTATTTTGAAAATGCGAGTTTATTAAACCAGATTTCTTATCGTGAAGCGATCGAGCTGGCTTTCTACGGAGCTACTGTAATTCACCCAAAAACATTGCAGCCTTTACAGAAAAAGGAAATTCCGCTGTACGTAAAATCTTTTGTTAATCCACTTTTAAAAGGGACTTGTGTTTCTAAAGGTGTCGATTTGGAGCCGCAATATCCTTGTTTTATCGTAAAAAGAGAACAGCTTTTAATTTCTCTTTCTTCGATTGATTTTTCTTTTATTATGGAAGAGAATATCAGCGAGATTTTTGCTTTGTTTCACCAATTTAAAATAAAAGTAAATCTGATTCAGAATTCTGCCATTAGTTTTTCGGTTTGTGTGGAAGATAAATTTGGGAATTTTAATGACCTGAACGCCATTCTTTCGAAAAAATTCAAAGTAGAATTTAGCGAGAATGTGACTTTATACACGATTCGCCATTTTACAGAACAAGCGGCACAAACGGTAGAGGAAAACAAAACCGTTTTACTAAAACAAGTGAGCCGCGAGACCATGCAAATTGTTACTAAAGAGATCAACTAAATCTGTATTACACGTTAATTATATAATTCCCATACTAAAAAAGCTTCACTTTATTGGTGAAGCTTTTTTTATTCCTGTTCTTTATTCAAATGTTTAATTATACTTTTAAGATCTTCAATCTCTAATTCGTATTTTCTGATAATCTTTCGATAAACACCAAGCATAGAATAGTCTATCAATTGATCAATATTCATCAAACTCTCATAAGTTTTAACCCCTATCTCTTCTCGGACTAATTCTTCCGGTGCTATTTCAAAAACCTCGCAAATCCTTTTAAAATGAACTGCCCAGGAAGTACTTTCTCCACGTTCCATTCTTGCATAAGCCGATGGTGATATATGAAGACTGTCTGCTACTTCTTCTTGTGACATATTTTTCGCTTTACGCAGCATCTTTAATTTTTCCCCTACAGTCTTATTCATCATTAATACTTTTCTTGTGCGTAAATATAAGAATTACTTTACAATTATTTAAAAACAGATTTTAAATAACCGATTTTCGGCTGAGGATTTCCCCCAAAGCAGTTTAACTTTAATATAAAGAAAAAAACACATTAAAATATAACTACTTCACTATGAGAAACGAAATCCATATCAAATCATTTGCAAAGCCGTTCTTGATCTCATCTCTCATTTTTTTATCCTGTACAAAAGATGAAATGATTAACTAGGACGGAGAAATTTCACAAGAATTTAAAAAAATCACTAAAAACAAAGACAGCATGTTTAAGCAAGTCTTGAAATTCTAGACAGCCAAAAACGTCAAGTACGAAATAAAAGGACGTTAAAAAATTTGACTATAATAGTACAAAGTAATGACATATAATTAGGAGAAAACAAAAGAACAGTACACAAACCTTTAGAAAAAAAATGAGTCTTAAAAAGTTTTGCATAAATAGCCCATAATAGAAGACGGCATATGAACTATCAGTCATCAAAAC
>NZ_CAGKLC010000090.1 GCF_903469665.1 Flavobacterium sp. UGB4466 | reverse complement strand
AAAGGATACTGGAAATTCATAAGGTAGATTGTTATATTTTTGGTAATGAACATACTCCATATTCTGAAATTAAAACTAGAATTCCTAACATAAGCATAGGTTCTTTTGGATGTAAAGATCCTGATCCGAATTTTAATCTTTTAATTCTTAAAGACCAAGATTCTCAAGTAATTCTAGAGAACAAATATTACAGAACAACAAATAATAAAATAACTGGTCAGCCAGACTATGGCGTCTGGGATATAAGTGAATCATGTGGAGAGGTTAATCAGATTGAACTTAAAATTCCTCCAAGTCAGACAACTATTCCATTCTCTGATTTTTTACCTGAAATAATTCCATCTGATGAAAATACTGAAGAAATTATACCAGAAAAAAATGCGCAGTACAGACCATTTGATAATAACAGTGTAAAACATCTTAATTTATTAAAAATTGTTAAGGAACATAATCTTTTCCATTCAGGGCATTTCCATTGGAGTGAAACCTCAAGAGCACACGGATGGATTGATGTTTCAAAATTACTAGTGGATCGAAACCGCCTGAATAAATGTAAAAAATATATTTATGAAACTATAACAGATTCATCAATAGAATTTGATTTTGTAATAGGTCTGGGAGTTGAAGGGAATATGCTTGCTACAAGAACAGCAGTTCTGAGTTCTAAACCATATAGTTTTCTTCCGTACTCATATCGATATGACGATCATTCCAGCTTTGAAAAACAGCTGAACTTTAACAACTCGGGAGAATTTAAATCAATTTTAATCATAACGGATGTCGTTCATGATGGCAGAACTATAAGAAAACTGATTCATAAAAAGCGGAGAGAGGACGAAACATATAAATTTTTCCTTCCAGTTGAAAAAATATTTGTTGTTTCGCTATTTTACACTGGAAAAATTGATGATTCAAAACCTGATGTATGCGATTTACTCAACAAATATGAAGAAGATCAATTTTTTGACAATGAAAACGACCATCTAGAAAACCGGATCGAATTTCATTTTGTTTCTCACATTGGGGTTGAAGTTTGTCCTTATAATAAAAACAACTACAAAACCGATTGCATTATAGTTAGGGAAGGATTAGGATGCATACATAAATTTTACACAGAAAAAAAATAATAGCAATGACAGAAGAAGAAATATTAGCATTTAACATAAAATTGAAAGATAAAAAACTAACTATTGTCTGTGCTGAAAGTATTACGGCAGGACTTCTTGCAAGTTCCATAGCCTCTGTTTCTGGTGCTTCTAGCATTTTGAAAGGGAGTGTAGTTACTTACGACAGAGAATTAAAATCCGGTATTCTCAAGGTAAATCCTGCAACAATCGATCTTTACTCAGCTGAATCAATGGAGACCACTGTTGAAATGGCTTATGGCTTAATAAAAGTTTACCCCAGCGCCGATTTGTATGTAGCCGTGACAGGAATTGCATCTCCAGGTACAATTGATTACCCAATTACAGGAGAAGTCGGTGATGTGTACATCGTAATTTATTACAAACGGGAAGAGTCAGCTAAACGTCTGAATCAATTTAAAATTCAGATTAAAAAGCCAAAAAGAAATGATATCAGAGAAGAAGCTGTAAGAGAGATATTAAAAAAGATTATTGCCATTATTGAATAAAATCGAGTGGCAAGAATTTATCATTTTCACTTTGATGTCCGCTAAATAAAACTTGGATCAAAAAACTTAAGAAATACTGCCTGCAGAAAGCAAAAGCAACTGGGTAAAATTATAAACAATATTTACCCATTGCGTTTGAGAACCTTCTCTTAACTATCTTTAAAATAGTTTAAGAACCGACCGATTATCTATCCAATAAAATTACAGCTTTTAATTTTTCACTATAGTACTATAGCTTCTACTTTATCAAATGCTTCACTGAATGATAAAGGAACAGATTTTGAATTAATATAGCTATTTGTTGAATTATCAATAAGCAGGTTAATGTTAAACAACCTTGTATCGGATTTTTCCAAAATTAATTTTTGCTTTATTTCATGTAAAACTTTCTGGGTCTCCACATACGATTTATCCGATTTTGATAAGTTAGAAAAGAAGCTTTTAACAGTAACCTTAAAAATTGGAAATCATCCAGTGCAGGGGACTAAAAAACAATGCGTCAAAACATCATAGGCAGATTTTGGCTATTATGAATAGAAATCTTCATCAGATAAAGAAGTGCATAAAGAACAGCACAATCATCTGAAAATTTTAAAGCCGGCATAATGCCGGCTTTTTTTTTACGGCGCAGACACTTTAAGGAATTGCAGGACAACCCTAAGTTTGATTGCAGCCTGAGGTTTTAGATAGGATTGCAATGCAGATTTCCCGCGCAGGCAAAACTTAGCCCCTACCCGCTAAATTCTGGGCTGCTTTTTTTAACCGCGTTTTTCTGTGATTGATCTTTACAGGTCGTGCTTCAGCAGATAGCTCTGGACTACCATGTCAAAAATATTCTCTTCAACAACGACCTGCTCGAATATTCCGACCTGTACCTCAGCGTCCAGCAGCTGCTCATTCATCTCTTGCGCATCGGCGATATAGAAATTCCAAGAAAGGATATCAATCTTATCTTGATGCTCGAACAATAATTTTGCAAGCTCCAATTCAGAAAACGAAGCTTTTGCCAGATCACCCCATTTGTCAAAGCCTGCTATCTTGGCAATGACGTGCTGGGCATTCATCAGAGTAAATTTTTCCTCATCGATGCCATAATCATAAATCACATCATAGATATGAAAATGTTTTGGCGAATACTCGTAGTTAAATTCTCTGGTCTTCTCTCCAGAAAGTTTTTGTTGGGTCTTAAAATCTCTAAATAGATTTTTTGCTTGCAGTTTGAAAAATTCAATAGATTCCATAATATAATCCTTATTGTTTCAAAGATTATTACCCTGGGATTTGCGTTTGTATACTGTTGTCGGATAATAAGCTCTGAAGGTTATATTATCTGTCTCCTGGCTGATAAAATCTTTGCACAAACGAGCAGGCGCGCCAAAAACCTTATGCGAATTTATACCTTTTTTTTATTTTTTTTCAATTATTCTTTATTTTTTTCAGAGTAACTATCTAATTCACTAGCCCTTATCTGCAATTAACTATCAACTCCCAACTGTGCAAAGCCTGTATTTATAAGTAAATAACATCCAAAAACAAGAAAAGAGCCAAGCTTTAAAGACATTACGTAAGTTTTGGTTTTGTGGCAGAATTGTGACGCAGTGCATCTTTACAAAAAATATCCCAGTAAACTCGAGATATTAGAACCTTAGTTTACAGCACATTAAACACAATTTACTTCTCAATTATACTTGTTTTTCAACAGATGTCAGAATTTGGCTTATTTTACAGCAAACTGATCAAGGTAAATACACGTTTTGCTATTGAGATTGATTTTTCGCATCGATAAAATGATTCGTAATGTAATATTAAAAGAAAAAAATGCAGAAATCAGCCTAAATCTGATTAATATTAAAAGGCCCTGATTCTTTTACTTGTACTGAATCATTTCTTCCTTGAGCATATAGGCTTTGGGAGCCCCTCTTTCTATCAAAAAGTCCAATATAAAAACAAAAGCTCCTGTCAGTTCTTTACTCGACTTAATTTTAGCTCCATAATTAAAAAATGACCTGTCAACATATCTCTCCAGCTTATCGCTTTTAATAATATGGACAGTCGGATATTTAAGAAGATCAGCAAGCCATAAAACCGAATGTGGCATAAAATTTTTAAATCCGATACCCGAAACAAGATCAATACATTGATTTATGGCATTATGTCCGTACTCCGGTATAAAATCTCTGTAAAAAAAACTCTTCTTTTCTAAGACTCTCCAATTATCAGCGGTATCTTTCCATCTTATATCCAATAATAAAACAGGTATAAAAAAGGCTCGCTTTGTACTTAATATCCAATCTTTTAATACCTGCCAAAGAAACCAAAATTCTGTTATTGGCTGTGAAGCGGGATGCCATCCGTCAACTTCAGCAATAATCTGCTTCAGAAGATCATTAACAAAACTTACAGTCTCAATAAGATTTTTTTGATTATCATTTTCCAGAGATAAGTTGAGTAGATCCGTAAACAGTTTTTCTGCTTCTGAATTAGAACGGTTCAGCAGATATTTTGCATAGAAAGACTTTAAA
Source organism: Flavobacterium sp. UGB4466 (assembly GCF_903469665.1). Classification (GTDB taxonomy): domain Bacteria; phylum Bacteroidota; class Bacteroidia; order Flavobacteriales; family Flavobacteriaceae; genus Flavobacterium; species Flavobacterium lipolyticum. The sequence continues at coordinate 14,242 of NZ_CAGKLC010000090.1, read as the reverse complement.
ACATGGAGGCTTTGAAAAAATTCATTGTGATCATGAGCTTTTAAACTGCTCAAATAATCTAAATGCATTTTCAAGAAACTGTCAATAAAGCTCTTTTCTACATTATCTTCAGTGCTAGTTGCAATCATCAGTAAGGCGTCATCTAAAAACCAGCATGTAGTGTGATCTATTGCAAACTCACAGTTACTCTGAAATGGGGTGTCTAAAATGATCTCAGCTGTTAAGTCATCAATAAATTCTTTCTCAGCCGCAACCTCAGAGGCATGGTTGCAAGAATAAATACCTGATAGACGATCATTTTTCCGTCTACGGTTTTCAATTGTTTTATATTGAATGTAAGCGAGCAGTCCGTTCCAACAATTTTTTGCAAATCCAAGCCTGTTTTTCAAAAGGTTTTCCACTATACTGTACTGCAGAAATTTTTTCTTATCCCTCTCTAGAGGTGCAATAACTAGCCTAAAAACAAGATCTCGTAACTTAGTTTCATTTATGGCTTCCGCCGGCAGTTTAAACAGCAGAGGAACTCCAAAAAGGACAGCATTCCTATCTAGAAATGCGTCAGTCATATCTCCCGAATAACCAGACGGCTTTTCTAAATAGCTGCCTGCGTTTTTCAATATTTCGTCCCTGCACCAAAATTTTTCGCTTTCTTGCAGCATTTCAAAATAATCTCGCAGTCCCAGACAGGCCATCTTTCCGGGGGACATCATAAATGAAAACTCGATATCAGAATTTTGCAAATCTTCGTAGCCGCTCTTCCAGACTTCATAAGAGTTGTCTTCTACGGTTTTACCATCAAAAACCTCCGATGCCCATACTACTCCGGCACGTGGTAGTTTTTCATTTTTAAATGAATTTATCACCTCTGAAACACCCTGCTCATAACCTGGACTTAAAACAAAATGATTATTATAACCGTCAATAGCTACCGGCTCAAAAGTATATTTTCTTAAGTCCATCTCCGATAATGCCTTCCTCCAAAAATGATCTGTTTCAGAAGAATCTGCCCACATCTTATCAATGAGTTTAAAAAGTTCATTGTTCATGGTCTGATACGAGAACATATAATGAGAAGTAAACCCGATAAGGCCTCTAAAATGAGCAGTACGATGTTTAAGTTTTTGTGATTGATTTCTCTCTTTTCTTAAAAAAGGATTTGTTCCGTAATAGTGATCTGACATAAGGTCTCTGGTGTATCTGGTGCTGTCCCAGTTCAAAATAGTTTTTGAACCTAAAAGGACAATCGTGGTTTCGTCCAAAAGATAAGGATAAGCCTGAACCACACTTGCTACCACTCCAAGCACCGCTGCATTATTTGATTTAATCATTAAAGCAGCCAGCAGTTCCTGCAACTTTATAGTCGATTGTTCTCTTTTTTCTGATGAGTCTAAAAGCCCTTTTTCCAGCGCCATTAACAACGATTGTATGATTTGATTGTAAGCGCTGTGTCCTCTGTAGAGAACCCAGTATTCATAACTTCCATAGTACAGTTTTCTTCCGAAATCTTCATAATCCAGTGCTACATCAGAAGATCTGCCCTTTGCACCGGCATGTTTTTGATTCTGGTCAAAAGCCGTATTCAGAAATTCGCATATATAAGCAACTGCATTTTCGGGGTGGTAAAGAAACATCCAATAAAAAAAAGTTTGAAAAGCGCTGGCAGACTCATACTCAAAAATATCTTTCAGCCCCCAGTAGTTAGATTCATAAACTGGTACAATTTGCCCCATTAAACTGTTTTTAGAGTAGACTTTAGGTTCCTCTAACCATCGATCCGAAGCCATCTTCATCACTTCATCTGGGAAATATTTACATACCTGTTCGCCAGTAATTCCATCAACTATAAAATTTCTGACGTAAACCAAGACATTCTTATTATTCCATATATCATTATTAAGCAATGGCAGATCCAGTACTGCATCTAATAGGTTCTTAATCTCCAGCTGAATTACAGGAGTAAGCTTAAGAATGAGTTTGAGACTCTGATTAAGGTGATTCGATAAATTAAAGTTTCTTCTATAACCCGTAAAATTTGATTGATTCTTGATAGTATAATCTAAAAGGAACATAGCTGCATTTTTGGAAGAAGCAGGCAAAATTTTGGAATTAAAATCTGGTAGCTGCCTACTCCAATCGAAAATTACATCCAACATCTGATCTTCGATATCTGGAATATCAAGCGTCAAAGACCTGTTTTCTTGAACAAAATCAATAAGAGTGTCCCAGCCAGATCCTACAGGAACAAGATCATTAAAATCATTGGTAGTACCTTTAAGCTCCTTGCAGCATGTTCTCAGCAGATGGATAACCCTCAATAGCAGAACACCTTCATTCTCAATAAGATGCTCCCTTAAAGAAGTAAATAAGAAATAGGCATTATTGGAACGCAGTATGTAAACTAAAAGTTCATCCTTCCATGAAGCTTCAACAGCAGGATTTAACATTAATTCACTGCAGAAATTTTCCGCATCTGCATAATCAGTTTTATAAAATTCTTCCAGCCAGAGTCTAAATGCCCGCCTCACAGCCGGACCTTCATCCAAGTTTTTAATAAAATCATGAGACGAAGCCGAATCTTGCTTTTTCTGTTTAATGTATCGTATTAAAGCCCAGTCTTCTAATATATCATGAGAAGGTGAAAAACGGTTTGATAATTCACCTTGCTCAACCTGCAGTATATTGTCCCCAACCAAACTGTCAGTTACTGCATCTGCTTCATAATAAGTATAAAGCTCCATAGACATTGCCCGCTGTAAAGCAATCTTTCTAAAAACAGCTTCTCTCTGCCTGTTTCCCGCTTCTACAATCTCTTCCCACATAAGCTTTTTAAAATGCAGTTCATCAAGATTCTCCACTCTTAGAAGCTGAGGATAGATTCTAAATGCCTTATCCAAATAAAAGGGCGTTTTCAGTAAATGCACAAGTTTCGGGTTACTAAATAGAGGTTCCATCTCTGGAATCTGCATCATTATTTCCTTCATTTCCGAATCACTAAACTCATCAATATATAAAAATATTTCTAAAGAAACAAGTTCACTGTGATAAAAAATCTTGAATTTCTGAAGAAAATTATCTCTTATTGTGACTATAAGAGATAAGCGAGGATTAATTTTAACCAATAGAAGCAGTTCTGTAAAAGCTCCCCCAAAACCAGCTTCGGCAAGTTTTTCAAAACTTTCGACCCAAAAAAAGATTCTTTTTTTTGAAAGCGGACTCTCTATGACCTTATTAACAGTGGAAGTGTAGCCAGCTTTAATTAGTGCTTCATTTAAAGTAGCAGAAAAAAGCTGTTCTGAATTAAAAGTAATAACCGACGTTTCAGGACTTTTTTCATAATCCATAATCAGTTTTTTTGCTAAAGCTGATTTACCTGTCCCAGCCTTCCCATGAAAAACAAGCATTCTATTTTTCTCGAGCATTTTTTTTGCCTCGCTTATCTCACGTTCAATGTGAATCCCCCCGACAGTATCGCGTGCCCTTGCTTTAATTGAACTCTTATTTATCTCTATAGCACTAAATGTATCTATAACGGATTGGTCTTCTTCCTGATCAACTGCAATAAATTTCTCGTAGCCAGAAGGAATTAAATAATTATATGTACTGATCAGCGTTGCAAAAAATCTGTTTTTTTCTTCATATGCATGCGCCAGCCCCATTAAAAAAAGATTACCATTAATCACTGCAAAAACACCGCTTCCCGAAAGTCCCTGAACATTTTCTATAGCCGATTGGTAACGAGTATCGAGTTTTCCATCAAAATTTAAGCTTATTATTTTCGGCTTATCTTTCACATATTCAGAAAATTTTAAATTATAGGGTCTGTCGACCTCTCCACTATTAAAATCAGCAAATCCTCTTATAAAACATTCGCCACTTATACCGGGCTTATCGGTTATCTGGAAAAAATAATTAATTCCTGAAAGAGCTTCAAGTTTATGCTTTGGCATTATTATCAAAGCAAGATCAAGCTCATTGCTTTCGGTACATATTACTATATCAGTTTCCTCTAAATTGCAGCTATGAAACTCGCCTGTAACAGGGTTAAATATATTTTCAATCTTTATATCAATATTTCTAAACTCCCTATCAAAATATTTACCTGTAAGACAGTGTTTTACAGTCAAAATATAAATATAATCGAGCGAATCCCCTGGTGAATATAACAACGCGGTGCCAACTTCTTCGTTACAAGAAATTTTTACTGTACCGTACTGGAACAGCTTATCATTATTTATCAGCATGGTAAAAATTTTAAATCTGTTTGTATTTTATCTTTCGCCATAAAACTTTGAATAAAATTGTAGCGCTGCTCAGCATCCTCATCCACATTAAAAATTCTCATGATTTCGGCGGTATTAGACACAAATCGAAATTCCACCGGCGGACGGTCTGCCGAATGATTTTTTAAAATTCTGACCAGCGTTTCCTTATCGGGATGCTTATTGCTTATACCGTTTGCCGTAAAAACAAATAACGGTGCAGATATGAGCTTTAGCAGTTCTGGGCTGGTATTATTTTTACTTCCGTGATGTGAAACTTTTACAAAATTGGTTTCCAATGGATATTTTTCACTATAATTTAATCTTTTGAGTGACTTAACTATATCCGACGGATGGCTGTCCGCTAAAAACAGGCCGCTGATACCTTTGATTTTTACTAGAAAAGTAATTGAGCTGCCATTGGCAATATTAGTATTTTCCACAAACTGATGATTATCAAAGTCTTCTATTTTCAAGTAATGGTCCCCCTTGGAAGTGGACATTTTTGCCATGCTTTTTTTTTCTTTTTGCAGCCAGTCATTATCTGCCGCTTCGATCTTCTCATTACTTGGCGAAAGGATGGAAAATTGCAGACCGTAGAAATCTTTTAACCCTGTACTGTCGGTAATCTGTTCAATTGCAAGTTTATTAATTTCTTCAAGATAAGTCCGCAGGGCAATACCTTGTTTGTAACCAATCCTGCCTCCTAAATCTGATATTTTAAATACAGCATGATTAAACCAGAATGATTTTACCAGTTTTTCCTTATCTTTAATTGAACCGTCCCTTACGAAACCAATTATTGCTCCAATATGATCCAGATCAATATGGGTGATTACCCATAAATCGATAAATTCGCCTGCTTCAGAAATGGAATTTATTATGGACTTAAAAACGAGATCATAACTTTGGATATAACCGCCGTCTATCAAAATGTTGTGCCAAAGATTATCGTTCCCAAGATATCTGATCCTCATCGCGTCTCCGCCATCAACGTCAAAAAATTCAATTGTTAGTTCGTGTGAATCTCTAATCATTAGTTGTTAAATAAATGTACATTAAGGATTGATAAAAATAATCTTTTATCTCGTATCTATAAATAAATCCGTCCTATTTTGGCTACTGGAATTTAAACATCACCGAAAATCAAAGTCTTTTTTTGCCTGCAGGTGAAAGGCGATTTTCCGATAGAAGCACAATGTCCCTGGTCATAATTGTTGTACTACTATAGCTTACAGTTGATTTATTTCTAAGATTATTTACCCGCTGGTCAACAGAAGTTAAAAATTGATTCATTTCGAAAGATTGGTTTATCTCTTTTTCATCCTTAATTAAATAACTTTATGTGTATTTTTAATCACATTCATTACAAAAGTGGTTTTCTCCGCTGAAACGCCCCCCCGTAAACACAGGGGGGGGCGGCGTTTTAACGCGGAACCAAAAGGGAGGCAAATAATTACAAAAGCCACTAATTCAAGTTTAGTGGCAAAATCGTAGCACTTTACATTCTCTAAAACAGAATTCCAGCAAAATCAAGACTTCTCAAATTTAGATTCGAAACTGTATACGATCACAGAACAAATACGCAATTTTTGTATACTTGCACTGATTTTATCCCTTTGAATTCTCCATTCCGCTGATGATCTTAGCTACTTCTGCTTCAGTGGATTTAAGTTTTGTCTGACAGAACTCAATGAGTTCGGATGCTCTTTTTACTTTTGCCGCAAGCTCATCCACAGAGATGGTTTCGTCTTCCATTTCTTTTGCAATTAAGGCAAGCTCTTTGGCTGCAGCCTCATAAGTGAGTGTCTTTTCCATCGTATTGTTTTATTTCATTGACCGTACTTTTCAGTACGGTATTTTTTAATAGTATTTCTATTTCCTCTCCTTCTTTGATGTTCTCTGCTCCGTTTACAATTTTGTTGTTTTTGCGTATCACGGCATATCCTCTGCTCAGCACATGCTGCGGGGACAGCAGTTTTATAGTTTTCTGGTAGTCCTCCAATTCAAGTTTGCGGCTGCGCAGATATTGATTGGTAAAGATTTTCAGGTTTGCTTTTAAATGCTGCAGCTCGCTGTTTTGCTGCTGGATGATGCTCTGCGGCCGCTGAAACGTTTTTTGGGCGGTGAGCAGTAGATTTTGCTTTTCTTTTGCCAGTATGTTTCGGCTTTCTTGGGAAATATGCTGCTTTTTCAAAATCAGATCTTCTTTCTGCATGGAAATCAATTCCCTTACATTATGGGTAACCAGGCTTTTAAGCTCATTGAGTTCTTTGTAATGTCTCAGAAAAAGCTGCTGTGATTTGATGGCTATTCTCCTTTGCAGATCAAGTATATGCTGCTCAAAACTGCGGTTGTGCGCTATGATGAACTCCGCCGCCTTGGTCGGGGTTTTCGTGTGGGTATGCGCCATAAGATCAGTAATGCTTACGTTTTTCTGGTGGCCGATTCCCGTTATCACTGGGATAGGGAATTTGGCGACAGCCCTTCCGATATTGTAATTGTCAAAAATCAGGAAGTCAGACTGTGACCCGCCTCCCCTTGTAATGACAACGACATCATAAGGAATCCCCGTATTGTAGACCTCAATAAGCTTGCTGAGGAACAGCTTGGCATTATTGTCGCCCTGGACAACAGTATGGTAGTCATCGATCTGGAAAACATATCCAAAATCGTTATGCTGCATCGTATGTCTGAAATCCTCATTTCCGGCAGAACTGCTCGAAGAGATGACTGCAATCCTTTGGATTACCACAGGAAGCTTCAGACGGCTGTTCAGCGTGGAGTACCCCTCGCCCTCTTTATGTATGAAATCATTTTCTTTTACCAGTCTTGCAAGCGTCGCATTGCGCTGTTGCTCGAGAATGCCCAGCATAAAATTACTGTCGATATCCAGAAGGTTTACCGAAAGTCCGTAGAGCGGATGGTAGTCCACACTCACCTGCACCAGCACATGCAGGTTGTTGGTGAAGCGCTGTCCGGTTGTGATTTCAAAATCAAGAATCCTGAGTGCTCCGGCTCCCCAACTCTTACCCAGTATCTTGGCTGTGATCACACTGCTTGTCTCTGATTTTTCCACTAGTTCAAAGTAATGGATCTTTTTGTCTGCCTTGAAGGAATGATTAGTGATATCAGCCACTACCCAGTACGTCTGTCCCTTAAAGCGGGAATTGATCGTGTCCTGGATCTGGTCGTTGAGCTGTGAGAGTCTGATATACTGGTCTTGTCCCATATTGTTTTTAGGGGGCTGCTGTTGTTGTTCTTGTTTTCTTCTTCACTGCTAAGATAGCTATTCTCATGCGGAATCTCAAAAACACAAAAAAAAGAGAACTGTTTTCCAATTCAAAACGGATTAAAAGGGCAGCCAAAGTAGTGCCCGCCCTCTCCTGTATGCGCATAACGGCCCCTGGCCGCCCTTCGGGACTTATAGCACTCCGGCTCGGTATCCGGACACTGATTCTTTGCTTTCTTTTTTCCCGTTTTTTCTTTTGAAAAATTTGCGTTGCGGATTACGGGGGAAGAGGATTTTAAACAAAGTATTCATTTAAAAATTTATGTCATGGAAATCACAGGAAGAATTGTAAAAGATGCCACAGTTTTCAAAGTAAAAGAAAACCGCGAAGTAGTAAACTTCTCTATAGCAATAAACGACAGCTATAAACCTAAAGGAAGCACCGAAGTCAAAAAAATAGTAACCTATATAGGCTGCTCTTATTGGCTCAGTTCTGGACTGGCACAATGGCTCAAAAAAGGTACACTCGTTCAGCTCTTTGGGCGCATTGGTCTAAATGTCTATCAGAACAGTGAGGGCAAAGCCCTTGGGGGTCTGACTTTTCATACCTCTGATATTAAGATACTGGTATTTGTGGGGAGCGAAAATGCAAAGCCCACTCCTGCCCCTAAACAGTCTGTGGATGAAAATCCCGATGACTTGCCTTTTTAAATCTTTTTTACCCCTTTAATTTTTTTACACGCCTAACTAAAACATCATGAAAGCCTTTAAACAATCCGCGTACTCTCAGTATCGTGTCAGCAATACTTTTAATGATATAATCCGCTGAAGTATAAGTTCTTACAATGAAAAACCTAAAGCACAACTCAAAGCCTTTCTGCTTGATTTGCAGAAAGGTGGCTGTATCAGCGGGATGATTTCCGAGTTCATTTATCACGCCGACTGCAAAGCCTTTTATATCGAATATATCGATGATCTGGAGAGCATCCGCTCAGAATTGGAAGAAGCCATCGGAGAGCCGATCGGGAACCGTTTCCAAAGCCCGCATTACACTTTTATGTGCTGGCTTTGTTTCGAAGAATACTGCTATGATCTCTACTCTAGAGTATTTGAATAATTTTTTTTAATCTTAAATCTCTTATTATGAAAGCTTCTGAACAATTCAAATCCGCTATAGAAAAGTATCTTAATACTTTGGCGCAGAACGATGCCCGTTTTGCGCCCCACTTTGCCAAGACAGCCAAAAACCTTGAAAGCTGTCTGCACTACATTTTCGCAGAGGTCAAAAAAACAGGTCACTGCGCTTTTGACAATCAGGAAATATTTGACATGGCCGTAAAATACTATACCGACGACAGCATCGGCACACCTGCTCCTATTGCCTGCAAAGCAATAGTTCAACAACCACAATCAGCAGACCTGTTCTCTCAGCCTGAAATCCCTGCCATCCCTGTGCAATCTGCAGTTCCTACTCCTCTAAAACAAAATGTAAAACCCGTGCAGACTGCCTTAACCCTCTTTGACCTATGATACCCAAAACCAACCTTGAGAAACAGCTGACCGCTTTAAGCGCTTCTCTGCCCAAAATAAAGCCCAAAGTACACGTTTGGGCTGAAAAAAATATATTCCTGAAATGGGGCGTTTTATCACGCTCCAAATTCTATTGTTTGGAGTGCGCCCACGTTTGGAAACCCACAGACCCAAATACCTGCTCTAAATTTACAGCCTGCACCGCCTGTAAAGCAAAACTTAAAATACAGTCTTATAATCATGTATATTTCAAAGAATTGGAATACTCTGCTGTGGTGCAGACTTATGGAGGATTTCAGGTGATCCGCATCATCTGCTCCCAAAAGCACATGAAAAAGAACTGCGCGCCAACCTACTCTCACAGCGAGGTCATGCAACATTGGATCAGCCCTGAGGGGGAAGTGCGCACGCTCTCAATGAGTGTCAATGTATTTGCACATGCCTGCGATGCTTGGAAATTGTATTCTTCGCTCGAAATTCGCCCTAAGGATTTCAGCCATAATGCCAAATACCGCATCAATCCCTACAAAGTATATCCCAATGCAAAAGTACTTCCAATTCTGAAAAGAAACGGTTTTAAAGCTTCGGTGCATTCCATTGCCCCTCAAATTCTCTTTACCGCTCTTTTAAAAGATTCCATCGCTGAAACCCTCTTAAAAGCCAAACAATTTTCACTTTTGCAGTATTATCTCGGCGCATCGCGCCAAAACATCAAACGCAATTGGCAAGCAGTTAAAACGGTTATCAAAAACGGCTATTTAATAAGTGACATTACTATTTGGGAAGATTATATCGAATTACTGCAGTATTTCGAAAAAGACTTAAATAGTGCGCTGTATGTCTGTCCTACTAGTCTTAATGAAGCGCACGACCTTTTGGTATGCAGAAAAAGAGAACTGCGCAGAAAGAAAAAGCTTCAAGATCTGCGTCTTGAAATCGAAAAGGCGCAAGATCGATACACGAGCGACAAAAAACGGTTCTTCGGGCTTGTGTTCAGGCAGAATGAACTTAGTATCACCGTGATTGAAAACGTTCGGGATTTCATGCAGGAGGGCGATGATTTAGGACATTGCGTATTTACCAATGAATACTATAGCAGAAAAGATTCTCTTATACTCTCTGCCAAAGTAGACGGACAGTCCGTAGAAACCATTGAAATTTCCCTGAACCATATGGAAATTCTTCAATGCAGGGGCTTGAAAAACAAACCCTCAAAACATCATAAAATCATTTTAAGCCTCATCAAGAAAAATTTATACCAAATCCGCTCAAGAATTAAAAATAAAAAATAGGAAAAAGCCTGAAAGCGGAAAAACCGAAGTTCCTTCGGTTTTTCCGCTTGGAGTCACTCTGACACTAAACTACCATAACCCTTTAGAAACTCTTTGTCGGTTATCAATGAAGTTATACCCTCGCTAAGTCAGGTGCTCTAATTTAGATATTATCTTCATTCAAAATTACCCAGTCTCTTCACATTCTTTTTGCGCTCTAAGAAAAAAACGTTTATTTACTCTCTAAAAAAAGAATATAAGTCCAAACAAAAAACACCCTGAAAATGGTGCTTTATGATTCCCAATAGATATTCATAAAAAACATGCTGCATTTCTGCTTTCTTTTTTTAATGTAAGCCGTTAAAGGATAAAAATAATTATCATGTCAAAATATTAAAATACAGTATTTCTACTTGTCTGTAAATACATAATATCACTTATTTTTAAACTACTGAAAAGCAAATGTTTATTCTTTTTTTCGCAAGAATAATCAGGTTTTTCACTTACTAAGTTTTACGAAATTAAACATATACATTTTTACTTGACAGTTCAGCTCTAATTAGCGTATAATGCCACTATATTAAACTATAACACCAATTTCAGATTTCAGATTTTAGCCTTTACCTTAACTCTAAACAATGTCGTTATGAAAAAAAAAATACTATTTCTTTTTCTTTGCTGCACAACCATTTCATATGCTCAAGATTCCTTGCCTAGCTATATGAAAAATTCAATTAATCAATATTATAATGATATCGGTAAAATAAAAAAAGACAAAAGTGAAATTGCCGAACCAGTTAAAATGGCCGATCCTGAAACAGAAAAATTGGTTTTTTCACTACAGATTCCTTCAATAATACAGAATGCGGGTGCGGAAGAAAATTTTAAATCAGCTTTCCGAAAACAGCATCTGAACAAAAAGAATACAATTTTAACGACTCCTGCAGTAACACATAGTTTTTTTGCCTCAGAAATATCAAGTTATACAACATCATCTAAAGATCTTACCTTTCAAAAAACTTATGCTGTATTGAGTACCTCAGACAAAACGCTATTTTTGGGAGGTACATTTACTTTGAGGTGCGATAAAGAACTGCCTATTAAAAATTTATTTTCAATAGGTCTTAAAGCAAAAGTTGACGATGATTTTAGTTCCATCTTTAAAAACGGAAACCTTAATAAAGACATTGGAATTAATGTAAAATATCATTTTATAGCCAATGGCAGTATTTATTATGAAGACAATCAGCTCAAAATGATTAATGAATTTCGAGAGCAAATTATTAACAAACTCTCCAAAGAAAATCTTTATTCCAAATCATTGGATGAATCCATAAAAAAAGAAGATTTTTACAATAGCATTGCCGAACAAGAAGTTGACTATATACGCAAATATAGACTGTATGAGAAAAAGACTGATTGGTGGATTTCCACTGAATTCTATTTACCGGTTTCACCTCGTCAATATGAAATTATAAAGGATATTAGCACAACTGATCATCAAAAAGAGAATTTCTATCCATGGACTTTTACGACAGGTGCAACATATTATACCAAATACAGTAAAGGTCTATCCTATTACGTCAGTTTATTTGGAAACATAAAAAACAATAACAATATAGAAACTGATGCTCTGACCAAATACACCTTACCAGTCTATAATTCCCAAAATAGTTCGTTGATTGAAAAAAACCTGACGGTTTATGGTGGAGATTTTCAGAAATTTTTAACCCCATCAATAAGCGGTGAATGTATAAGCTTTTTCCTTTTTGACCAGGCAATGGGACTTAGTACACAGATTGAAAAAACATTCGGAGATTTTGATACTGTAAATTGGAAGTTGGGAATCCCTGTAAGTTTAAAAGACAAGGATGGAAAACCAACTGTTAATTTTGAGATTGCCTGGAAAGAAGTAAATAAAGATCATTTTATAGGTATAAATGTCGGTTTGACTTTTGGCAAATTCATAAAATAAATCATCCAAATAATCTTTTAAAATAAAAAATTATGGCTAAAAAGTTAGTTACATTTCTTTTTTTATTAAGCTTTAATCATTATTGTTTGTCAAATGAAAATATTCAATTTGAACAAACTACCACCTACCAACAACTTCTTTTGGATTCTAAGCTTTATGGTAACAATAATGATGAAATAACTATTTGCAGGAAACTGACGAGATCCGCGTTGAACAAAATTCAAAAGAAATTCACAAACTCGGAAATGCAAAATGCAACAGCATTACAAGTTCAGGAAATTTTCTCTATGATAGACAGCACATTTACTGAATTTAATTTTCTTTATGACAACGACTTATCTGATTATCATTTTACAATTTTAACCTTGGCACTAAGAGAAGAATTTTCCTTTAAATATCGGTATACATTCCTAAACGATTACAGAATTAAATATTGGAAAGATAAAAAGGATAAAAAATGCAAAAAAATAGATTGTGACCAGTATTGCCGAATTTATCTTGGCATTACAGAAATGCTTAACTTGCCTGTTTCAATAATACAGATACCCCAGCATTATTATTTAAGATGGAATTTTAAAAATGGAACACATTTAAATTGGGAGACCACAACCGGTACACTTGATCACAAAAATTCTAACGATTCTGATTCCCACGTAATCCAATATCAAGAGAACTATGGTAATAATTATTATCCCTACGAAATTAAAGCAAATGAAGTCATATCAAATTATAAAACCCTTTTAGCAGATAATATTTTTGAGGCAAAACCATTGATCAGTATTACAAATGCCAGAGAATTATACGCCAGTGCAATTAAATCCAGCTATAGGAGACCTGATTTGTATGGTAATTTTGTTTGGTTACATATTATGAACCCTGAACTCAGTATTTATTACAATTTTGAAGAATTAAAAGAATTAATTGATCAAGAAATCCAATTGGAAAAAGATGTCAATCATTACGATGCTAAAGCTTGTTTATATGCCATAAAAGGCGATTTTGACACAGCACTCACCATTTCTAATGTAGGCCTAAAGTGCCTTAATGATAAAAATAGAAAAATAGAAAAAGCAGTAATTCATAATTCCTGCTTTAAGTTGAATAAAGACTGCCGAACTAATAGATAAGTTTGATTGTAACTTAGTAATTTGCAGATTCATTAAACAAAAAAACCTTAATAAAATAAATGAGCACGAGTTTTACTTTACGATACAGCATAGAAATCGATTCCAAATTTCACATTGAAAATTTTCTAGGAAAAAATAATAATACCAATCATTCCTTTTTTTGGTTGGAAGATCACGATCATGGTGGAAGGCATTTTTATTTTACTTCATCGCTGCTTTCAAATTTAACAGACATAAATGAAATAACATATACTGCGACTCAAATTATTGCTGTTTTTCAAGGTATTTATACCCTTCTTGATCGAAATCGAAATGGCAACAACTATTTTAAAATACGTAACATTTATGATCTGGAATCTAAGAGATACCTTGAGAAAGTGCCAAATATAGAGATTTACAAAATTGATGTTGACTTTTCCGAAATAGTTGAATCAGCAAACAACCAACCAATAAATCCTGTATACATATTATTTGAAGAAATATGTAAGGATCCTTTTCTGACAAACTTATTCTTTCTTCTTTCAAATAAAGTTGACTATAGAATGCTTTACATAATTTATGATGATATCAGATTTTATTTGAAAACAACCCATGATAAAACATTTTTGATACCATATAAAAACGCTCTTAATGATTTTACACATACAGCAAATAACTATGAAGTTCTAGGCTTCTACGCAAGGCATGGAAGAACTGGTCATCAGCCTCCAAGTTCTACTATGAGCTTGGAAAACGCGAAAAATCTAATTTTCGACATTATTAGAACATTATTAAGCTCGAAATTTAATATTATATTACCTGATTATTGGGGAATGGTTTATATGGATTTTTCTTTGATTGATTTAAAC
>NZ_CAGKLC010000089.1 GCF_903469665.1 Flavobacterium sp. UGB4466 | reverse complement strand
ATAATTATTATCCTTTTGGGTTGAAACACAATGGGTATAATGATTATGTACCTACTAATAATAAGTATAAGTACAATTCAAAAGAGTTGCAGGACGAGCTTGGACTTAATACTTATGACTATGGTGGAAGAAATTATGACCCTGCACTTGGTCGTTGGATGAACATTGACCCAATGGCAGAAATGTCGAGAAGATGGTCACCATATAATTATGCTTATAACAATCCAACTAGATTTATTGACCCTGATGGAATGCTCTCACAAGATGCTATTGATGAGATGTGGAGCAAGTCAGCAGATGATAAGGAAACAAAATGGACAAATAGTGGAAATGGAACATTTACAAATGGAAATGATGCTGTAGATGCCAGTGAAGAAGTTGATGGTTCTGATTCTGGTGACGGTGGACCTGGAGATGACAAAAAGAAGCAAGAAATTGTAAAAACAGCTAAAAGTAAAGATAAGTCGACAAATTATTCATACGAAGGTAGTAAAGATGATTTTGGTGAGGAAACAAATAAATGTAATAAATTTGTGTACGACATACTAAAAAAGACTGGTGTTGCTCCACCGCTAAGAAATGGAAATATTTTGAAAAGATTGATTGGATTTGGTTCGCCAGTAACCGCTGGTCAATGGGCAGACCCAAAATATTCGATACCAGGATGGGAAATTGTAAGCTCACCAGAGGCAGGAGACATTGTCGCTATAACGGGTAATTTTTCTAATGCTACAGGACATGTTGCAATCATGATTTCAAGTACTGAATCAATAGGTGCGGGACACAATGAAGTTCACGTAACTGATTTTGGCTCTAATCCAAGTCATTTTAGTGATTTTCCTGGAAACAAAGGTTACGTTTATAGAAGATATGTAGGAGGTGCGGGCGGTACAATGCCAAATACATCTGTTAATCCAGCATACAAACAATATCCATAAAAAATATTTATCATGAAATACAAATTCACAATTATCATTATTAGCCTATTAACACTATTTATAATATTTTATATGTTTGTTTTAAGATGCAATCGAAAACTACCTGAACTGCCAAACTATAACATTGTTAGTAATACGGGAGCAATAATACCTGCAAAATTATACTCAAGGATTGTCAAATCTAGTATTGATGGCGAGGAAAAAGATATTAATGAATTTATTCTTTGTTTTAATGATACACTTATTTCAGATAAACTAAACGTGTCTGGAGATGAAAAGCTATATAAATATCTTGTTATCGTACCAGATTTAAAAATAATTGGATTAGTTAATCATACGAAGTCACTAAAGGAAAAGGACGGTTATATATGTCAGACAGATGACGAGGCTGACGGCTTTACATCTATGATAAACAATCGTACTTTTTATAGTAATCCACCTATCAAAGAAGCAAGTTTTACTAGCAAAAAAATTATCTTCAATTCCTATGGGATATTGAAGCAGTTTGGAGATAGAATTGTTATTGAAACTGGTAATACACAACGTTAATAATAATCCTCATTCGACACCAACAAAGAAGCCATTCCATAAGGAGTGGTTTTTTGCTTTTATAACACTTTAAAGTGTACCAAACGGTTAAAATAGAATTCAAGTTAGCCTGCATCTGCTATAGAATCTCAATAGTATGGAAAAATAGCACTCAGAGCATCCTCCCTCCCTGTATCGGCTATTTTAGTACTAAATTCCAAGATTTAAACAGTCAAGTTATCCGCCTGTAGTATAAAATATATAATATTTCCAACGAATATCATCGATAATGCAAACGAAAATTCTACAGTTTTTGAAATTTCCCGGAACAGTGTCTCATTTTGGAACACATATTGACCCAGTAAAAAAATTTTTTGAAAAAAAAGTGCCAAAAAGCTACACTTTTCGAGATTCGTTAGTATTTATTGAGTAAATTCAGGACTATAGTGGACAAACAGTAAAAAGCTATTTATTTGCTATCAATCATTTTCTAAAAATGAATCCAAAAGTTAAAAGATACAAATCCGATAATATCGTTCAGTACATGGAAGAAATCAGCGAGCAACAGTCTAACAGAAAATATAGGGTTGTGATTCTATCAGCAATCAAAAAATATTATGTTTATCTGGTTATGAGTGGTTACAGAACTGACCATCCGTACAAGCTATTGAATATCAAAGTCAACAGTAATTAGGGAAATTTGCTTCAAAATACACAAACAATACTACCAGACTTGGTCAGATCACTATAAAAAACGATCTTTATGATGCACAATATATAAATAACACCAATAAATTTGACAGCATCTATGTAGAAAACCAGAATAATAGTGAAGATCCTAAATTAGGTGATTATTTTGATCTAAACGAAACTTATACGGGATCTGACAATTTAAATAATAAATATAAATTCAATGAAATAGAGTTTCAAGACGAGCTGGGACTTAACATGTATAACTATGGAGCACGTAATTATGCCCCTGTATTAGGAAGATGGATGAATATTGACCCGCTGGCGGAAAAAAGTAGGAGATTTAATCCTTACACCTATGCGCTTAATAATCCAGTGTACTTTATTGACCCAGATGGTATGGAAGCCAGCGACCCTAATGATACTATAACTAAACTTTCAAATACAAAAGGAGATAAACATTATAAACAAAGAAATGTTAACATGACTATGACTTTAACTGTTGTTAATAGTGATGGTGTCGATTTATCTAAAACAATGTTCAATAAATCCTCAGGCAGTGTAGCTTTATCATCCTTATCTGGAAATGCACAAACTGATAATCGAGCTCTTGATATTACAAATTCAGATAATTTAACCGTATCAGTAACATACAAGGTTGTTAAATCTTTATCAGATGTTGGAAAAGATGACCATGTGATGATATTAGCAGATAATATTCCAAAAATGAAGGATGGTACTGACCCTGTTGGTTTGGCTGAGAAGGGAGGAAGAGTAAGTGCAGTAGAGAAAGGTACAATTGCCAATAAGACTTTTAATGAGGCTGCAACACATGAAATTGGACATCTTTTTAGGTTTGTCTCATAAAAATGGTGGTTTAATGAACCCAAGTGTAAATGGTTCATTAAGTACAAGCCAAAAAGAAAGAGGAGAAATAATAAATGGAGGAGCAGGTCAAATATCTCAATCAACGGGTAATGGTACTTATCGCCAATCAACTGTAAACACTAGTTATAAAAGCGGTATCAAGTCTCAGGTAAATAGTTTTGTAAGTAGTAATAATATAACATGGTAAAATGAAAAAAAGACGAATATTATTAAAATGTATGATTATATCTTTATTTTTTAGCTGTAATCAGAAGGATAATTTTCAAGAGTTCGGTTTCGATAGTTTTTCTATATCTCTTCCTTCAAGTTGGAAAAAAATTAAAACAAAAGGAATCGATTCGAACGTTAATATAATTGTAACTAAAAACAATGATTCAATATATTTTGATTTGGGACAATATTCCCAAGAGTTTAATAAAACAAATAAGGTATTTAGTAAAGAACAGATTCGAAAATATGATTCTTTAAAAATGAATATTAATGGGCTTCACTATTCGGATACTCCAGAAATTGACCAAGCGCAAGGAACTTTTTTAAAAGAGTATTATTACTATGACACTATCAACAGAAAAGTTGCAAAAATAAAAGTTCCTAAAAAATATAAGCTAGGTGAAACAGGAATCTATTTTAGTAAAATTAATAACAATGCATTATCGATTGTAGGTAAAAATTTAAATAAAGAGGAGCAAGAAATTTTAGTTGAATCTTTTAAAACCATTAAGTTGAAATAGTATTACAACTAAATTAAAAAACTTATTATTTTGAAAAAAAATGAAAATGAAAATGAAAAAAAAAATATTTTTGGTTGTAGTGTTATCTATAGTTTTATTCTCTGTTTATTATTATTGGAGTAATAAATATGTAAATCTTTATCCTGTAAATTTAGAACACGAAGAATATATTGTAAATACAAATAAAATTCCAAATGATTTTTATAAGAAAATGGAGTTAGTTCTGAATAATTATAATGAAGATTATATTGTAAAAAATAATATAATTCTAATTAAAAATAAAAAAATGAATGACTTAGAATTGATTTATAATTATACCAAAAAATCAAATGACTCTATTTGGTTATCTACAATAAAACGTTAGACCCTTCTAGCGTGAACATCCCGCTGGTGAAAGTAATCAAAATAAAAAGCCATTCCTATGAACTGCCCCCAAAAAGTTAGACACTATTTGCAGGCATTTTTATGGAAAGAAAAATCAAGTACAATTATGAGTTTAAACTTCGGTGTGTAAATGAAGTTTTAAATAGACAGCGTTCAGTTAATTCAGTTGCGAATGAAAATAATTTTCCGGACAATCTCCTTCAACAGATAAATCAGTTGGCACTGATACGACACTAAATAAATTTAGATTACAGGTTGACCGTAAAGAAAATTATTATTTTAGAGGTGCTGATAATAACATTCCGCATAATAAAAATGAAACTGTTAATTCAGATAATATGGATGGAAAATACTCAAAACATATATTAACCGAAGTAAGAGATATAAATTAGAACTATGAAAAATTTATATAAATTTATTTTATTGTCAATTTTTACCCTTTATTTAAGTTGTTCTTCAAAAATAGAGGAAAAACAAATCATTGGTAAATATGAAATTGATAAATTTGTCACAAGGGATACATTAGTTAAAGCAGAAGAGTATCAATTATTATTGATCAATGCAGATAAAACTTTTGAATTAAAAAACGATAATACAAAGACAAATTCCGTTGGAACTTGGAAATCTAATAAGTCTGAAAATGATAATGAGATCATTATTGAATTTAGCTTTTCAGACAGAAAAGTAAAAGGATTATTAAACGGCACTATAATTAGTTTTAGTTATCCAGATGACTTATATAAAGGCAGATACTCTAATTTACTATATGTAAAATTAAGAAAATAAAACACCTCTTCATTATAGACTTTTTGATCCCTTAATCTGTGGCAAAAAAACGAGGACAATTAGTGGCTGAGAATTCCTCACAGATTTGGCAGGTTTAGCAGCTTATAAAAAAACCTCCCTTTTGAAAAAGTCAAAAGGGAGGTTTGTATGCTTAAATCCGGGACTTTATTCCTCTTCTTTCTCAACTGCATCTTTATAATCCGGATACAAAAACTTATTATACGGGAATCTTGTGATATGAATCTGGCGGACTGCCTCGTAAACCATTTCTCTGAATTCTTCAAAATTCTGTTTTTGTGTTGCCGAGATAAACAGTGCTTTATCTTGTCCCACATTACTCATCCAGGTCTGTTTCCATTCCTCAAGCGTATAATGTCTTCTTGTTCTCTCCGTAATTAAATCATCTTCATCAATCGTCAAATGTTTGTAAGCATCAATTTTATTAAAAACCATAATAGTTGGTTTGTCATTACTCTTAATCTCTAACAAAGTTTGGTTTACCGATTCGATATGATCTTCAAAATCAGGGTGTGAAATATCTACAACATGCAATAATAAATCGGCTTCACGCACCTCATCGAGCGTACTTTTAAACGAATCTACCAGTTGTGTTGGCAATTTTCTAATAAAACCTACAGTATCCGATAATAAGAACGGCAAGTTTTTAATCACTACTTTTCGAACAGTGGTGTCTAAAGTTGCGAATAATTTATTTTCAACAAAAACATCACTTTTACCAATCGCATTCATAAGAGTCGATTTTCCAACATTGGTATATCCTACCAATGCCACACGAACCATCGCACCTCGATTACTGCGCTGAATGCTCATTTGTCTGTCGATGGTCTTGATTTTATCCTTTAGTAGCGAAATTCGGTCACGCACAATACGTCTGTCCGTTTCGATCTCCGTTTCTCCGGGACCACGCATACCAATACCCCCTTTTTGACGCTCAAGGTGTGTCCATAAACCTGAAAGTCTAGGCAGTAAATATTGACATTGTGCCAACTCAACCTGCGTTCTTGCATAAGAGGTCTCAGCTCTTTGTGCAAAAATATCCAAAATTAAATTCGTACGATCTAAAATTTTACAATCGATAATTCTGGAAATATTCTTTTGTTGTGATGGTGATAATTCGTCATCAAAAATCAACGTCGATATATTGTTTTCTTTTACAAAAAGATTGATTTCATCTATTTTTCCTGTCCCTACAAAAGTCTTCGGATTTGGACGTTCCATTTTTTGCGAAAAGCGTTTAATCACTTCACCACCTGCGGTAAAAGTCAAAAACTCTAATTCGTCCAGATATTCGTTAAGTTTTTCCTCACTTTGATTTTGAGTTATAATACCTACAATGGCAGTTCGCTCAAAATTTATAACTTCTTTTTCTAACATAGCTTTGAATAAGGTGCAAATTTAATGATTTGTAAGGTACTAACCCTTATAGAACTTGTTTTTTAAACTGTATTTGAAAAATTACCCTATTCTTTAAAAAATCCAAATCCCAAATCCCACATTCCAATTGTTAATCGAAGTTTGGAATTTGGGATGTGGATTTTCAGTTTTAAAATTTACGTTACTCGTAAATAAAAGTCTTCTCTGTTTTTACAATTCCGTTTTCTTCAATCTGAGAACAGGAAATTGGAAAGTTTAGTTTATTGTATTTGTATTTTCTGCTCACTCCGACCAATACAGTAGAGGAAGGACTAAAAACGATTTCGTTATTAGGAGAGATGGATTCAAAACTAAATTCTTCTTCATGATAGGAGATCATCGGTACAATTACTTTATAATTCTCTCCAAACAAACTTTTAACAATTAGAAGATCAACAGAATTTTTATCATCAAAAATAAAACTTTTTGAAATTTTATCTCCTACCAAACCTTTATGCTTTATGACATTATCATTGAAATACGCATATTCAATTTTGCCAATAATTGCTTTATTTCTGTCACGGGAAGTACGTCTCACGATAGTTCCTTTTTCAACAATATATTCGATATCGTCAACTAAATTCTGGTGATTGGTGCTCTTTTTTGTAATTACCTTTACTCTCGCTCCCTCGTAGGTAAAAGTTACAACTTTGGTAATATAATCGTTCCCTTCCTGATATTTTTTAACAAACTTTGTAATGTTGTTGTCGGCATCATACGTATAATTAACAACTTCTTTCCAGTCGCTTCCTACCTTATCTTTTACGGTCATGTCCAATAATCCTTTGGTGTTGTAAAAGAAATGCTGAATAACATCTGAAGTAGTAATCGTTTGTATTTTTCCGTCTTTAAAAACAACTGTTTTATTTACAATTTCACCATCTTTAGAATTCTGGTAATTTGTTTTTACAATATTAATTTGTTTCAGTCTCACAGGTGCAGCATCCTGATTCTGACTGTGTACTAAACATGGAAAAACCATCATGATGATGGCAAGAAAATAGATTTTCATAGTTGTATTTGTATTGATTTGGGGTGACCAAAATACAAAATTCTATTAAAATTTAACAGTTTAAATCTGAAAAACAGCTCAACATTAAATTGTCCCCTAAAAATCAACATCTTAACTGAATCCATATAAAAAACAGTCTTATTTTTCGGCAAAAATCCTAACATCGTCAACCATAAAAGCACCATTCAAAGTTTTATCCTTACCCGAACCCATATATTTAAATGCAATATTAATATTCCCTGAATAGGAAGATAAATCAATTGCTCCGGAACTGATAAAAACCCGGGACGGTGTTGACAATGAAGGGAATTTTGCTGTTAGTTTTGTCCATTTTGCTTTGGTTACGCTCGAACCGTCGAAATTAGTAGAAACATAAACCTCAAGCATATTTAATGGTGAATCAAGTTTTAAGTCATGCTGTGCGCTTCTAAAGGATAATACTGCATTTTTATAACCGCTCAAATTGATTTTTGGAGTAACCATCCAGGCAACATTTTCGGCTGCGGTTGTACTTGTAGTATTAAACTCTGTATAACCGTTTCCGGCATACAGCATACTCTCCCATAATTTTGAAGCTTTTTCAACAATATTACTCCATCCCGGCAAAGTAAAATTCACATTATTTTTTACGGATTGGAAATCTTCCGCAAAAATCGGAGTATCTCTTTTCCCATTCATTTCCAAATCTTTTTCTGATCTGCTCATTAGTTGATAATCTGATCCGTATTTAGTCAAAACTCCTCTTACTTTTCCGCTCCCTTCCGGCACCAATTTATTAGCAAAGCCCGCGTAACTGCTTGTCCTGAAAATAATCTGATTCCCACTTTTATCCTGAAGGTTCCAGTTTGTCGAACCTCCTACATTGTTGGACTCTTCAAAATAATGACGACCAATCGCTTCCTCTGCAAACTGGACTCCGCTTAACTCCACCAGCGTATTAAGCTTACCGTCGTTTAACGCTTCTTCCACAGAAACAGCTTTCACCAACTTACTTTCATCCATTATGGTACAAGACGCATTAAGAACATTTTTATAGTCGGTCTGCGAAATTCTGCCAATCACTGGATCTCCCGAATTGCTTACAGACAAACTTCCGATACGCAAACCACCAAAATATAAATCTGTAAACTGATTCTTTAGTTTGATATACACTTTATTCCCTACCCGAAAATCGATATAGGTGTTGGTAACATCAACCGCAACACTAAATCCTATTGCCGGTGTTTCATCCGTTGCGATAGTTTGCAGGAAAAGTATCTTAAAAAAATTCCCTCCTTCATCGCTTGACACCACATAGGCCTCAATACTATCATCGTAGCCATACTGTTTCGGAACGGAACCTGAAAATTCTTTCACTTTCTGAACCTTTTGATTGACAACTAAATTCGGTTGTGTACATTCCAGTTTTGGAATTTCAATTTCATTATTGCAGCTATAAATTATCAGTAGCAAGAATGCATAACCGAAAACTAAGAATCTATTTTTCATTTCAAATTGGTTTTAAAATTTTACAAACTCATTGTAAGGTTCACAAAATAAGTTCTTCCATATCCATAATAATATTTAGAACCAAATGAGGGTGTTCCGCTGGAAACATCCTGATTGAGAGCTCTGAAATTAGCATTTCGGGTTTGTTCAAATCCACCTGTTTTGTACACTGCATTCAGAACATTATTAACACTCCAGAAAAGCCCAATATATTTGTGAGCGATACGCCAGGACTTTCCTCCTGTAATATTTAATAATGAAACCGGATTAATTTTTTCCTGTTTCAGTAAAGCAACTGTCCGTTCTTCTGTCGCTTCTGGAAATAGGTGACCATTCACAGCGTTTACATAAAACCGATTGGTTCGTGCAATTGGCGAAACGTCAATATAAGCTTCAGTCAAATAATTAATATTCGCTCCGAACCACCAAAACTTAGGATCTCTGTATTCTAATCCAATCGAATAAGCTTGTTGGGGCATGCCCGGCTGTTTGTAGTTTTTAAGATAGGATTCTCCAAAATCAAAAGTGGTCTGAGTACCGCCTTCTGCTACATTTGCATCGTTAGTTATAGATACATTAGGGTTACTACTATAGACATAATTACCGTATGCCGCAGATGAAGTCATTTTTAAAGTTGATGAAATTTGCCATTCAAGACTAAATTCCATACCACTATTTTTCTTGTCCAGATGCGTTAAAGTCTGACTAACAAATGCATCCGTATTATTGTAAGGTGCACCCTGATCAAAAATTCCTTCAGCAAAGAAAAAAGAAGTTCGGATTGTATTTTTAATCAATGAATAATAAAACGTTGAACGAATTTTAAAATTTGGAGAACGAAAAACATAGTTTCCTTCCGCACTACTTATACTTTCATTTTCAATTCCGTCGACTATTGAATTATTCAATCTGGAATTCAAAAACGTGTTTCGTAAGGATGGTGCTCTGCTAAGATGCATTCCGTTAAAAAACAACCATTGTTTTCCTGAAATTTTATAGGTCAGACCTCCTTTAAAACCAAAATTTTCAAAATTCACCTTGTTGCTTTTTCCAAGTGATGATGTTGGATAAATCCCATTTTGATACAATCCTTCTCTTTGGTAATTGGAAACAGAATAAGACTGTCCTAAATAAAAATCTGTTTTATTATAACTGAATTTAAACTGTGTGAAAGCATCAATTGTGGTTGCAAAAAGATTATAATTGCACCCATAGGTATCTCCTTCTTTTACCTGACGATTTGGATTTTGCAAATCAGACTGTGACTGATCACCTTGGTAAAACGCATCAATGTCTTCAAAATATTGCCCTCCCAACAAATCTAAAAGATATTGAAACTGATGTGATTTTAAATTTCTAAAAGTAATTCCTCCATCAAAAGCAGTATTCTCTGTTAATTGTATATTCAGATTTGAATTTACCGCGAAGGTCCTATCATCTGTCCGGTCTTCGTATAAGACATCATGACTTTTTGAAGGTTCAAATCCGTTAATTGTTCCATCAGAATTTAAAATTGGTTTCTGATTGGCACGATATAATTCATCCCAATTGATTTGACGATCTTCGAGAAAATTTGCTTTTGCTTTTTCGGCATTTATATAATCGGGGGTGAAATTTCCTGAAAACTCCCCTTTATCTTTTTCGTAGATTGAGGTATAGTAACTGGGTAATTTTTGATAATACACCGGATCGGGACTGGCTGCGTTTTGATAGTCAATAGTACTGTTTCCTACCTGACCGAATTGATACATTAAACTGGAATTCAGATTTGTTTTCTCATTTATTTTGTAATAATGATTTAGCATCAATACCGGTTCTTCGACTCTTTTTACTCGCGCATTTCTCTTTTTCCCGTTTTGAAATCCCCAATAAGAATTGTATTTCTCATTGGTTAATTGGGTAACTTCATTTGTATTTGCCGAATTTTTTCCTCTTGAATTTGGCGTATAAAATCCTGTAAAGCTCAATGAATGTTTGTCGCTCAGCTTCTTTTCGACACTAATAAAAAAAGATTCTGCTTTGAAATTTGTTCCGTCAAAATAACCTTCATCCGACCAGCGTTTTCCTGCTGAAAGAACATAAGCCCAGCCGGAAGCATTCATTCCGGAGGCATAAGTAGCAATGGTTCGCCAACTGTAAGTTGTATTGCTCCCTGAAAAAGAAAGCTGACTGCTTTTTCTGTACAATGAAGCACGTGTATTTATTTGCTGGGTTCCTAAAACTCCTCCGAAAGTATAATTTGAAGCAGCTGCTCCAACTGAAAATTCCTGATTTCGCAATACGTTGTTCAAGCCTCCCCAATTGCTCCATTGCGGTCTTCCATCGTAAATTTTATTCATGACCATGCCGTTAAGCATCATTGTACCATTTTCGCTGTCCAGACCCCGAACTCTAAATCGAGCCTGCCCCCAATTGAAAGCTGCAGCCTGCATAAAAGCATCTCTTGAAGATTGCAAAAGACCCGAAGTCATTTCAGAAGAACTATTATCGTCTGAAAAATCACTGTCTAATAAGGTGATTAGTGCTGCCGGTGTCTCCTCTGAAAAATTATCTTCTAATGGTAAAATCCCCAGTTCAACCTTTTGCCCCGGTTTCGATTGTATTTTTAAAAGAAGATCTTTATAGCCTTGACTGTGTATCCATAATAATTGCTCTCCCTTTATAGCAGAGTGCAATTCAAACTTTCCCTTTGCTCCAGTTAATTGTGTTATGGAAGAATTTTGAATGTTTACCACAATATTTTCCAATGGATTTAAAGTCTTTGAGTCAACTATAGTTCCTGAAAAAGTGGTGTGTTCCTGCGCAAACAGAAGACTAATAGGCAATAAAACAAATAGTAACGTTCCTTTTTTTGTCATAAAAACCCCAATTTACTTTATATTTTTAGTTTTAGGATTGAATGTTTTAACAACAAAAACATCCAGTCTCTTACATCAAAAGATAAAATAGGTTTTTGGAAGGAATGAAAAATAAGAAGTTAACACTTGTTATTTTTTTAGGATTCAAATATAAACAAAAAGCAATAATAAAGTATTTTCTTATTAAATAAATCTTAATATCAAAACAAACCCTCGCTTTTTTAGCGCACAAACTAAGAGGCTATCCTAATTTTGGAAACCATAAAAGCAATCAGGACTCCGAAAATCCCAATAAAAGCGAATGAAAACTGAAGTCCGAAAGTTTCAGCGATATGTCCGATAACCGGTGGTCCCATTAAGAACCCCAGAAAACTTACACTCGAAACAATAGTTAAGGCTTCCCCGGGTGGAACTGTTGGATTTTTCCCTGCCATACTATAAACGGTAGGAACTATAGTGGCAACTCCTAAACCAACTGCCATAAAAGCAATCGTACAAGGGATAAGATAAGGAAGAAAAACAGCTGTAAAAAGCCCGGCCGAAATCATAACACCACTGATTTGCATCACGCGTTCACGTCCGAATTTATTGATCAAGCCGTCTCCCAGAAAACGTCCGCTTGCCATCATAATCATGAAGGAAGTGTATCCCAAAATCACCAACGGACCAGGTGCTTTTACGATATCTTTAAAGTATACTCCGCTCCAGTCAAACATTACACCTTCGCTTGCCATACTGCAAAACCCAATCACTCCAAGCCAGATTAAAGCGCTGTCCGGTTTTACAAATAGTTTCTTTTTCTCGCTCTTGACTTTGATTTTTTCCTTGGCTTTGATTAAAAACTTAAAGTTAAAAGCAATCATTATTAATACGACTCCTGCCACAATCAAAAAGTGATGAAGAGGACTTAATTTTAGAGCCAGCATTCCCAATCCTACCAAAGCCCCGGTAAATCCTGCAAAACTCCACATGCCATGAAAAGACGACATGATTGTTTTCCTAAAAAGAACTTCGGTATAAACGCCTTGTGTATTGACCGCGATATTGGCCAGATTTCCAAACAATCCAAACAGAAACAATCCTAATGACAATTGTAAGGCCGTAGTAGCCAAACCTAAATTGGCCAGACACAAAACATACATGATTAAGGAAAGAATCAAAATTCGATGACTGCCAAATTTCGTAACCATCTTGCCTGAGAATGGCATAATCAGCAATTGCCCCATCGGCAAAGCAAAAAGAATAGAACCGAGATCTCCTTCCGTTAAATGTAATGCCGTTTTAATGTCCGGAATCCTACTTGCCCAGGTCGCAAAACTTAAACCCATTCCAAAATAAAACATCCCAACTGCCAAGCGAATTCGGTTCAAATAGGAGATTTTAGCTTCTCTGTAAGCTTTCTTAATTTTTCCTTTGGTCTGGAATAATGCTAATGGATTGAAGTCGATCAAAATAATTCGTTTTGGATTTAACACTATAAAAGTACTAAAAAGCTGCTTTATGGCCTATAAAACCTGAGTATTACTCGATTTACAACGTTGTATGTTTATAATTTTTTTTAGAGACGAAGGTTCTGAGAAGCAAAGGGGCAAAGATTTTTTGTCGTTAACTGCTTCTGGTTGTTTTACTTTATAGATTATGCTACTTATTTTCAGATTTCAAGAATTAAAAAATCTCTGACAATCTGTTTTATCCCTCAAATCTCTGAGTAACTTCACGATAAATTAATTACTTTTTGCTGCGTATGACTTGCAATTGCCGCTTCGATAATCTGCATTACTTTTACTCCGTCCTGTGCGGTAACCGGTTCTTTTTCATTCTTTACGATAGCCTCATAAACACCATCAAAGAAGGAAAAATAATTGCCCTGAAGCGTTGGGATTTTTTCCCTGATTACTTCTCCCTCAATTTCCGTGTGTAAAAGGCCTTGCAAGGCTTCTGATTCTGTTCCCCAAGATTCCAGATTTGGTTTTTTACTCAATTTTAAATCATCTTCCTGAACATCTCCACGAGGTTTTAAAAATGATCCTTTTTTACCGTGAAGCACATAAGCAGGATTGGCTTCTCTCACAAAAAAACCGGCTTTCAAGCGAACTCTGAAATTTTCATAAATCAGCAATAAATCGATCCAATCATCCACCAAGGTATTGGCTCTGGTATAACGAATATCTCCAAAAACTGCTTTTGGAGAACCAAACAAACAAACGGCCTGATCAATTAAATGAGGACCTAAGTCTTTCAGGATTCCGGCACCATCATTTACAGTTTCTTTATGTGCTTTAGGACTTAATAACGGATTGTATCGGTCAAAATGAAATTCAGCTTCGATCAAATCTCCTAAAACCCGATCATTGATTACTTTTTGAACCGTTTTAAAATCACTATCCCATCTTCTGTTTTGAAAAACGGCCAATTTCAGTCCTTTTTCTTTTGCAATTGTATCCAGTTCCTGAGCTTCGGCTGCTGTTGTGGTAAAAGCTTTTTCAACTACAGCATGTTTTCCGCTCAAAAGCACTTGTTTTGCATACTCATAATGCGTTCCCACTGGGGTGTTTACAATCACCAGATCAACGTCATCCGCCAATAAATCCTCAATCGAAGCATAACTTTTTACAGTCGGATAGTCCTGCTGAATGAGTTTTTTGCTTCTTTCCCAGGAGCCCAATAATTCAAACCCCGGGTGTATGTTTAAAAATGGAGCATGAAATACCTTCCCTGACATTCCGTATGATAATAGTGCTGTTTTTATTTTTTGCATTTTATGTTTAGTTTTTTGCCACAGATTATTGTGATTAAAAAGTATTTTATTTCTGTCATGACCCGAGCAATAGCGAACGGACGAAGTAATTCACGAATTATGTTAAGTTTTTAAACACAATAATTTGTATAAATTCGTGAATTTGTGGCGAAAAAAAATATTATAGTTTCGCTCTTTCGTATTGTTTTGGCCACTGAATATCGTCGTTTAATTCTTTAGCAAAATCTAAAGGCAAATTCGGATTTCTGAGCGATTCTCTAGCAAACAAAATCACATCGGCCTGACCATTTTTCAAAATTTCTTCGGCTTGCTTTGCTTCTGTAATTAAACCGACAGCCCCTGTTAAAATAGAAGCCTCTTTTTTAATTTTGGCGGCGAAAGGAACCTGATAATTGGGTTGCAAAGGAATTTGCTGATGCGAAACTAATCCGCCTGACGAGGTATCTATTAAATCCACACCTTTCTCTTTTAAGAGTATCGAAAGTTGTACGGATTCTTCCGGATTCCATCCTCCTTCTGCCCAATCTGTAGCTGAAATTCGAACAAACAAAGGCAAATCAGACGGCCATTCGGATTGTACAGCTTCTACAATTTCTAGAGTCAGACGGATTCTGTTTTCGAAACTTCCACCATATTCGTCATTTCTGACGTTTGTTAAAGGCGATAAAAACTGGTGCAGCAGATATCCATGTGCTCCATGAATTTCCATGACCTGAAAACCTGCTTTAACAGCTCTTTTTGTTGCTGCTTTAAAATCTGAAATTACTTTTTGAATTCCATTTTTATCTAAAGCTTCTGGAAGAAAAGGCTCATCATCATGATACGGGATCGCACTTGCCGAAACAGTCTGCCACCCACCTTGTCCAATATTTAATTTTTTATTGCCTTCCCACGGAATCGAAACACTTGCTTTTCGTCCGGCATGTGCCAATTGAATTCCGGGTATAGCCTTTTGAGAAAGAATAAATTCGTTAATTGTTTTTAATTTTTCAATATGCTCGTCTTTCCACAAACCTAAATCAGAAGGTGAAATTCTGGCTTCAGGAGAAACTGCAGTAGCTTCCTGGATGATTAAACCCACTCCGCCACTGGCCCGGCTGCCCAGATGAACCAAATGCCAATCGTTTGCAAATCCGTCTGTTGCCGAATACTGGCACATGGGCGAAATAACGATTCTATTTTTTAAAGTAATCTTTTTTATGGTTAAGGGAGCAAATAATAATGAGGTCATATTGTAACTTTTAATTGTTCTCGACCGCCTGTTGGCTATGACGGTACTCTAAAAAGTAAAGTTACGGTATCTGCTTAAAAGTAAAAATCCAAATGTTTATTAATTAACAAACATTTAAAACAAGTTTCGCTTGTTCCAAAGCGTATAGTATCCCTTTTTTGATCGGGCTGAATGTTAGGATTTCAGGATTTTAAAATATTAAAGTATTTCGTCAATCATTTTTTCCACCAAATCATGAGCTTTTTTTAATGAGCCACAGTCAATAATACATGACCCATCACTTTCGTCACGAAATAAAACACTGCCATAAATATTGAACAGGCATAAAAAACAATTAGTGTCCCTAAAAACAAGCTTTCAATTTTTGCCATTTTCTTTCTCATTCCAGTTTATTTTAGTTTAATTGTAAAAGAAAAAAGCAAACAAAACTAAATTCTTTATAAGTATTTTACTACAACAAACTTACAAGAGTTCCGTCCAATAACATTGGACGGAACTCTCAACCTCCAAAAATTTCTTTCCTTTCTTCGTCTTTAATTATACTAAGAGAATAATGCACTACTAGCTCAAAGGACGTTTCATAATAAAAACTCTCTCTTTTTTTACAATATTTTAACGGCGCATCAAATCCTTTAATTATTTCCAGCTCATTGTAAAGCTGGCTTCTGCTTAGAAACATTTTTTTTGCAAAAGCAGCCGGCGAACCTGTTTTCTCCTCACAGATTAACTGATGAATCCTCTTCATTCGCTCTATTTTCTTTATAAAACTCATCGACTATCGTAATGAATAAGTGAGACATAAATCTTCCAAAATCGAATCTTTCTCTAAATAAAGTTCCACGTTTAAAAAGCAGGAAAACTACAAAAGCATTTTACAAAAAGCTGCCTCAATAAGCCATAAAACTATCATGATGAGACTTATTTTATATTCATCTGTCCTTATATATATGAAGCAAGAGAGAAGAACCGCTTTTCTTCCTTTTTACGAAAAAGAATTTAGTTCTGTCTTAAAAAAATAAGAATGAAGTATTAACAAACATTTAAAACCTTATGTATTATATTGCACTATCAAATTAAAATAGAAACGTTACTTTTGTGCGTTAAATACGAACTAAAAATACAAAATGGATATAGTTATCAAACTCTCTCAATTTCTATTGAGTTTATCTTTACTTATTATTCTTCACGAATTAGGGCATTTTATTCCCGCAAAATTATTTAAAACAAGAGTCGAAAAATTCTACTTATTTTTTGACGTTAAATACTCTCTCTTAAAAAAGAAAATTGGCGAAACAGAATACGGAATCGGTTGGTTACCCCTTGGAGGTTATGTGAAAATATCCGGAATGATCGATGAAAGTATGGACAAAGATCAAATGGCTTTACCTCCACAACCTTGGGAATTCCGTTCGAAACCGGCATGGCAGCGTTTAATTATTATGTTAGGTGGTGTTACGGTAAACTTTATCCTGGCGTTTATTATTTATATTGGAATGGCATTTGCTTACGGTGATACTTATGTAGCCAATGCAGATCTGAAAGATGGTGTTTTGGTTGAAAACCCTGTAATGCTAAAAGCAGGTTTCAAAACCGGAGATAAATTTCTGGCTGTTGACGGACAAAAAATAGAAAATTTCGATAATGATATCAACATGAAAATTATCATGGCCAAAGAAATCTTAATCGAAAGAAACGGACAACAGCAAACTATAAAAATGCCAACTGACTTTGTCGATCAGTTGTCAAAACAGGAAAAGGCACCTCTTGTAAACATGAGAATCCCTTTTGCGGTAGCAAGTGTTACAGAAGAATCCGGAAATACAGCTTTAAAACCAAAAGATTTAATTGTTAGCCTTAACGGTCAGGACTCAAGATACTATGATCAGGTAAAAACGATTTTAGAAAGCAACAAAGGCAAAACTATTCCTGCTGTTGTTTTACGCGATTTAAAGAAAGTACCCATTACCGTTAAAGTTTCTGCGGCAGGAAAGCTAGGTGTTGGCGTTGGAGGTTTAAATATCGAATCCTTAGAAAAATTAGGATACTATAAGGTAAGCACTAAAAGCTACACTTTCTTAGAATCCATTCCGGTTGGACTTACAAAAGGTAAAGATCAGTTGGTAGGTTACGGGAAACAGCTTAAAATGATTTTCAATCCTGAGACAAAAGCTTACAAACAAGTGGGTGGTTTTGCAGCTATTTTCAACATTTTTCCAAGCAGCTGGAGCTGGGAAACCTTCTGGTCGATCACTGCTTTATTATCAATTATGCTTGGAGTAATGAATTTATTGCCAATTCCTGCTCTTGATGGCGGTCATGTAATGTTTTTATTATACGAAATAATTAGCGGCAGAAAACCGAGCGATAAATTCCTTGAAAACGCCCAAATGGTTGGTTTCGTTTTACTTATAGCACTACTTTTATTTGCTAATGGGAACGACATTTATAAGGCAATTGTGAAATAGAAAAAAAAATCAATAAAAAGTGCTAAAATATTTTTGAGAAACTAAAAAACGTCTTATATTTGCACTCGCTAAAAAGAACAGCAACTTCCTCCTTAGCTCAGTTGGTTAGAGCATCTGACTGTTAATCAGAGGGTCCTTGGTTCGAGCCCAAGAGGGGGAGCAACTTTTTAGCAAACATATTTACCTTTAAGGTGATTCCTCCTTAGCTCAGTTGGTTAGAGCATCTGACTGTTAATCAGAGGGTCCTTGGTTCGAGCCCAAGAGGGGGAGCTTACTAAAAACCACTTACAAACGTAAGTGGTTTTTTTTTACTCTTTTATTTTATTCCAGCGCACAGACCATACCCGAATCTTATTCAGCCGTCTCCCCAAAACACCTGACAACCTACAACAACCATTTTTTAAACGAAGCTAAAGCTAAAACTTTCGTTTTTGATACGGAGTCCCCTCCCCGTCTTCACAATGCCCTTTAAGACTCAAAAGAAACATCGCCCAGTTGTAATTACGGATCAGGTTCAAAAGTTGGGGATTAAGCAAAAAGATTAGATAATCTGAACAAGAAAAAATCTATATTGCTCACT
>NZ_CAGKLC010000088.1:12535-18774 GCF_903469665.1 Flavobacterium sp. UGB4466 | reverse complement strand
TAAATCTTAGCTTGAAATATACTGCCTGAAGAATTATGTATTTTGGATAACAATGACCTTTAGTATTCATCTTTTGACCGGTTTAAAATTCTAAAGATAAAAGTTATTCCCAGATGCGACAGAACCGAATTTTTAAGGATAATATACCATTAAGATTTTGTGGCAGAATCTTTCGCACATTGATTTTGAAAAAGTAAAGATACAGCAAAATAAAGATGTGCCGAGGTTTGGTTAGAAACTTCAAAGGATTTAATTTGCTGACATCTTTTAGAGGAAAAAATTATTTTTACATCATAAAAATCTTCAAAACTCTCAACACCGTTGAGAAAAATAAGCGTTTTATAATTGCGGCTTATTAATCTAGAATAACAATTATTTCACATACATGCCAATAGCTGGTGATTCTTATCGGCATAAAAATAAATTTAAAACAATAATATTGATTGATATCTGCCGATAACGGCAATTATCTTTAAAATAAAAACATTTCAATAATTGTATTTACGTAGAAGCTAAAACTTTCAGAAAGTTAGTATAAACATACTCATCTTCCGGCCGACTTAAATACAGCAGACAAGGTAAATTATGCAAGCGCCGCTTGCATAATTCCAAGATCCACTTCTAAAATTTACAATGGCTTGAATCATTCAGATATGATTTAGCATCTAGTTATTTACTATTTCATTATATTTGTATTATAAAATTATCTTTCACATGAAGCCCGCTAAACTATTCAGAACTGACAGCAGACAAACCAAATCACTTATAAGCGCTGGAATAAACAGTGCTAAAAATGCTATACGCCAGTCTAAAGCTTTGGATCTTCCTATTACGTATATAAAAGATGATGCAATTTACGTAGAGGATAAATTTGGTGTAAAACAGCAGGGTTCTATCATACGAAAAGAACAGCCAAAAAATATAATTAAAGGAATGATACTTCGTGCCAAGTAATAAAAAAATACGCGTATTCGCCGGTCCAAACGGCTCAGGAAAAAGTACACTACAAAAAGAGTTATCAAAAACATATTTTTCTGAAATCTTTATCAACGCTGATGAAATTGAAAGGAAATTAAAGGACTTCAAACTTATTGATTTAAATGATTTTGGAATTATTGGATCAGAGGAAAGTTTAGCTGAATTCAGTAATCTTCCTGACTCAATTTCATTGATAGAGAAAGCTTCTGCAGATAATCATAAAATCAATATTACAATAAGTGAAAACTGCATTGTAGATCATTCCACGTCTAAACATACCTACGAGGGTTCTTTTATTGCTTCTTATATCAGACATTTGATGATAAGGCAGAATAAGTCCTTTGTTTTCGAATCTGTATTTAGCCATCCTTCAAAAATTCAAGAACTTCAGGAATCAATAAATAAAGGCTATCGAATTTATTTGTATTTCGTCTGCATCGATAGTCCTGAGGTAAATGTTGCCAGAGTCGAAGATCGTGTTAACAAAAATGGACACGACGTTGATTATACAAAAGTTATTCAGCGCTATTATAGGACATTGGAATATCTGCATTCCATATTACCTCTCTGTTACCGTGCATATCTATTTGATAATTCAGGTTCCAAGCAGGAGCTGATTGCCGAATTATACAATGATGAAATGGAGATTAAATCCGAGACATTTCCTAACTGGTTTCTAGAATATGTTTTGCCATACTACACAGCAGAATAATTTTTCTTTTTATAAAAATTATTTATCTTTCAAAAATTTGACGCTCTTAAATAAATTTAAAAGCAACACAATTCCAACTAAAGCAGCGAACTGCTTAATAATATTGATTGAATGACTTTTAGTCGCAAAAAAAGTATCAACTCCAAGTAAAGTTGATACCTTTTTTGCACGTAAAAGCTAAGGCGGTTTTTGTATTCAAGTTCTTGCCGAATCTTTTTCTATTTTCACAATTTTGGTGTAAATTTACACCAAGCCGATTTTTATAATTATGACACGACAAAGTATATCATTAACTGCTCCGAATGAAGAATGGTTAAAAAATCAGGTTAATGCAGAAGAGTTTAGCAGTAAAAGTGAAGCCATTAACTTTTTAATAAAAAAAGCACGTTCACAAGAAGAGTTTTATGACCTTGTAAGGGCTAAAATAGATAAGGGAGAAAAAAGCGGTTTTGTAAAAAAACAAACCAGAGAAGAAATGTTAGCGGAGTTTAAAACGGATTTGGGAGATGTATAGCTAATATTTAAGTAGCGAGGCCAAAGAAGATTTAAAAAGAATTTATTACTATGGTGCCGGTAAGTTTGGAATGGATCAGGCCGATAATTATTTCAATATGTTTTACGATTGTTTTGACAAAATAGAACAAAATCCATTTTTATTTCCATCTGCCGACCACTTCAAAAAAGGATATCGGTATTATGTTTGCGTTGTCGATACTATATACTACCGATTAAATGGAGATAAACGAATAGAGATTATTACCATTATTGGGAGACAAGCCTTTTAGAGCTTGAGTTGACACCTTTTTTACAACAAAAAACTAAGGGGGCTTCAAAAGACTTTCCATCTGAGAAGCATCAAAAATTAAATTTTCCAATAATAAAAAAATATTCATATCTTTACAATCAAATTCGGAATAATATCACTGAATATCAATTAGTTAAATATCAAGAAAAGCAACAATTAAAATTCAGGTGCAGAATCGGTGCACTTAGGTTTAAGACATCATAAAAACGTAGCATAGATGCGGGTTTGAGCGGTTAAGTTCGAATCCTGCTCTCCCCACTAAAAAGTCCTGATGAAAATCGGGACTTTTTTTGCTTTAGTTTCATTTTTCTCTCTGTTTAGCTGTCTTAAAATAGATCTTTCTATATTTTTCTCCTAAAATTTTTACCCCAAGAAATTCTTAAAGACATTCTTACATAAGCTTTTACGAGTCCGACTAGAACTTTAAAAAGTACAACTTAAAATTAAGTGCATTTTTTGTTTGCAAACATCAAAAACCTTCCTATATTTGCAACCGCTTAGAACAACAAAGCGCAACAAATACAAAGCTTCGGGGAGATACTCAAGCGGCCAACGAGGGCAGACTGTAAATCTGCTGTGTGAACTTCGCAGGTTCGAATCCTGCTCTCCCCACTAAAAAAGTCCTGAAACATTTCAGGACTTTTTTTTTGGCCTAAGAAAACATGATAAAACCTGCAAATCCCGGGATTCGCAGTTTTTTTTTTGCGTTTAAGACCGTTTTCAGTCTTTGTAAAAATGCTGGAAAGTTTTGTGGCAAAATCGTGGCACATTTGAGTTGGAGTTGCCTCCTACTCTGCCACAAAAAGCTAAGGCGGTTTTTAAAGATATTTCACCTTCACAAGTTTTACGGCAGAATCGCGATACAAGGTACTGTGAACAATCAAAAAATCAGCAAAATTAATACCTAAGAAGTTTAGGTTCCAATATGTATTACGCTATTTTTATTTTCGTTATTTATTCCGCTATCAAGTTCGAGTCCTATTCCCGCTGCATCTTGGGACTAGTCAGAAACCTGCTGATCTATTCTTTTTTTCACTATTTAACCCCCTGAAAATAAAAACATAGTTCTAGCCGTTACATCAATTCTTATCCTTCGATAATTTTATGAGAGTAAAATAAATCCAACATGTCTCATTTAAAAAACAATATCATCAATCGTTCCATCTAAAATATTAGTTGTTAGTGTTTTTCATTAAGATGTAATGGATTTAATCTCTTTCTATATCCTCAAGCTTCCTTTAGACGAATAACATTCTAGATTAAGTGTTTTGAAGGCTGACCTTTTATTTAACCCAAAGAGGTTAATTATTTAATCCAAATTTAAAATTTGGATAATCTGGAGAAATTACTTTTGTAAATAAAAACATGAAATCTTTTTCGTTTCTTATTGTACTTTTTATCGGTTTTGTAATAATGTCTTTCAACCCAGGTTATAATGAATACACAACTACAAATGCTATAATTAGTCAAGGATTAAAAAATTTCAAAGATCAATTGGTAGTTTTAAAATCGGATGCACATCTTTTTCAAGAAAATAAAATTTCCAAAGAAGGTTTGCAGGAGTCGTTAAAAAAAGCCAGAAATTCATATAAGGAAATAGAATTCTATATTGCGTATCATTACCCTGAATTTTCCAAAACTAGTATTAATGCCGCACCACTATTTCATATAGAAAGCACAGGGACAGCAGCAAATACATTACCTCCTGAAGGGTTACAGGTGTTAGATGAACTTATCTTTTCGGAAGAAGCCAATATCCAAAAAGATAAAATAGTTGAACTATCCGATTTCCTTTACAATAGTTATAATGATTTTTATCTGAGTTCGGTAAAAAACGGTTTATCGGAAGAAAAAAATAAAACTTTACTATTGCGTATCGAACTAATCAGGATTTATACCATGGGCGTTACGGGGTTTGACACACCAGGATCGCTTAATGTTTTTGAAGAATCCATTCATGCTTTGAGAGGAATTGAGAACTACATAAAAAAGGATGATTATTTTAAAAAGATAGACTCTCAAAAAGCCGAAAAAATATTGGTGGCTAGTATTGAATACCTTTCTAAAAGTACCAATTTTGAAACTTTTGACCGAATAGAATTTTATAAAACTTACCTTCAGCCTTTGTATGAAGAATTAGGAAATTGGGATAATTCTCCAGATGATTTAAAAGAAATCTCAGGTTGGAATACCAATAATAAAAACTTCTTCAGTGATGATTTTCTGAATCCCTATTTTTATACGCTCTTAAAACCAGCTGAAGATAATGCCGATTTAAGATCTTTAGGTAAAGAGATTTTCTTTGATGAAAGTTTAAGTAACAATACAAAAATGAGCTGTGCTTCCTGTCATTTACCCGAAAATGCTTTTACCGATTTAAAAGCAAAGTCATTAAGCAATGTCGAAGGCAAAACAGTTTTAAGAAATTCTCCATCGTTATATAATGCTGTTTTTGCCAAAAGATTCTTTTATGATATGCGTGCTTACTATCTGGAACAACAAGTTGAGCATGTAATTTACAATGAACAAGAGTTTAATACCAGCTACCAAAGTATCATCAAAAAGCTAAAGATAAATCCTGAATATAAAAAAGCTTTCAAAAAGGCCTTTAAAAATGGTAACATCGACAAACAAAATTTCTCAAAAGCCCTGAGTTCTTATGTCGCATCACTGTATTCTTTCAACAGTGATTTTGATAAATTTATGAGAAATGAAAAAGAAATTTCTGAAGATGCAAAAAAAGGTTTTAATCTTTTTATGGGAAAAGCAGCCTGTGCAACCTGTCATTTTGCCCCTAATTTTTCAGGATTAGTTCCTCCGTTTTATAATGAAAATGAATCCGAAGTTCTGGGGGTAACCAAGAATCCATTGCAATTTCTGCCAATTGAAATAGACACTGATAAAGGCAGAATAAACAGCAATGTAAAAAAAGAGAGCTCGTGGATTTATGAAAATTCTTTTAAAACAATGACAGTAAGAAATGCTGCTCTTACAAAACCCTATTTTCATAATGGAGCCTTTTCAACTTTAGAAGAAGTGATTGCCTTTTATAATGAAGGCGGTGCTGAAGGAATGGGGTTAGAAATTAAAAATCAAACCTTGTCTCCTAATAAACTTAATCTTGACGAAAGAGAAATAAAGCAGCTTGTCGCTTTTATTAACTCCCTGACTGATACGAGTAAAGCACAATACTAACTTAACATTAATCTGTTAACATTAACCTTAAGATTTGCTAACTTATTAATGTGTTTATTTAAAGTAAGCGTAATACAAAGCTCGGAACAGAAAAATAACTTAGCACAGTATAACAAAACATACTATATACCGTGAAAAAAAAATTACTTTCAATTGCAGCTCTTTTATTAATAACGAATTCGGTAATTCAGGCTCAGACTACAGTTTTTGATAAAGGTTCATCATGGAGCTATAATGACAAAGGTGTACAGTTAGCCGATCAATGGAAGAATACCGATTTTGATATCTCGGCTTGGAAATCAGGAAATGGACCATTAGGATATGGAGATCCTGTGACAACTACAATCACAAAGCCTTTAAATGCAGCTTATTTCACTAAAGATTTTACCGTTAATTTATCCGATTTGAGTGCCACTATGGAGCTCGGAGTAATGAGAGATGACGGAATTATTGTCTTTTTGAATGGTGTCGAGGTAGTAAGAGATAATATGCCTGCAGGTAGCATTGACTATAATACCCCTTCAAGTACAACAGTCGATGGGGCGAATG
>NZ_CAGKLC010000088.1:0-12436 GCF_903469665.1 Flavobacterium sp. UGB4466 | reverse complement strand
GAAAGTATTTATAATATTTTCTCCATTCCAAAATCAAAGTTTGTACAGGGAGTTAACCGAATTTCGATTGAACTACACAACCGAGGAGCAAGCAGTTCTGATTTAAGAGTGGATGCCTACCTTAAAACAGTTCCTGATAATGGTTTTGAAAAAGAATCACCATGGCGTTTTAATGACAATGGTGTACAGTTAGCTGACCAATGGAAAAATCCCGGTTTTGATATTTCAGCCTGGAAATCAGGAAATGGGCCATTAGGATATGGGGATCCTGTGACAACTACGATCGCAAAACCTTTAAATGCAGCATATTTCACTAAAGATTTTACCGTTAATTTATCAGATTTGAGTGCCACTATGGAGCTCGGAGTAATGAGAGATGACGGAATTATTGTCTTTTTGAATGGCGTTGAGGTAGTAAGAGATAATATGCCAGCGGGCGCAATTCTGTACGATACTTTTTCAACTACAACAGTCGATGGAGCAAATGAAAGTATTTATAATATTTTCTCTATTCCAAAAACTAATTTTGTACAAGGAGTTAACAGAATTTCGATTGAACTACATAACAGAAGTGCAAGCAGTTCTGATTTAAGAATGGATGCCTATCTTAAAAAAGCAGTTCCACCAGTAGTTATACCTCCTGATACCTCTTGCAACGACGGAAATCATATTAGCTGTTTTACCTCTATTGTGCCTACAGTACAAACGCCTAAATTAATTATTCCTAAACAGCACAAATACCAATTGATTCTTAAAGAAGGGGACAATTACACTGAAGGTGGAGGATTTGTAGGAGGCCTAAATGACTTTACTGGTTATGTAGCTAAAAAAACAAGTGGTGTATCTAGCAGTACAGATGGCTATCTTTCGGTAAACCACGAAACAAATCCGGGTGGAGTTACAATGGCAGAAATTAATTACAATGCAACAACAAAACTTTGGCAATTAACAAAATCAAGAGCGGTAGATTTTTCATCCGCGAGTTTGGTGCAAACGATCAGAAACTGTTCCGGAGGAGTTACACCTTGGGGAACTATCGTCACTGCAGAGGAATCTGTAGCAGGCAATGACACAAATGGTGATGGTTATAAAGATTATGGCTGGTTGGTAGAAATTGATCCGGTTACAGCTCAGGTTTCTTCTAAAAATGCTAATGGAACAAAAGGAAAACTTTGGCAAATGGGAATCATGAATCACGAAAATGTTGTGGTTAATAATGCCGGAACTATAGCTTATTATGGTGAAGATGGGGGAACGCACATGGTATACAAATACACCATGGATACGCCAAATAACCTTTCTTCAGGAAATTTATATGTTTTGAAATTAGACCAAGGCATAACCAATGGAAATCCAGTAACTACAACAGCAACCTGGATTCAGGTTCCTAACAAAACACAAGCAGATCAAAACAATACGACTTCTTTGGCGGAATCTTTAGGAGGAACGAAATTCAACGGGATAGAAGATGTTGAAATAAGTCCTTTGGATGGTAAAATATATTTTACAGCAAAAGGGTTAGACAAAGTTTATCGCATGAAAGATAACGGAACGACCGCGTCAGAAGTGGAAATTTTTGTAGGTGGAGGATCAACAGTTTATACTTTACATACAACAGATGGAGTTAAAACGGAATCTTGGGGAGATGGTAATGATAATTTAACTTTTGATGAGTTAGGAAATCTTTGGGTTCTTCAGGATGGTGGGAAAAATTATATTTGGGTCATAGCACCAGATCATACTCAGGCAAATCCAAAAGTAAAACTTTTTGCTTCTATGCCAGCTGGATCTGAGCCTACAGGTCTTACTTTTACACCAGATCATAAATTCGGATTTTTCTCTATTCAACATCCTGGCTCAGGTATCGATAAGGATGTTGATGCTACAGGAAATACGATTGATTACAGAGGAAAATCAGCTACAATCGTCATTGCTTTAAAGCAAAATTTAGGGGTAGATAATTCATTGGGTATTATTGATCACAATCAAAATGAGATTATAGTAACTCCTAATCCTACTTCAGGTATGGTACAGATTACTTCTGGCAACCTTAACAATCTGCAAGTTACCGCTTATAACATGTTAGGGCAGATTGTGTATAAAAAGGCTTTTTCACAAAATCCGGTTACGGAATTAGATTTGACAACGCAACTTCAATATTCAAATATGTTGATTTTAAATATAGAAGCTGACGGTTTTCAAAAAACTGTAAAACTTCTAAAAAAATAACCATTTAATTTTATTTTTTAGCTGCCAATAGAAATGTTGGCAGCTTTTATATATTTATGAAAAAATTACTTTTATCTATTCTCATTGTTTTTTCGGTCTGTAATGCTAAAGCACAAATTGACCCGGTTAAATATCCAACTTATACCGATATTGATACTGCACTTTTGAGTAAAAAAACCGTATACAGTATGAGCTTCAGAGATAAAGGATTATACAACCTTCCTCCGGATATTATAAAAATGGATTCTCTCTTTTTTTTAAATGTAATGGGAAATCATTTGGAGAAAATGGATAAAGCAATATTTTCGCTAAAGCAACTTGAAATTTTGAATGTTAATAAAAACAGTATTAAATTTATTCCGGATGAAATAAGTGAATTAAAAAAACTAAAATCTTTTTCGATAAATCTGAACAGTCTGACCGCTATAAATTCAAACATTTCAAAACTTCAAAACTTACGCATGGTGAGTTTTGAATCAAATAATTTAAGTGTTTTTCCGGAAGCTCTTTTAGATATCCCTTCCCTTGAAGAAATAAACCTCCATAGTAATCAGATAAGTACTGTTTCAGAACGTTTGGATAAAATAAAAAACTTAAAATACCTAAATCTCTCTTCGAATCAAATTAATGATTTAGGAGAAATGAAATTGCCAAAAAAATTAAAATACCTTGAATTACAAAAAAACAGTATTGTAGAAGTTCCCGGGACATTATTTCAATCTCAAAATATAGAATACCTAAATTTGAGTGATAATGCGATATCTTGGATTTCTCCAAAAATTATGAAGTTAAAAAATGCTGTAAGTGTAAATTTAGCCAATAATAAACTAAAAGATCTGCCCAACGAAATTCAATACATGAAAAAGCTTAAAACGCTAATTTTAGTTGGAAATCCTATGAATAAAGAAACTATAGGTAAACTTAAAGCGCTGATGCCTCATACAGATATTTATTTTTAATTTCCCCCTTAATTAATGTTTTAAGGCAAATTAAAGGTTCTGTCGCATCTGTCAGAATCAAATATAACACTTTAAGTAATTTAAAAGTTAGGCCGCCAATTTACAGAATGATTTAAACATAGTTATCCCTGGTCTAACCATCTGATTCTTTCTCAGCATATGCACAACTTCAATTCCGCTCAATGTTCGTCTTGCCGATTCAAAACTTTTAAAGCCTAACCCATTTTGTATCCTCCATTTTATAAATCGATGATCCTGTTCTATAATATTGTTGAGATATTTACACTGCCGGATTTTAATCTTTGAGAATGAACGTTTGTTATAGACTTTGATTGCTGCAGTATTAGAACCGCTTTTATCAATGTTTATTACTCTTGGCCGGCAATTATTAGTAATTGCTTTAATTAGAAAAGACTGAGCGCTCATTCTTTGTCTTTTTCTGGTCAAAAGAAAGTCAACCGTATTACCTAATTTATCTACCGCTCGATATAAATAACACCATATACCTTTTACTTTGATATAGGTCTCATCCAATCTCCAGCTCGTCCCCACTCTACCTTTTCTCTTCTTCATTTCTAACTCGATGAAAGGTGTAAACTTATAAACTCAGCACTGAATGGCAGCATGATCAACATGAACTCCGCGTATTATCATGATCTCTTCAACATCCCGATAGCTTAATGTAAACCTAAGCTTAAAATATACTGCCTGCAGTATAATAGACTTCGGATAGCAATGACCTTTCGTATTCATCAGTTTAAAAATTAAAAAAAGGCAAAGAGAAAACTTAGCTTTAGATGCAACAGAACCTGATATTACTTAGAAGCAGATTCAATTAGCAAAAGCTTCTTGAAATCTTTTTAAATCTAATTAAAAAAAAGTAAAAGGCTGACAAAATAATTGTACGCTTTACTTTTTTACATTTTAATCTTCTTTATAAAACCGCAATCATACCATAACCTTAAGCAATTTATTTTATTGGAATAAATCCATTTTATTCACAACAAAAAAACATCCTTTCACGACAGAAAAACCTTCACTAACGACATCTTTTTCATTTTTTCTATTTTCAATCATTAATTTCATTTCAGAAAATAAAATCTAGAGCTAGAAAGCGTTTTCGAGATTATCCCAAAAAAATACCAATACCATAGAAATCATTTTTTTATTTTTTAACATAAAATTTATACAAAATGGGACAGTACAAAAGTCGTCAGGAATTTTTAAAAAACAATCCAAGATCAATTGCATTCGCCGCATTGGCTAAAGCAACAAAAACGCAAAACACGATTACCAATCAAGCGATTAAACTTAGTCCAAATCAACTAGAAGGAAAAGAGGTTATAATCATCGGGTCTGGCGTTGGGGGACTTACCACCGCGTATGAACTACTCGCTCAGGAGTCTGGTGCAAAAGTAACCATTCTGGAAGCATCTCATAAAACGGGAGGACGCTGCATGAGCTTACGCACAGGGGATACACTCATTGAAGATGCAAACAGTGATTTGTTCGATTCAAAACCTGGAGAACCTCAAGTTGTTCGATTTAAACGCCCGGTGGGAGACTCAGAACCTTACCTTAATGCAGGTCCTGGTCGTATTCCAAGCAGTCACAAACGACTCCTTTCTTACTTAAAACGTTTTTCGGTAGACGTTGAAATATATGTGATGAACTCTGAATCTAATTTGGTTCAAAAGGACGAAAGTTTTGGAGGTGAACCTATGGTTTACCGTCGTTTGGA
Organism: Flavobacterium sp. UGB4466; assembly: GCF_903469665.1. Lineage (GTDB taxonomy): Bacteria > Bacteroidota > Bacteroidia > Flavobacteriales > Flavobacteriaceae > Flavobacterium > Flavobacterium lipolyticum. The sequence goes on along the minus strand of NZ_CAGKLC010000088.1, from coordinate 7,507 downwards.
TCATAATACAAGAGGTTGGTTGGCGCACATGGTATACAAAAATGCGGAAGAATTACTTCGCAATTCACAAGTGGGAATTAGTGAAAGTAATCTTAATACACGCGTTGAAGAATTACAAAGCTTGATGATCAGTTTCGGAGAGCTGGATGCAGATGGAACCTATAGCGCAACAGCTGGATCACCCGGCTTCGAGGATGGAAAAACACGCGCTGGATATGAAGTTTTACCTGGTGTTGCGGCTGGAATTGTAGCCGATGTTTTGAGTTTTGATAAATTGCTCGAATCAAAATTTTGGGAAGGTACAAAATTCTATCAGCCTACAGATTTTCTTTGGCAACCTACTTTATTTCAACCCGTTGGAGGAATGGATCAGGTGCAACACGCTTTTGCTCAACAAGTGGCAGCTTTGGGAGGAAATATTCTTTTGAATAGTCCTGTAAAAAAAATAAAATGGGACTCAACTAAAGAGAAGTACATCATTTCGGTTGGACAAGTTGGAACAGAAGAACCGATCTATTACGAAGCTGATTATTGTGTTTGCAACCTCGCGATGCCTTTTTTGAAAAACATTCTAGACTCTGATCTCCTAAATTCGGGACTTGAACCTGAATTTAAAGATGCATTAGAAGCCGTTTTTGTGGCACAATTTGAACCAACACAAGCTCCAGGTTATGAACCGCGAGAAGACGGATACGTTCCGCGTTTTTTAGCCTGTACCTCCAAAGTGGGCTGGCAGGCAAATCGATCTTTATGGCAAGGAAGCCCAATAAATCTCAAGACAATGGCAGTTGAAAAATCCGAAGTAGGAGTTGTACCTATTTTTGGAGGAATCTCTTGGACAGACAATGAAATTCAACAAATTTGGTATCCATCTACGGCGTATCAAGACGAAAAAGGCGTGCTCACAGGCGCTTATAATTTTGATAAAGTAGCACACGATTGGGGAAAATTACCCGTTAATGAGCGACTTACCAAAGCACGAAATGATGCCAGTAAATTCGGTAATAAATTTGCCGAAGGCCTGGAAGAAGGCGTTGCCATAGCTTGGCAAAATATGCCAAATATCAAGGGGGGATGGGCATATTGGCAAGCCGTTGGAGATGCGAACTACTCAACGAAACAATTTAACGCTATTGCACAAGGATCCGGAATTATAGATCCGAACACAAAAAATGCGAGCAATGCTAACTTTTTTATTGTTGGTGATCAAATTTCCTCCCTTCCTGGTTGGCAAGAAGGCGCTATTGCAGCTGCATTAAATGCAATTTCGAGAATGGCAAAACCAGAGATTAAAATACAGCCATTGAAAAATTTACCAGACACTCGTTTGATGGTGGAAGGTATCTAAATCAATTAAATAGAAATGAATGGAACGACGCGGAAGGTATTCTGCGTCGTTTTTTTATTATACTGTTTGATTCGAAATTATCAGTACAACAACTAAAAAAACAGATCAATATTGTATTACAATAACGAAAGAATTAAATCAAATTTAAACATAATGGACTTAATACATTTTCTGTCACAAAAGCTAAGGCGAATTTCAAATAAATAAGCCATCGCGGAACTATCCATACATATTTTTTATCTCCGACATAACAAAGGTACTTTGGGTACTTCCGATACTTTCAACCGATCCTAATTTATTAAACACAAAATCCTGATAATGCTTCATATCTTTGGCAGAAACTTTCATTAAAAAATCGTAATCTCCTGAAATATTGTAACATTCCACAACTTCTTCTATTTTCATAATATCACTAACAAATTGATGGCCGATATTACGATCGTGCTGTTTAAGTTTGATATTACAAAAAACAATGAAACCTCTATTTAATTTTTCTGCATCAAGCAGGGCAATATATTTTTTAATATATCCGCTGTTTTCCAATCTTTTAATCCGCTCAAAAACAGGCGATGGCGAAAGATTTACCATTTTAGCAAGCTCTTTTACAGTGTATTTAGAATTATCGTGTAGTATATTTAATAACTGAAGATCAATATCGTCTATTTGTTCCATAGAATATTTTATTTTAAACAGGTTTTAATTTATTCTTAAATCAGAATAAAATTCTTCAAATGTAACCAAAAACAACACAAAAATCTTATTTCATAGAAGTTAAAAACATAACATACTGAAAAACTTGTTTTAACAGTATAAAAATCTAAAACACACTATTTTATAGCAGGAATCGTTATCCTTGGTGCCCTCTATCGAAAAAAGATAAAGGGCCACACCATAAATAAACATTATACTTCTTTTCGTCGAGCCATACCCTGAGCGATGATACTGGCGGCAATCAATTGCAAAGCATGGTAAAGCATGAGCGGCAGCAATACGATGCCGGTGATGGTACTGTGCTGAAAAAGTACTTTTGACATAACGGTGCCGTGTACCAATGACTTTTTTGACCCGCAGAATAAAACAGTAATACGGTCTTCATCTGAAAAACCAAGCAGACGGCTGAGTAGTCCAACACAAAAGAATACGGCAAAAAACAACGCCATCATCCCTGCAGCGAGTCCAGCAAGCTCAAGGGCGGTGAAGCCTTCAAAAAGATGTTCGGAAAATGACTTGCAAAACGATGTGTAAATAATCGTTAGAATAACTGACTGATCGAAATATTTGAGCTGTTTCTTGTATTTTTCGGCAATGGCGCCGAAACGGGAATTGAGGCATATGCCGATGATAACAGGCAGCAAGACTTGCAGAATCAACTTTATGACGATTTGAGTAACATCAAAATCGCCTGTCGCAGAAGCTATAAACAGCCCAACCCAAAGCGGCGTAACCACTACTCCGATCAAACTGGAAATACTCGCATTGAAAATGGCTGCGGGAATGTTTCCCTTGGCGATGGAAACCATGACTACCGAAGAGGATACTGTAGATGGTAAAGCTGCCAGAAAAAATACACCCAGCCAAAGCAGCTCGAAGCCGTTATTGACAAACAACGGGCGAAATGCCAAAACGATGAGCGGAAAAAATAAAAAAGTTGTCAACTGAACGACAATGTGCATTTTCCAATTGGAAAGTCCTGCTTTTAGTTTCTCAACACTCAGTCGCATGCCATAAAACAAGAAAATCAAGGAAACGCCTGCATTGGCAATCTCCTCCAACGAAACAGGTTCTTTGACCATACCTGGATGTGGCAAAAAATAAGCCATCAGAATCATGGTGGCTATCATGAACAGGAAACCGTCGAAACCTGCTTTTTTTAATACTTCTAATAATTTCTTCAATGTGTTTTAAATATTATTCCTCCGTAGAGTCAAGATTACAAAAATATCTTACGCCTATAAACGTGGATTCTCTAGATTCATTTAGTTGTCCGCAGAGTCGCTCTGTTAAATTCTACGGACAGCAGGCTTCAAACAAGGAAATCCTATTCAAATTAATAAATTGAGACTAAATCCCAAGTTCTTTGCGTATAATTTCTGCTCCTGCGCTTAAAGCATTTAACTTACCTCTGGCTATGTTTCGAGATAGCGGCGCCATACCGCAGTTTGTAGAAGGGTAAAGATTTTCGGCATCTACAAACTCAAGAGCTTTACGCAGGGTCGCAGCTACTTCTTCTGGTGTTTCGATAGTGTTGGTTGCTACATCAATGGCACCGACCATTACTTTTTTACCGCGAACAAGTTCCATTAAATTTAAAGGCACATTGGAGTTGTGACATTCTAAAGACACCACATCAATTTTAGATTTTTGAATTTTCGGAAAAATTTCTTCGTATTGTCGCCACTCTGAACCTAATGTCTTTTTCCAATCGGTATTTGCCTGTATTCCATAACCATAGCAAATATGAACCGCAGTTTGACAGTGTAAACCTTCAATGGCTCTTTCTAATGCCGCCATTCCCCAATCGTTTACTTCATCAAAGAACACATTAAATGCAGGTTCATCAAACTGGATAATGTCTACTCCTGCGTCTTGAAGTTCTCTTGCTTCTTCATTGAGTGCTTTCGCAAATTCCCACGCCAATTTTTCCCGGCTTTTATAATGGTCGTCGTACAAGGTATCTACCATTGTCAGCGGGCCTGGCAACGCCCACTTTATAGGCTTATTAGTCTGTTTACGTAAAAATTTAGCATCTTCAACAAAAACTGCTTTTTGACGTGCAACCTCGCCTACTACCACTGGAACACTCGCGTCATAACGGTTACGGATTTTTACTGTTTTACGGTTTTCAAAATCTACACCGCTCAAATGCTCGATAAAAGTCGTTACAAAATGCTGGCGCGTCTGCTCGCCGTCACAAATGATATCCAGATCTGCCAATTGCTGCTCCTGCAGAGAAATGCGTAAAGCATCTTGTTTCCCTTCAAGCAGCTGATCGCCTTCTAATTTCCATGGTGACCAAAGTTTTTCGGGTGGTGCTAGCCAGGCAGGTTTTGGTAAACTTCCAACAATAGAGGTAGGTAATAATAATTTCTTCATAATAATATAATTTTAATGCGTTGTAATCAATTAAAGGGTAAAATTAGCAGACCATTGTTCCAGGAGACTTTTGTAAGGCTTAATGAAATGCTCTTCTGCATATTTACCCTGTTCAACAGCCAATTGGCTGCGCTCTTCGCGGTCATAATCTACGCGAGTCAGTGAATAATCTTCGTGTTTAAGACTAGGTTGATAGATTTCCCCGGCCACTGAATTTGCATTGTAAATTTCAGGGCGATAAATCTTCTGGAAAGTCTCCATGGTGCTGATTGAGCTGATTAATCCAAGATCCGTATAATCCGCAAGCAGATCTCCTGAATGATAAAAAGCCATTGGTGCAACACTATTCAAAGGCATGAAAAAACGAACCTTCAAGCCCATTTTAGAGAAATATCCATCCGTAATAGAATACTGATCCTGCAAATACTCAAAACCCAGAACCGGATGCTGATACTCAGTCCGAGTATACGTTTTGTTGCTCGATACACTTAGGCAAATAATCGGTGACTTCTTAAAGTGCTCTTTATAAGTGGCGGAACCCACAAAGCACTTATAAAGTTTTCCGTGCAAATCACCAAAGTTTTCAGGAATACAAAAATTAGGTTTATTTCTATTGTGCTCGATCAATAAAATACTAAAATCATAATCACGAACATAAGACGAAAAATTATTTCCGGCAATACCTTCGATACGCTGACTAGTCTTGCGGTCAAAAATATTCGTTTTTAAAACCTCAATCAACGGCAGATTGCTACTACCATTCTGATCATCAATACGCATCGTTACAGTAATGATTTCAAGTTCTACAAGGTAACGATCCGCTTTTGGATTATCCAGATGAGCCAATGCATTGAATCGATTGTTAATCATATTTAATGCATTACGTAAGTTTTGTTGGCGATTACCTCCTCTAGCCAGGTTTGCAAAATTGGTTGTCAACCGCGTTTCACTTGAGGGGTGATAATTTTCATCTAAACAAGTGCTCTTTAGTGTGAATGCAAAACCATTCTTGATTGTATTCTGGGTGTTTTCAATATTCTGCTTTTCGTTTATTCCCCTATCTTCTTGTATGTTTACTTTCATCTGATGATACTATTTAGTTTTTTTACCCTGCAAATTTGAAGATAAAAGATTAAATATTTTTATTTACACACAAAATCAGTTAATCATTCTTTTTTGATGCATTTTTAAAGATTATTAATCTTTAAAAATGCATCAAAATGAAGAGAAACAGATAATTATTCTTTAGTGACCTAAGATGAGTGATTTGGAGTTTCCCAGAGCGCTTCAAAAACTCGAAAAAGAAAACAATATCATTTATATTTGCCAAAAATTAAGATAGATATAGCAATGAATTTGATAGAAAATTTAAAATGGCGCTACGCCACAAAAGCTTACAATAACATTAAAGTAACAGAAGAGAAGGTCGATCAGATCTTAGAGGCTATAAATCTTTCAGCATCTTCTTGTGGTCTGCAATCTTACCGTGTCTTTGTTGTAAGCAATCCGGAAATTCAAAAGAAATTAGGTGCTGATTCGTATAATGGACAGATTCACTCTTGCTCTCATTTGTTGGTTTTTGCTGCATTCACTGACATGTCTTCGACTTACATTGACAATTACATAGCAATGACAGAAAAGCAAAGAGGTCTTGATGCTGGTGCCTTATCAGGATTTAGAAATGGATTGCATTCCTATTTTAGCACTATCAACGCAGAGCAAAAAGCACTTTGGGCTGCCAAACAGGCTTATATTGCACTAGGAACGGCACTTATTGCTGCAGCAGAATTGAAAGTGGATGCCACTCCTATCGAAGGATTTAATGCTTCTATTATCGATGCCGTTTTGGGTTTGAAAGAGAAAGGGCTGCATTCCGCAGTTATACTTGCATTAGGATACCGTGATTTGGAAAAAGACTACATGGCAACTATGAAAAAAGTTCGCTTGCCTATAAATGAAATGATAACGAAAGTTTACTAATGTTATAAGATATATTAATTTATCATGGGAAAAGTATACGTTCAACCTTGTGGACTTGATACCTTCTCTGTTATAAAAAGCTAAGGCAACTAATACAGTTTTTATACTGCATAAGTTTTGTGGCAAAATCACAGCAAAAAAGATTTGGAGTTGCCTCCAATTTTGCCACAAAAAGCTAAGGCCGTTAAGTGCTATTCATCACAATTTTGTCCATTTTTATTTTTGTGACAAAATCATGGCACCATGTTTTTTTAACTATTAAAAATTCAATCAAATAAAGACCTTCGGAAGCCTAGGTTCGAATATATTAAACATCTGAAACTATAAAACCTCCCCCTATATAACTATTTTTTATATTGTTAAGTTTATAAGGGGGCTATTAATGCTAAATAAATATAGAATACATTTGCTAATAACAAGACCTTAAATAAAGTTACTATTCTTGAATTTCGCAAAAAATGTTATACTCAAAATACAAACTTATTTCATTTTTAACCAGCATTTTTATCTGCTGTATCATCTTTAATGGTGAAGCACAGGTAAAACCTTTTTACATTGTCATGCCTTTTGAGGAAGAAATTTATTTTACAAAAACAGTCTTTCCTTTCAATTCCTCTTTTATGAAGAACCATAAGGTAAAAAGTATTGTTCTAAAAAATAATGACGAAAATGGGATAAATTATATTTACAATTTTAACCCGGATGGTCAAGTCGTGACTATAACTAACATACGATACAATAAAGAGAAAACAGACACCACTTTCTATATAAGAAATTACTACAATCCAAAAGGGCTGATTGATAAAAAAGCAAGGATTGACTATAATAATGGCATCGTAAAGATTAGTTCTTACCAATATGATGAAAAAAACAGAATTGATAAAATCCGATTCTTTTCATTGAATTCCGAAATGCCTAATAGACTCCAAAATAGCGGTTGGCTGGGAGAATCATACCCAGGTGTAGATAAAATAGTAACACTTGGTACTTTACCAAATGAAAAACTGCTAACTAAACCACTCTGCACTGAAAGTGCAGAGGTTTGTTTTACGAGGGACTGAAAGTCCCTCTTCTTATTTCATTCAA
>NZ_CAGKLC010000087.1 GCF_903469665.1 Flavobacterium sp. UGB4466 | reverse complement strand
TGATAGTTCTATACAAAGAACTATTATTGCAAAATTAGTTAATAATCACCCAGGTTTGCATTTAATCGGGGATTTTTCAAATGCAATAGAGGCAAAAAGCTGTATCTCTCTAAATAATATTGACTTAATTTTTCTTGATATAGAAATGCCCGTTATTAATGGGTTTGATTTTCTTGACGGACTAAAATCTAAGCCACAAATTATATTTATTACTTCTAAAGCAGAATATGCTTTAAAAGCTTTCGATTACGACGCTACAGATTACCTTCAGAAACCTATTGCGGTAGATCGTTTTAATGCCTCTGTAAAAAGAGCCATTGACATGCATTTACTAAAAAAGGACATCAAAGAAGAAGAAGGCGAACATATATTTATCAAAAGTAATCTGAAAAAACTCAAAATATTCACTGCAAAAATCAAATGGATTGAAGCTTTTGGTGATTATGTGAGAGTGGTTACCGAAGACGACAGTAATCTGGTGCTCTCGACCATGAAATCTTTTGAAAACGATCTTTCAAAAGACAAGTTCATTCGTGTGCACAAATCCTATATTATTAACATTGATAAAGTAGAACGCTTTAACAGTAAATTTGCTGAGATTGGCATTACCAAAATCCCTCTTAGCCGAAACAAAAAAGAAGATCTGGTAAAAGCACTCTCCACTTCTTCTTAATTTAATAGAAGTCAACATTAGCAATAACTTTTATAGCTCTGTACTGAGCAACAGCCTCAAAACTATTCAGCATCTTCTGAATAGTTTTTTTCGTATTAACCAAATGCTGGTTCTGCGGAATCTTAATCAAAATCGTTCGGATATACTCATTTCTGATCCTGCTGATCGCTGGTTCTTCCGGCCCCAGTACCGGCATATTCAAATTTTGACTCAAAACCTGATACAGCCACACCGAACCCTCCTTTAATTTATCGAAATCACGATGCTTTAAAGTCAGTTTTATAATTCTGAAATAAGGCGGATATCTGTAAATCTGGCGATCATACAATTGCTCCTTATACATACCTATATAATTATGGTTGGTCACCTGCTGAATCGTATTGTGATTCGGATTATAGGTTTGAATCACGACTTTCCCTTGTTTTTCAGATCTACCGGCTCTCCCCGCAACTTGTGTCATCATTTGATAACTCCGTTCAAAGGCCCTAAAATCGGGATGATGCAGCATATTATCCGCATTCATAATTCCAACCAAACTTACATTATCAAAATCCAGTCCTTTCGCCAGCATTTGCGTACCGACCAAAATATCAATTTCACGATTTTTAAAGGAATCTATTATTTTTTCGAAACCAAATTTACCACGAGTCGTATCCTGATCCATTCGACCGGTTTTGGCTTTGGGAAAAAGTGTAACCAGCTCCTGTTCGATTTGTTCTGTACCGAATCCTTTAGTCGTCAAATCGATACTCGAACAGCTATGACAATGTGTTGGTTTTGCAATCGAATAACCACAATAGTGACAACGCAACTGATTTTTATGTTTGTGAAAAGTCAGACTCACATCACACTGCTGGCAATGCGGTACATGACCACAGGTCATACATTCTATTATAGGTGAATATCCTCGTCGGTTCTGGAACAAAATAATTTGCTCTCCCAAAGACAAAGCCTCTCCTATTTCTTCTATTAAAAGATCACTAAAATGTCCGGTCATTTTTTTTCTGAAATGCTTGTCTTTCAAATCCACTAAAAGAATTTCAGGCATTCGTACATTATTATAACGCTCCGTAAGCGACACCAAACCATACTTATCGGCTTGTGCATTAAAATAGGTTTCAATACTTGGTGTCGCCGAGCCCAACAATACTTTTGCTTTATGAAAATTAGCCAAAACAATTGCCGCATCTCTGGCATGATAACGTGGCGCAGGATCGGTTTGCTTAAAAGTCTGTTCGTGCTCTTCGTCTACAATCAACAAACCTAAATTGTCAAAAGGCAAAAACAGAGCCGACCTTGCTCCTATTACAATTTGCGCTTTCTCCGAATTTTCAAGAGTCTGCTTCCAAACCTCAACTCTTTCATTATTACTGTATTTAGAATGAAAAACAGCTACTTTATCACCAAAATAAAGTCTTAATCTTGAAACTAATTGTGTCGTTAAAGCGATTTCGGGCAGCAAATAAAGAACCTGTCTTCCCGTTTCCAGATATTCTTCAATCAGTTTGATATAAATCTCTGTTTTACCACTTGAGGTAACTCCATGCAGTAAACATACTTCTTTCTCCGAGAGACTCTCTTTAATAGCTGTAAAAGCTCTAGTCTGCGCTTCACTTAACAACAATTGATCGTCTGTTGTTCGCCCTGTAAACAAAACTCTATCCTGCTGTAAAAGATACTCCTCAAAAATCTCTTTATCAATCAGAGCTTTTACGGCAGCCGAAGTAGAATTTGAAACCTCAACCAACTTTTTCACAGTGATTGGTTTCTTTTCAGAGGCCATAATTTGAAAATACGCCAGCACCAATTCCTTTTGCTTATTGGCATTTTTTAGAACTTCCAGCAATTCTCCTAAACCATTATCGGATTCATATTTAGCATGCAGCTTCACATATCGAACCAGTTTTGGTTTGTATCCTTCTTTAATTTCTTCTTCTAGAACAATAATATTTCGGGCAATCATTTTTTGAAGAACAGGAAGAATATTTTTCTTATTCAGCATCGAAATAATTTCCTGAATTCTTAAAGAACTTTGCTGCTGCAGGGCTTCATAGACTAAATATTCATCATCAGAAAGTTCGTCCTGATTTACCTCCGCATCAGTTTTATACGAAACAACCGTTTCACTCTCTAACAACAGGCCACTTGGAAAAGCTCCTCGATAGACATCACCGATAGCACACATATAATAATTCGCCACCCAAAGCCAGTGCTTGATCTGAACTTCGGTCGCAATAGGTTTTTCATCTAATATCTGATGAATTTCCTTGGCTTCATACAAACCCGGTTCATTTTGATGCAACTCAATAACCAATGCCGTATAAATTTTATTTTTACCAAATGGTACCGCAACCCGCATTCCTTTTTTAATAAAATGGAATTCAGCCTCAGAAACACGATAGGTAAAAGTTTTAGCTAATGAAAGCGGTAAAACGACTTCGATAAAAAACATGTGGATATTTTATAACATTTATAACGGAAGATGGACCTTAAACCAACTTCTTTCCAACCAAATCATAAAAATAAATTTACTTTTGATTCAGAACAATAGAGTATTACTTACCAGAAGGCTTTGCTGCATTGTATTCCTTAACCAGTTTTAGTGTATGCTTCAAAGAAGTCAAATCTTTCAAATCATCATGACCCGTAACAATGTATTTTGGGTTTTTAAACTTCGACTGTACTTTCAGAATAGATTTCTGCCATTCTTTAACATCTGCATCTCCAAGATAGCCCAAATCTTTTGCTTCCACACTTTTAACAAAACAACCTCCATAAAGTACTTTTTGCTTATTGAACCAAACCACAATATTATCTGACGCGTGTCCTTTTCCCGGGTAATACACTTCAAAAGTATATTTACCCACTGTAAACAAGGTGTCATCCGGAATAACAAACTCAGCTCTTGCTTCCTTATTTTTCTCCAGAATCTGATCTGTTGCTTTTATCGTATAGGTTTTAATTCCTTTTTTACGGTAGAAATCCAAACCACCCGCCCTGTCTTCATGGGAGTGCGTGGCAAAGTGCATCACAACTTCTTTATGATGTCTTGCTTTAATACTGTCCAGCAAAGGCTGAAATTGTGTTTTGTCCCAAGGCGCGTCAAACAGGACAACTCCTTTATCTGTAACCAAATACATGGCATTGGCCGAAATCAGCGTACCTTTATAATCGTGAAACGTCTTATAAACATAAAAGTCACCCGTAAGATGACTTATTTGTAATGGCGAATTCTTAGATTGTGCAAAACTATGGGATAGCTGTACCAGAAATAAAGCTATCAATGCTAATTTTCGCATTTTATTATTTTTTATAAAATTAATTCTTCACTCTGCTCCAGTATTGTGTTCTTCCCATGATAGAAATACCAACATAACCACGAAGTTTTAGTTTATCTGCTGATTCTAATGCGATATAACATTTGTATTTTTTTCCGCTTGTTGGATCTAAAATAGTTCCTCCACTGTATTCAGAACCGTCTTTTTTAAGTCCGTTGATGATCACCATACCCAAAATTGGTTTGTTTTTATCTGCTCCGTCACATTTAGTACATAAATCCTTTTTGTGGTTTTCGCGAAGTATTTCTACAATTTTGCCATACACTTTACCGGATTTTTCATAAATCTCTACAATCGATTTAGCTTCACCGGTTTCATCATCAACTGTTTTCCATTTTCCAATTACACCCTGGCCCTGAATCGTGCCTAATGTTAGAAAAAAAACACCAATCGTTAACATCCAATTTTTCATCTTATTTATTTTTTTTTTGTTTTAATTTTCTGATAGAGGCATTCAATTCAAATCCCAAAAGCAGAATCATACAGTTTATCCAAATATAAAACATTAGAATTAATAATGTACCTATCGAACCATAAAGTTCGTTATATTTTGAGAATTTTATAACCCAAATCCCAAAAAAGAATGAGGATATCACAATTAAAATAGTTGTAAAAACAGACCCAATACTTATAAAAGGCACTTTGTTATATTGCCTCGTACCATAACGCAATAATAGTGAAGAGGTTATCAGAATCATTAAAACAACGAACAAATATCGCCCCAAAATAATCAACGGAATGCGATCGCTTAACACATCCTGAATGATTGTTTTTTGAATGAATACCTCAAAAACAACAATTGTTGCTACTGTTACAAACAATATAATCGTCATGATGAGTGAAATTGCCAGCGCCACCAGATACTGATTCAGAAAACCGCGTTTATCAAAGACATGTTTCGAGGATTCGAAACCGCTCAGAATACCGTTAATACCATTTGCCATTAAAAATATCGAAAGCAAAAATCCCGACGACAATAAACCGGAGTGACTGTTGTTTAAAATATCACTTATAATCTTACTGATCGCCTCATAGGTATTCGGAGGAACTCCCTGTTGCACAAACTGCAAAAAGTCCTGCTGAAATCCTTCAATAGGAATAAAGGGAATTAAGTTTAAAATAAATAATGCAAAAGGAAATAAAGCCATAAAGAAGCTGAACGAAACAGCACTCGCATGATACGAAAATGCTCCTTCAATAATACCGATGGTATACATTTCAAGCAAATCATATAACGAAAAACCTTCAAGCCAGGGTAATTTTATTCTCTTGAAAAAACGAACTACAGATCGCACCACAGGAACTTTCTCAATCCGCTCTTCTATCTCTTTTGACATATTATTTTAGATTTTTAGATCTTTAGATATTAGATTGTTAGATTTTTTAATTCTTAGATTACTGGATATTAGATTCATATAAACTGTATCTTTCTTTACTCACATTCCACAACTCACAACTCATAACTCACAACTTAATTAAAAAGCCTTCAAACTTAAATCCATGTTATAAACAGAGTGCGTAAGTGCTCCTGATGAAATGTAATCGACACCGCAGAGTCCGTATTCACGAATTGTTTTTTCATTAATATTGCCCGAAGATTCCGTCTGGCATTTATTGCCTATTAATTGCACTGCTGTTTTAGTGTCTTCGTAATTAAAATTATCGATTAGAATTCTGTGAACGCCTTCACTTAATAAAATTTCGCGAATCTCATCTAAATTTCTGGCCTCGACAATAATTTTCAAATCTAAATTATTCTCTTTTAAATACTCTTTGGTTTTCTTGATTGCCAATGTAATTCCTCCTGCAAAATCAATATGATTGTCTTTCAGCATGACCATATCGTACAATGCAAAACGATGGTTTTCTCCTCCTCCAATCTTGACAGCCCATTTTTCAGCAACTCTGAAATTTGGAGTCGTTTTACGGGTATCTAATATTTTAGCTCCGGTTCCGTCCAATAGCTGCACATACTGATCTGTTTTGGTCGCAATGGCCGACATACGCTGCATACTATTCAAAACCACTCTCTCTGCTTTTAAAATAGACTGAGAACTTCCTGAAACTTCAAAAACTACATCACCATATTCTACATGAGTTCCGTCTTCTATAAAAACTTTCATTTTTAATTTCGGATCTACGTATTCAAAAATCATTTTCGCCAATGCAACACCGGCAATAATTCCCTGGTCTTTTACCAGTAATTTAGCCTGCCCATGTGCCGTGTCCGGAATACAAGCCAGTGAACTGTAATCTCCCGTACCTACATCTTCCCGAATTGCATTGCTGATTAATAATTGTAATTCGCTTTGAAACTGTTCTTCGCTAATCATTTTCCTAAAATTTTTATATGATGCTAAAGTAGGACATATTTTGTGGATTTAAAAGCTTCGCTTTGATTTTAAAATTGAAAAATTAGCCGAAGATTGAGGAAAATAAAGATTAAACTCTTAACTAAACTTAATCTTTTACCAGCTCCAATAATTAACAAACATTAAATATCTTTGAGGTTCATTCAAACAAAATCATGGGATTAATTAAAGACATTTACTCCGTTTCTTTCTACGAACAATTTGGTCAAGCTGTTACTGAAGTACACCCAACATTTGACAAACAAAAATTCATTGCAGCCATTTACGAAGGCGATTTTAGCCAAAAAGAATGGAAAGACCGCATGAAACACACCACGGTTGTTTTACATCAATTTATGCCTGAAAATTTCCCGGAAGCTGTTTCTTTACTGGACAAGATCATTGAAAGCTTAAAGAAAAACAGTTTTACCGATAGCAATCTGGCATTTATATTTTTTGCCGATTATATTGAAATGTACGGCTTGGATGATTTTAAAACTTCAGCGAAAGCCTTTGTTTCTATCACGCAATTTATAAGCTGCGAATTTGCTGTTCGTCCTTTTATTCTAAAATACAAAGAACAGATGATTGATGAAATGACCAAATGGTCTCTGCATAAAAATCATCATGTTCGCAGATTGGCCAGTGAAGGTAGCCGACCAAGATTACCCTGGGCAATGGCGATTCCGTACTTAAAAAAAGACCCTGACTCTATTCTGCCAATTTTAGAGAATTTAAAAAACGATCCTTCGGAATATGTGCGTCGAAGTGTCGCCAATAACCTGAACGATATCGTAAAAGACAATCCGCAAATCGTCTTGGAAATTGCCTGTAAATGGCAAGGTCATAGCAAAGAAACAGATGGAATCATCAAACACGGCTGTCGTACTTTATTAAAACAGGGACATCCTGAAATTCTGAATCATTATGGTCTGAACAATGCTAATATTGAACTTTCTTCTTTTGAAATCAAGACACCAATTGTAAAAATTGGAGACTATCTGCAGTTTCAATTTCATCTGAACAATAAAAATAATGAGCCGAAAACGATTCGTTTAGAATATGCTGTTCACTATAGAAAAGCGAAAGGGCATCTGGCAAAAAAAGTCTTTAAAATTAGTGAGAAGATTTATCTCCCAAATGAAACCATTAAAGTAGAGCGAAATCAGTCATTTAAAATCATTACAACACGTGTTTTTCATACCGGAAAACATCAGTTGTCTATTATCATTAATGGCACTGAGAGTGAAACATTGGAGTTTGAATTGATTGAATGATTAAAACAAGAACGCTAATCACACCAATTAACACAAATTGATTGAGTAAATTTTTAAACACATAGAAACATAGTTTTTGATTGTACCTATAAAGTCATTTTAAATAAGACTCATCATTTTGTGAAAAAATCTTGATTTTCTTGAATCTTCCTCCGCATCCTATTTAGGATTCTATGTTTCTATGAGTTCAATCATAACACAAAATTAGTTCGTGAAAATTGGTGTTCTTTTTCAATTCAAATCAAATCTTTTTAATTCTATTCCTTACTTTTATAAAGAATACCAAAAACAAACTTTCTTAATCTAAATTAAGTTACAGATTGTGACTACAGCTGTAATTTTGCTTTCAACTAAAACAAAGAACATGTCAAATATCAGTTTAATCATCGAAGAACGCGCTGCCAATATTGGTAATTTTATGGTAGGTCGTCTATTGCCTTTCCGTGAAAAAAGAGCCGTTGGTCCTTTTGTATTTATCGACCATATGGGTCCCGCACATTTAAATCAGTATCAAAATATGGATGTTCCTCCACATCCGCATATCGGACTTTCTACTTTGACTTTTTTATTTGAAGGCAGCATTATGCATCGCGACAGTCTGGGTACCGAACTGGAAATAAAACCCGGTGCCGTAAACTGGATGACAGCCGGAAAAGGGATCGTACATTCAGAGCGGACTCCTGAATATTTAAGACATTCTGACAAGATGCTTCACGGTCTTCAAATTTGGGTGGCATTACCTAAAGAACTGGAAGAAATGGATCCTAACTTTACGCATGTAGAAGCCAGTGATATTCCGAGCTGGGAAGAAGATGGCGTTTCGTATAAATTAATCGCGGGAGAAGCATTTGGTAAAAAATCACCTGTTCCTGTGTATAGTCCGCTTTATTTTATTGAAATCAAAAGCACCGAAGTCCGAAAAATCAACATTGGAAAGGATCTTTTTGGCGAAAGCGGTTTATACATTCTGGAAGGAAGTATTAAAAGCGGTGAACACATTTACGATCCGAAACAAATTCTGATTACCAACGACAGTACTTTATGCGAGTTCGAAATAGCCGAAAACACAACGGTTTATATTTTTGGAGGACAGCCCTTTCCGGAAGAACATTTTATCTTTTGGAATTTTGTTTCCTCTGATAAAAACCGAATAGAAAAAGCTAAAAAAGACTGGACAGAACAGACTTTCCCTAAGGTTCCGGGCGAAACGGATTTTGTTCCTTTACCTGATCCTAAAATGAGATAACTATGAATACACTATCAGCACATATCGATACCCGTTTGTATCGCACGGAGATCACATCTGCCAGCGGAAATATTGTAATTGCAGATGAGCCGCAAGAAATGGGGGGCAAAAACTTAGGATTTAGTCCGTCAGAACTGTTGGCCTCTTCTCTGGCCTCCTGTACTTTGATCACACTTCGCATGTATATCAATCGCAAACAATGGGAGGTTACCGAAATCAATATCAAAGTTGACTTTGAAAGAGATCTCGACCAAAAAATCTCCTTGTTTACAAGAAAAATAGAAATTATCGGCGAGGTCGACGACAAGCAAAGACAACGTCTTGAAGCCATTGCTAACAGCTGTCCGATACATAAAACATTAACAAATTCAATCGAAATAAAAACCACACTAATATAACACATCATGGAAATTCAACAAATAAACGATACAAGAAGAGGCTATTTTGAAGCTGTAGAAGACGGAAAACAAGCCGGAAAAATGACTTATACCTGGGCTGGTGATTCAAAATTCATCATCGACCATACCGAAGTAAATGAGGAATTTAACGGAAGAGGCGTCGGTAAAAAACTGGTCATGGCCGCTGTAGAATATGCCCGAACTAATAACCTGAAAATTATCCCGCTTTGTCCTTTTGCAAAAAGCGTTTTTGATAAGGTCGAGGAAATTCACGACGTACTTTTTTCTTAAAGAGGCTGAGGGACTGAGGCTCTAAGTTTTTTTTTTAACCGCAAGGCTCGCAAAGAATTACGCAAAGTTCGCAAAGTTTTTTTAGGTAAAGCGTTGCGAACTTTGTGTTTATATAAAATTCAGCACATAACAAAACCTTGTGCTCTTGGCGGTAAAATTATTCCAGAAACTGCGCCAGCAGAGCGTAACCTAAATCTTTTAAGAAGTTTTTTTTGAACCGCAAGACTCGCAAAGTTGTTTAGGTAAAGCGTTGCGAACTTTGCGTTTATATAAAATTTAGCACATAACAAAACCTTGCGCTCTTGGCGGTAAAAATTATTCCCAAAATCTGCTCCAGCAGAGCGTAACCTAAATCTTTTAAGAAGTTTTTTTTAACCGCAAGGCTCGCAAAGAATTACGCAAAGTTCGCAAAGTTTTTTTAGGTAAAGCGTTGCGAACTTTGCGTTTATATAAAATTTAGCACATAACAAAACCTTGCGCTCTTGGCGGTAAAATTATTCCCAAAACTGCTCCAGCAGAGCGTAACCTAAATCTTTTAAGAAGTTTTTTTTGAACCGCAAGGCTCGCAAAGAATTACGCAAAGTTCGAAAAGTTTTTTTAGGTAAAGCGTTGCGAACTTTGCGTTTATATAAAATTTAGCACATAACAAAACCTTGCGCTCTTGGCGGTAAAAAAACAACACAACGAAATCAATTTTTAAATCTCGGCAGAAACTCGTATATTTGCATGTAATTTAAACTTAGAGTATGACAAGGATAATTACACTTTTCTGTATTTTCATAGCACAGATCGGCTTTTCTCAAACGGCTGATAGTTATTTAGAAAAAATAAGAAATAACGAAGCGCTCTCCACAGCTTTCTTCCAACAAATGCCAAAAGGCGGTGATTTACACCATCATTTTTCCGGATCGATTTATGCAGAACCTCTTTTAGAAAGAGCTATTGCAGAAGATTTTTATCTGAATACAGAAACGATGGCGGTATCTAAAACCAAACCTTCAATAGGCAACTGGCAAACGTTCTCTTCTCTAAAAAACGATGGAAAACTGGCTTATTATGAACAGCAAATCATGCAAACCTGGTCGGCTAAAGATTATAACGGGGTAAGTGTTCCTTCTGATGATTTGTTTTTTGATTCTTTCCAAAAATTCGAATCAACAATCCAGGGTCATTTCGCTGAAGGAATGCTGGAATTAAAAAAACGTGCTCTGGCTGAAAATGTAAGTTATATCGAAACTCAATTATCAACGATTCCGTGTGATATGAATGTTTCTGACCTTGCTGATTTCAATGCAAAACTTCGTCAGGCCGCGACTCAAAAAGATGAAAAAGCGGCTATAAAGCTTTTAGACGAATTGTACCAATCACTTCAAAAGAAAGAAGCCAAAAAATATGCTGCAGACTTCAACACTAATTTTATTGCCAAACTGCACAAGGATCTGAAAATTGACGACGAGCGCTTTACGATGCGCTATCAGAATTTTGTCCTTCGCTTTATGGATCCTGTAGATTTATTTAAAAACCTGACGATTGCCTTTATTTCTGCCAACGACAGCAAATTGGTTGCAGGTGTAAACATTGTTTCACCGGAACATGGCGAAAACTCCATGAAGGATTACTGGCTGCACATGGTCATGTTTAAATACTGTAATTCTAAGTTTCCTAATGTAAAATACACGCTTCATGCCGGTGAACTGACTTTAGGACTGGTTCAGCCGGAAGAATTAACCTGGCACATCAACGACGCTATTCACATCGCCGGAGCCAACAGAATCGGACATGGCGTTGACATTGCGTATGAAGCAAATTCTTATGATTTATTGCGTCACATGGCTCAAAGAAATATTCCAATCGAGATTAACTTAACGAGTAACGAGTTCATTTTGAAAGTAAAGGAAAACAGACATCCGTTTACACTTTACAAAGAATTTAATGTGCCTATTGTAATTAGTACAGACGATGCCGGAATCTTAAGGACCAATATGACAGAGCAATATGTTTTATTAGCCAAACGATACCCTGATGTTTCCTATGCAACGATAAAAAAATACGTATACAACAGCATTAACTACAGTTTTATTCAGGATGAAGCGGTTAAGAAGCAATTGATTAAGGATCTGGACAACCGTTTTAAAACTTTCGAAGCGAAGTTCTCTAAAAACTAGTACCACTAAAAATCTGCTTAATCTGCGGGAAAAAAATTACTCTCGCAGATTAAGCGGATAAAATCATAATAATGAATATGATTCTGGAAGCTGCATTTCTTTTTGTTAAACCGGAATTGGCCTCTCAATTTGAAGCTGATTTTACGAAAGCAAGTCAATACATTTCCTCTATAAATGGATACTCAGGACATCGTTTAGAGAAATGTCTTGAAGTCGAAAACAAATATCTTTTATTGGTAGATTGGAATACTCTTGAAGATCATACAGTGGGTTTTAGAACCTCTGAGGCTTATCTGCAATGGAAAAAGATCTTACACCACTACTACGAACCTTTTCCGATTGTAGAACATTTTGAAACGGTTTTTGAAAACAAAAAATAAGCAATGAATATCAAACTTATCGCCATTGGCAAAACAGACAACAAATCGCTTCAAACTTTAATTGACGATTATACTAAACGTTTGTCGTTTTATATCAAATTTGATTTGGAGATTATTCCGGATATCAAAAATGTAAAGAATTTATCCGAAAGTCAGCAAAAAGAAAAGGAAGGTGAATTGATACTGTCGAAACTCTCGCCAACGGATCAACTGATTCTATTGGATGAAAACGGCAAAAACTTCTCCAGTGTTGGTTTTTCTGAAGAGTTACAAAAGAAAATGAATTCAGGAATCAAAACTCTGGTCTTCGTAATTGGTGGACCTTATGGATTTTCAGATACGGTATACAGCAAAGCACAGGGCAAAATCTCGCTTTCGCTAATGACGTTTTCCCACCAGATGGTGCGTTTGTTTTTTATTGAACAATTGTATAGAGGATTTACTATTTTAAGGAACGAACCTTATCACCATCAATAATTATCAATTGTTAATTATTAATTGCTCTTCTTAGCTAATACAACTTATTGCTTATTGCCTAAAGCTTAAAGCTTACAGCCTACAGCCTACAGCTAAAACACAAACTCTTCTTCTTTGTTTATAAAAACAAGAGATTTTTGCTTTAATTCCAATTTTTCGAGGAAAGTTTTGTACTGAATATATTCTCCGTAAGATATATTTTTATCAAATGAAAAAGTAATCTGCGCTTTTGGATTGATGATTAAACTGTCTAAAAACTTTGGCAAATCATTTTTAGGGAAATCATATGTTTTTCTTCCGCTGTATTGTATCATCCCGTTCTTTTTAAAATACAACTGGCTTCTGTTGTTGGCAACTTCCATTTTGTAATACACCTTAGTGAAAGGCAGGAAAGCTAAGTTCTTTCCGATCGAATCGGCGTAGGAATAATAATTTTCAGCATTTTCGTTTTTATGGGCACTGTCAGCTCGCTTTTTCTCTTGTAATTTCATTACTTCCGGAATGACCAATTTTAAAGGCAGGCGCTTGTCAATATTGAAAATCCAATTGGTTGAAATAATGCTGCTTTTTCGGTTCACATCGGCGATGGTATCTTTTCCTTCGGTTTTAAAGAAGATATAAATTGGTGAAAGATCTTCCACATCTTTTACAATCGTAACATTGGATTTTGGAAGTAAAACGTCCTCTTTTTTACCGCAGGAAAAAAGAAGGAAAGCAAGAATCAGCGTAAAGTATTTCATAATTTATTTTTTTAATATAAAACCCACATAAAGTTGTCATTCAAATACTTATACTTTCAGTTTATTAAACAAAGTAACACATTCCACTGCTTCTTTTACATCGTGAACACGAAGAATTTTTGCCCCTTTGGTTAATGCAATAGTATTTAAAAATGTTGTTCCGTTTAAAGCTTCCTGTGGCGTTATATCAAGCGTTTTATAAATCATTGATTTTCTTGAAATCCCGGCTAAAACTGGTAATTCTAACACATTAAAAAGCTCCATTTTTTGCATTACTTCATAATTCTGATCGGTCGTTTTAGCAAAGCCAAAACCCGGATCTAAAATGAGATCATTGATTCCAAAGCTTCTTGCTTTTTTTACCTTTTCTGAGAAATAAAACAACATCTCTTTTACAATATCGTCGTATTGTGTGAGACTCTGCATCGTTTGCGGATTGCCCCGCATGTGCATCATGATGTATGGCACATTGTAGTGCGCAATCACTTCAAACATTTTATCATCTAACTCCCCTGCCGCAATATCATTAATAATGGCTGCACCGCTTTCGATACTTGCTTTGGCAACTTCGGCTCTAAACGTGTCAATCGACAATAAAGCCTTTGGGAAATGTTTTAAAATCAATTCGATCGCCGGAACAATTCGTTCAATTTCCTCTTGTTCTGATACAAATTCTGCACTCGGCTTACTGGAATAAGCTCCAATATCAATAAATGCAGCACCTTCAGAAAGCATTTTACCAACCTGATCAATTATTTCATCTTCATTTTTATACTTTCCACCGTCAAAAAAAGAATTAGGGGTCACATTTAAAATTCCCATTACTTTAGGAATCGATAAATCGATAAGCTGGCCTTTGCAATTAATTGTCATTTGTTCTTATTTTTTTGTTTCAGGTTTTCTTTGTTTCAAGTTTTAGGTTTCAGGTTTCAAGTTTCAGGTTTCAAGTTTCAAGTTTCAGGTTTCAAGTTCCGGAACTTACACAATCTGTATCAACTTGAAACCTGAAACCTGAAACTTTTTTAAACTCTTCCCAGGTTTCAAGTTAAGAAAACTACACGATCTGCGTCAACCTGAAACCTGAAACCTGAAACTTTTATTTATAGTTTCAAAATCCGGCATTAACACTTTGTTTAGAAAAAACTTGAAACAAAGAAAACCTGAAACTTGAAACTTTTCAATATTATCCCTATTTTTGAAGAAATTTTCAGCAAATATACAGCAATAAATGAAGAATACTTCCCTTGAATTTGATAATGTAATTACGGTTTGCCGTACTTTGTTTATTAATAAAATGAAAGATTACGGCAGTGCATGGCGCATATTAAGATTGCCATCCTTAACCGATCAGATTTTTATAAAAGCACAAAGAATCAGAAGTCTGCAGGAAAATGAAGTCCGTAAAATAGACGAAGATGAAAAAGGCGAATTCATTGGAATCATCAATTATTCGATCATGGCACTGATTCAGTTAGAGCTTGGAGTTGTTGATCAGCCTGATTTAGATGTTGAAAAAGCAACTGAACTGTACGATGCTCAGGTAAAACGAACCAAAGAGTTAATGGAAGCCAAAAATCATGATTATGGCGAAGCCTGGCGTGACATGCGCGTAAGTTCCCTGACGGATTTGATTCTGCAAAAAATACTTCGCGTAAAACAAATCGAAGACAATAAGGGGAAAACTATAGTATCTGAAGGCATCGATGCCAATTATCAGGACATGATTAATTATTCTGTTTTTGCTTTAATCTTAAATCCTATCACTAAATAAAATTTCAATCTTAAAAATCCCAAATCCCAAAATTTTATTGAAAAAGTTGGAATTTGGAATTTTATTTTTGAAATTTTAAAATCATTATTTTTATGAAAAACATCATTACCCAATTTTCCAGATTATTTGTCGGAGTACTTTTTATTATTTCCGGACTGATTAAACTAAACGATCCGGTTGGTTTCTCCTATAAATTAGCCGAGTATTTCAGTGAGCCTGTTTTTAACATGCCGTTTCTGGAGCCATTGGCTTTAGGATTAGCCATCTTTTTAGTAATTCTGGAAGTAGTTCTGGGGGTGATGTTATTGGTAGGATACAAATCAAAACTTACGATTTGGGCTTTGTTATTGTTAATCGTTTTCTTCACTTTCCTTACCTTTTACTCTGCTTATTTTGACGTTGTAAAAGATTGTGGATGTTTTGGAGATGCTTTACACTTAACCCCTTGGCAATCTTTCACCAAAGATATTGTTTTACTTTTCTTTATTCTGATACTGTTCATCAATAAAAAACTGGTTAAACCATTATTCTCCAAATTCATCACCAATATGCTTACTTTGGTAAGTATCATTTTGTGTGTTATTATGGCGGTTTGGGTACTCAACCACAATCCGATCAAAGATTTCCGTCCGTACAAAGTAGGAAGCAATATCGAGAAGGGAATGGAGATTCCGGAAGGCGCTCCAAAATCGGTTGTTGAAATGATTTTCATCTACAAAGTAAATGGTGTCGATAAAGAGTTTACAGAAAAAGACCTGATGAACATTCCGGAAGGTGCTACGTTTGTTGACCGCAAAGACAAAGTAATTACAGAAGGTTATGTGCCGCCAATTCACGATTTTACGATGACTAAAGACGATTCTGATTACAAAGACAAATTATTGAAAGAGCCTAAATTATTGGTATTTGTAACGTATGATTTAACATTGTCTAATCCTGAGGGAATGAAAAAATTAGAAACACTGAACAAAGAGGCAAAAACCAAAGGTTATAAAGTAATTGCAATGACGGCTTCGGGCCCTGATGAAATTGCAAAAGCAAAAAAACAATACGGCTTACATGTTGACTTCTATTTTTGTGATGCCACTACTCTAAAAACAATCGAAAGAGCTAATCCTAGCATTGTAGTACTGCAAAATGGAACTGTGGTTCAAAAAGCACATTACAATGATGTGGATGATTTAAAATTATAACTCCTGCTGCTATCTAAAAATAGCTGGTTTTATTACTTTTTAGGATATGGAAATAATCCGTTGCATGTAAAGCTTTTTTACATCCAACGGATTATTTTTTTGCCTCATGAAAAGACTCCATAACAGATAATAAACAAAGTCATATTAAATCAATTTAAAACAGCCTCTGAATAAAAAGAATGGCTATGCATTGCTACTAAGTCAAATCTTACTGAAGTTTGAATTAACTCAAAAAAAACGAATATTACATCATTTCACTCTATTGTTACTTAGTGCCTTAGACTTTCTTGATAAATCCCTTAATTTGATTTGCCACTTATATTTTTAGGATAACCCGTTTGGTCTTTAAAAAAACAGTCGATTTCCTCAAACAAAACAAACTGACAATTAATAACAAAAATTTAAGTCCATTTCTATTTTTCAACAAAAAAAGTAAGAAAAAACTTGCAATATTAATTTCTTTGTGTAACTTTGCTTATTAATTAATTATAATACAACATATTATGGCAACAGAACAAACAAAAGTAATCATTGATTCTTTTACCCCAATTCAGGGACCTTATGGCACAGTTATTACTGCAAAAATTAAAGATCAGGGTATACGGGTAGACCCAACCGATGCTACAACAATAGTAGGTAATCTTTCAAACTCGCAAGGAGGGGAATCTGTTGATTCATGCGATGCCGCTGTAGTGGATTCGGTTACATACACTGAATTTTCCATTACCATACCTACAGACATCGAAAAAGGTCATTTGTACTTTTTTAGCATCGATTTTATCATTATACCTCAATTCGGTGATTCTTCCGAATATTGTTTACAAAGTACCAGTCCTTTCCTGATTACACTGGAGTAGTTTGCAACGCACATTTGAGTTTAACTACCCAAATGCTAATCAAAGAAAAGCTACAATGCTGTACTCCGGTACCGTTTTATTTTACGAGAGACTTACTCAGTCTCTCGTTTTTTTTATCCTCTTTTAATATTAAACCTACTTTTCGTTTCATCTTTGGCCTTCTTAATTTAGCAATTAAGAACATTTTAGTATACCTTTCAGGGGTTATGATCATAAATATGAAATTACCCTGTAAACCATACAACAATATTTAAAGTGCATCAAAGAATACTGCGTTCTTTACTCATTTTATAACCTGAACGTCCTTTTTTGTGATAAAACGAAACAATGTTCAAATTTTGTTAATCTCCATTTGGCATTCCATTTGTTTGTTTAACTTTGTTCGAAATCATTTACCACTATGAAACAAATAACGCTAATCTTTATTGCATTTATCACTTTTTCATGCTCACAAGCTCAGAAAACCAGTTTTTCTAAAGAAGCTTTGTCTGAAAAATTATTAGCAGCCGATGATAGTCAGGTTGCTTTCAAAAACATTTTAAAAAAATACAAAGGCAAAACTTTGTTAATCGAAGTTTGGGCTTCCTGGTGTGGCGACTGTGTAAAAGCAATGCCTCATTTAAAAGAGCTACAAGCCAATAACCCTACTGTTTCTTACTTATTCCTTTCTGCAGACAAAACTGCTGACAAATGGAAAGCCGGAATTGAAAAACACGAATTAAAAGGCGATCATTTTATGATGAACGACGGTATGAAAGGTGTTTTTGGAAAAGCAATTGATTTAGACTGGATTCCGAGATACATCATTATAGACAAAACCGGGAAAATTGTACTCTATCGTGCCATTGAAAAAGATTTTGACAAAATCAATGAAAACTTAAAAGGTTTAAAATAAAAACCGCAATATGCATTGCAATTGCAATGATAAACGTGAATAAAATAAAAGCAAAAAATAAAAAACTACCACAATGAGAAAAAAGATTGTTGCAGGAAACTGGAAAATGCATAAAAACGCAGCACAAACTGAAGAATTATTAAACGAATTAATCGCTAAAATACCTGCACAAACTACCGCACAAGTAATTGTAGCACCAACTTTTGTAAACTTGCAGGCAGCAGCAGCTAAATTAAAAAACACCACTATCGGTGTTGCAGCGCAAAACGTTCATCAGGCTGAAGGCGGTGCTTTTACAGGAGAAATTTCTGCTGACATGCTAACCAGTGTGGATGTAAATACCGTAATTCTGGGTCACTCTGAGCGTCGAGCTATTTTTCACGAAACTGATGCCTTAATTGCTAATAAAGTAGACACTGCTCTAAAACATGACATGACTGTAATTTTCTGCTTTGGAGAGGAATTAAAAGACCGTCAGTCTGACAATCACTTTAATATTGTTGAAAACCAATTGCGCGACGGATTATTCCAGATCGCAAAAGAATCATGGTCTAAGATTGTTTTGGCTTACGAGCCGGTTTGGGCAATCGGAACAGGAGAAACGGCTTCACCGGAGCAAGCACAGGAAATGCACGAATTTATCAGAGAGGTTGTTCGTAAAGCATTTGGCGCAACTATCGCTGATGAAGTTTCTATTCTTTACGGTGGTTCTGTTAAACCTGAAAATGCTAAAGAAATCTTCTCTAAACCAGATGTAGATGGTGGTTTAATTGGTGGTGCAGCTTTAAAAGCGGATGACTTTTTAGCGATTGTTACTGCTGTCTAGGTCTTTAGATCTTTAGATCTTTAGATTGTTAGATCTTTGGATTATTAGATTATTAGATTATTGGACATTTCAGCTAATTAAATCATTGAGAAT
>NZ_CAGKLC010000086.1 GCF_903469665.1 Flavobacterium sp. UGB4466 | reverse complement strand
ACATATAATCATCAGTATTTACAGGTATTTTCTCCATTAATCATTTTTTCCGTTCCTGATCATCGCTATTGTTTTTAATATGAATTCTCTTCAATTCTCTATTTTTCAAAGCGGTAAAATTTTCATGAACCCTAATTAAATACCTATAATGTGACAAAAATAGTCTCCGCCACTTTCTTTATGAGATACATACTTCTAAAACTGAAGCGGTTCCTTTTAAGCTATAACCGCGCATTCCTGCAGGAATCAATACAGTATCACCTTGTTTGTATTGATAATTTACGTTTTGATAGGCAATTTCAAAATGGCCTTCCGTACACATATAAACCGTAAAGTTTTCTCCTTTTTTACTTACTTCAAGAGTTCCGTCAAGCGGAAGGAAATTAGTGGTAAAATAAGGACAGTCGACCACTACATTTGATTGGTTTAAGGTCGTTTCATACTTTTTCTGCGTATCCACTTTTTTGTAATTAATCGCATCCAATGCCAAATCAACATGCAGTTCTCTTTTGTTGCCCTGAGCATCTGTTCTGTCAAAATCATATAAACGATAGGTAATGTCAGATGTCTGCTGAATTTCTGCCACAACCAAACCGGCACCTATAGCGTGAACAGTTCCTGTTTCTAAAAAGAAAACATCCCCGGCTTTGGCTTTTACATCGTCCAGTATTGAAACTAAGGTGTTATTATTTAAGTTTTCTAAATATTCTTCTTTACTGGAATCTTCTTTAAAACCCACAATAATTCTCGCATCTGCATCTGCCTGCATCACGTACCACATTTCGGTTTTACCAAAAGAATTATGACGTTCTTTCGCCAACTGATCGTTTGGATGAACTTGTATCGATAAGTCTTCTCTTGCATCCAAATACTTAAAAAGCAAAGGAAACTGATTCCCAAATCGTTCGTAAACAGCTGTTCCCAGAATCTCATTTGGCGATTGATCTATTAAATTAGTTAACAATTGTCCTTTTAACTCTCCGTTTGCAACAATACTTACATCCCCTTCTACAGTAGACAATTCCCAGCTTTCTCCTGTAATTTTTGATATAATTGGTTTATTCAGAATTGTTTTTAGCTTCTCCCCTCCCCAGATTCTTTCTTTCAGGATTGGTTCAAATTGTAATGGATAAATTTTCATACTCATTATTTTATGTCTTTGAGAAGAACGAATTAATCTCGCCCTCCGGTTATTTGTTTTTTTCTTTTGCCACAGATTAAACCATTTTCCATTCGCAAAGATCAGAAAAAAATCCGCGCCATCTGTGCGTTATTTCTATCTCTTTTCTACTTTATAGAAATCGCAAAACCGCCACTCGCGGCTAGTTTTTGTTTTAACTTCGTTTTACTATTTACAGCCATTTTACGAATGTTGTACGATTGTGGATTACTCTTATAATCGGCTGTTTTTCCGTCTTCATAAATCGTTGCCGTAAATGATTTCCCGGCAGGTAAAAAGCTAAAATCAATGAGAGCAGTACGTGGATTTTCATCCGTAATTCCACCTACAAACCATGCTTGTTTTCCTTTAGCTTTTCTGGCTATTGTGATATAATCTCCCGGTTCTGCTTCGAGAATATAACTGTCATCCCAGTCCAGTGCAACATCTTTTATAAACTGAAAAGCATCCTTGAAACGCCTATAGTTTTCAGGCAAATCGGCCGCCATTTGCAACGGACTGTACATGGTTACATAAAGCGCCAATTGCTTCGCCAGTGTCGTACTCAACTTGTTTTTCTTTGAGCCGTATACGGATAAATCTCCCTGAAAAATTCCCGGTGTATAATCCATCGGCCCACCCATAAGACGTGTAAAAGGTAAAATTGTAGTGTGATCAGGATGAATTCCTTCCATAGCCTCAAACTCAGTTCCTCTGGCCGATTCCTGCGCAAACCAGTTGGGATAGGTACGATGCAATCCCGTTGGGCGAACTGCTTCATGGGAATCTACCATGATTTTATGCTTTGCTGCCTCCTTGGCTACATACGTATAATGGTTCACCATTTGCTGCCCGTCATGGTGTTCTCCTCTTGGAATAATTGGTCCTACATAGCCCGTTTTTACCGCATTATAGTTATTATCAACCATAAACTTTAAGGCATCCGGAAGTTGTCTTTCATATTCTGAAGCCGAAGAGGTAGTCTCATGATGCATGATGATTTTCACATCTTTCTGCTTGGCATACAAACTTAAATCTTTCACATCAAAATCCGGATAAGGTTTGGTAAAACTATAAATATGCTCCTTTTTAAAAGCGGTATTATCTTCCCATCCCTCATTCCATCCTTCCACCAAAACAGCGTCAAAACCATTTGCCGAAGCAAAATCGATATATTCTTTTACGTGTTTGGTATTGGCTCCATGTGTTGTATTAGGCTTCAGTTTAGAAAAATCGGTAGCTCCAATTACTACATCCTGATTGTCAGAATACGCCCAGGTAGATCCTCCGCCGGTAAAATATTCCCACCAAACCCCAATATATTTCACCGGTTTAATCCATGAAGTATCTTCGAAAGCACAGGGTTCATTCAGGTTTAAGATCATTTTTGAAGCCAGTATATTTCGCGCATCATCACTCACCACAATCGTTCTCCAGGGCGTAAAACTTCCGGTTTGAATGTATCCTTTATTTCCAACAGCATCAGGAACCAAATGGGAACTAAGCGAATAAGTTTTATCATCAACATTAAGACACATTGCCGGATAATTTTTTAAAGCTGCTTCGTGAATATTAATATAAAGTCCGTCATTCGTCTTCATCATCAAAGGCGTTTGCGCGGCCAGATTTTTAATCGTTGTTTGTGCTGCCATCGAAACGTGAGCGGCATTGTACATCAAAGATGGCATCTCCGAAATTTTTGAAGTGGTATAACTGTACTCGTTTGTATCATAATCCCCCGGAATCCAAAAAAGTTTATGATCCCCCGTTAAATTAAACTCGGTAGTTTCTTCCTGAATCACAAAATGACGCAAATTGTCCTGTACCGGAAACTCATATCGAAATCCCAAACCATCATTGAACAAACGGAAATAAATGGAAATCTTTCGTTTGCTTTTTTCTTGTATCAAATCAGCTTTCAATTCATTGTACTGATTCCTAATTTTTTTCTGCTCTCCCAATACCGGTTCCCAGAAATTGTCTTCTGATTGTTTTTGTGTACCAGCAATCTGAAAACCTTTATTCATTTTGATATCCGACTTTAAAATAAAACCCAATCTGCTTTCTTTGATTACTTCTTTTTTCTTGTAGGTCAGAGCATAAATCGGAGTACCCTCTGCATTTAAATGGAATGTCAATACCAGGTTCCCATCGGGAGACTTCAGTTCCTGAGCATTGATCCACGCATTAGAAACAATAATAAAAAAGCAGGTTAAAAGAATTTTCTTCATAAACAAAAGGGTTCTAAGTGTTGCTAAATCGATTTAGCAAACATAATAAAATTTATGAAACAGAAATACCTGAAAGGAAAAAATATAAAATTTTAATTGAAAAAAGCAAAAAAAGTAATGCCATGAGTGAAAAGATAAAGTTTAGTCGTACAAAAAAAAGACTGCCTATAAAAGCAGTCTTTCTAAATTGTTGCGATAAACAAAGTCCGGCCTATGCCATAAACAATGCATATTTATTGTAATTGTATAAAACCAGATCATACGGAACTAAAAGCGGTGCTACTTTTTCTGACGAAGCTTCAAATGTAATTCCATGGTGCTTTCTGAATAAATAAATCTCTTTTAAACAGTTGGACAAACTCTGGTGAATTCCTGTAGTAAAAGTGGGCAGTTTTTTATCCCCGACCAATAAATCAATCTGGTAATTTGAACTGCTTTTAGACAGATTATTTCCTATAATTCTTATTGTAAATGTTGTTGCTTTTCCGTGTTGTTCTCCTTGATACTGTACTACCATAATTTTATAATTAAAAAGGTTAGATTATCTTTTATGTTCTAAATTGCTTTCTGCTGCAAATTGAAGAATTAAACTTATGAAAAAAAAGTAATGGAAAAAAAAATGCACTAAATTAAATGTTATTTTTCATTCCAAAAAAGTAAAGACCAGACGTAAAAAAACCGTAACGAATTACGGCTTTTAAACAATTAACTAAATATATTTAATCCACTTTTTAACGAGTGTAAAATTCATTCATAAGCACGATTAATTTCTGGTAACCATTGTGGTTTCTTTTCTAGCGGCTATTTCTAATAAAAAAGGATTTCCTTCTTCATCAAACATCGTCATATTTAAGGCATCTAATAAAATCAAATTTTTCGAAACGCCTCCTTTAAATTTATTATAAGAAAGATTCAATTCAGACAAATGTCCTAATTTTTCTAATTCATTTGGAATTTCTCCTTCAAAATTATTATCAAACAAACTCAGGTTTTCCAAAACACTAAAGTTGCTTACTTCTTTGCTCAAACTTCCTGACAATTTGTTCTGATTTAAAAGCAAAACTTTCAAAGTCTTTATCGTATAAATTGACCCTGGTAACTGCCCCTGAATTTCATTATTAAACAAAGCAAGAGTTTCTAATTGGCTTAGTTTTCCAATCTCCAAAGGAAGCTGTCCCTGAATTTTATTGTCGTGTAAATCGATCGTAACCAAATTAACCAAAGTCAACAATTCTACAGGCAGATTTCCCTGCAAATTATTATTGGCCAAATGAAGTCCGACGACTTTACCATTTTCAACTTTTACCCCATACCAGGTAGCTACCGAAAGTGATAAATCCCACTTTATCTTCCATTCCGATCCGTTTGTTACCTCATACAATTTGATAAGCGCCTCTTTCTCTTTATCTGAAACGGTATCAGCATAAATAGCAGGCGAAAAAATAAAAGCCAGAAAAAACAGGACTAAGCTTTTCATTACAAAACTTCAAGATTTATTGATACCACAAAATTATACATTTCATAGTTATAAAGCTCATAATGTCGATAAAGTGTTGATAAAAATTAATTTAATCCTAATTTTACTACTTTAAGCTAAGTCACATTTTGTGAGATTTTTTGTTTAAATTTGAGCAACTAATCCTAAAAACCTCATATTATGGAATTTAACCCTGTTGCATTATTCTTATCAGCCATCGTAACACTGGCTGTTGGTTTTATCTGGTACAACCCTAAAGTATTCGGAACCATCTGGATGAGAGAGAACAATCTCACTCCGGAAGACTTACAAAAAGGAAATATGCTTAAAATATTCGGTCTTACGTATCTTTTCTCGTTAATGATTACCGTAATTTTAATGTCTCTTACCATCCATCAAACCGGTGCTTTGGGAATGGTGGGCGGACCTCCTTTGGTCGACAGTGCTAAACCATCATTTGCTGCTTTTATGAATGACTATAGAACAGCCTACCGCACCTTTAAACACGGAACTCTTCACGGATTTATGTCAGCACTCTTTTTTGTCTTTCCCATAATTGGAATCAACGGCCTATTCGAAAGAAAATCGTGGAAATATATCTTTATTCATGCAGGTTACTGGGCGGTTTGCCTTACTTTGATGGGCGGAATTATCTGTGCATTTGCCTAACTCTAAAAAATACAAACCCGTTTGAAATTAAATCTCAAACGGGTTTTCTTAATAATAACTTAAACCAGTTGAGTTCTTATAAATATTCTCTAATTTTGAAGAAATTAGCTCCCTCTTTTGACTACAACTTATTCTTTCGAAATATACAATAGCGCATCACTACTGCCCTTGGAATGGAATTCTCTGGCGGCAGCTAATATCTTTTTAACCAAAGAATACCTGGAAGTCCTGGAGAACTCCTGTCCGGTAAATATGATATGCCATTTTATCGGAATTTTCAACGATAGTAAACTGGTCGGAATTGTTCTGACCCAATTTCTATTTACGGAGAAACTGGAATCGTTCGGGGAACGCGATCAATGTTTGAAAACTTCGGTGCGAAATTTTGCTTTTAAAAATTTTGCCTCTCATGTACTATTTGTCGGAAACAATATGCTTACCGGACAAAATGCGTTTGTACTTGCCTCAGACATCAAACCATCAATAGCTCTAAAAACACTGCACAAAGCCATTAATCAGCTTAAAAAAAACCTGAAAGCAGGCGGAAGAAAGGTTCACATTACCAGCATAAAAGATTTTACAGCTACCGAAATTATTCCTTTACAAAACGAATTTAAAAACAATTACACGTTTTCAACTCAGCCTAATATGGTTTTTGAAATCCATAAAGACTGGGTATCTGAACAGGATTATATTGGCGCTTTATCAAAAAAATATCGGGATCAGTACAAACGGGCCCGAAAAAAAGCAGACGGAATCGTAAAGCAAAAAATGTCTTTAGCCGACATTAAAAAATATGAAGATGTTATTTACGATTTGTATTTTCATGTGGCCAAAAACGCTCCTTTCAATACTTTTTTCTTAGCCCGAAATCACTTTAGTTTTTTTAAAGAAATCATGAAAGATGATTTCCTGTTTTACGGCTATTTTTTAGAAGAAAAACTAATCGGATTCAATACCTTAATTAAAAACGGAAGTGCGATGGATACTTACTTTTTAGGGTACGACGAGACCATTCAACGCGAAAAAATGCTATACCTCAACATGCTTTACGACATGATTGCCTACTCTATCAATCATGGTTTTAAAGAAGTAGTATTTGCCAGAACCGCTCTCGAAATCAAAAGCTCTGTCGGGGCAAAACCGGTCAAAATGTATGGGTTAATAACGCACAGCAATACGCTGATCAACCACAATATCGGCCGATTATTTAGCTATTTGGAACCCAAAACTGACTGGCAGGAACGAAATCCGTTTAAATAAATACTGATTTTAGATTGAAGATTAACGATTGCAGATTTCTGACCTGCTAATGACTAGTACTAAATATTCTCTCTTTTTTATACGTTCTATAAATCTGAAATCAGAAATCGTTAATCAAAAATCGAAAACGATTATACAGATCGTTCCTATGGAACTCATGAAAACACCATCCCTATTTTCAACGAATTAAAATCCGTTGCTACAACATATACATTCCTACGGAATTCTGAAGACAACTCCGCTAGGAGTGGAATATCTATAGAAATAAATTCAAACATCGGTTTTAGCCCCATCGGGGCGATATATTTCACAATCAGTTTCAAACAACCTCCAACATCTGAAATCAGAAATCGTTAATCAAAAATCGAAAACGATTATACAGATCATTCCTATGGAACTCATTAAAACACCACCCCATTTTGAACGAATTAAAATCCGTTGCTACAAAATGTTCATTCCTACGGAATTTTGAAGGCAACTCCGCTAGGAGTGGAATATCTATAGAAATAAATTCAGCCAACGTTTTTTAGCCCCATCGGGGCGATATATTTCACAATCAGTTTCAAACAACCTCCAACATCTGAAATCGAAAATCGTTAATCAAAAATCAGCAATCCTTTTAGCTGTTTTTCCTTAACTTAATTACCTCTCACAATCAGTTTCACACAGACTATAAAAACTACGGGATTGCTATTTTCATTTGTTTGTGCAGAATATGAATTTCCAAATCCGTTTGTGCGCCGCAATACTCGCCATCAATCTGAAAATTAACGGGATAATCGGTTTTAATCGTCGCTTTATCTGTAGAAATAATTACAATATCATCCGAATCAATAGGCATGTTTCCGGTAATAATTTTTCCGATCAATAGTAAATCAAGGCTCTTTAAAATGACCAATTCAAACTTACCGTCATTCATTGCGCCATTTGGATTTATTACGACGCCGGTTCCGTATTTCTGAGAATTAGCAATCACAATCATTCTTGCGGTATGCTCCACGGTTTCGTTATTAGCCGAGATTGTAGCCACAAAAGGTTCTTCCGATTCTTTTAAAGCCGAATAGGCCTGTAAAGCGTAACCCCACAAACCGCGTAAATTACTCTCTTCGTAATTTTTTACCAGATTGGCATTTACGCCAATATCACTCAAATGAATACTTTTTTTGCCATTGATAGCAATCATATCCATTTCGATATAATGATGCAGAAAAGCAATTTTCAGGTTCTCCTCGAGTGTATCCGGCAGATTTAGATCGACTGACAATCCATTGGCTGAACCAGCAGGCAAAATACCAATAATGATATCAAACTGCTCCATGGCTTCAGCAACCATTTTTATGGTTCCGTCTCCACCGGCTACCACAATACGCTCAGGAAGATACTGATTGTACAGGGTCTGTATTTCTTTTTGATCCTTCTTACCGGTGGTTTCATATACTTCCAAATCAAAATGATGAACAACAGAAAACTCCTGTACAGCGGCTATTAAATCGGATTTATCCAGATCTCCCGAAATCGGATTTACAACAAATAAGATATTCTTTTTCAAAGTTTTATTTTTAAAATCAATTAAAATAATTAATTTACATCATCCATAAATATACACAATTAATGAAACCAATTTTACAATTATATCGCGGTTATGCCAATGAAGAAGAATTAATTGTAATGGGACATGTTTTCAGAAGAACCTATGACTATGATTTTCAGAAAAAAAACTTCAAAAATGCCACTTCGATCATCAATCAGTTCAGAATAAAAACCATTAAAAATTTTGATGTTTATCTAAAATGCGGAAATCAGGAAATTCACACTAAAACCCTGGACGACGGCTATTTCAAGTTTTGTATTCCACTGGAAAAAGAAACTCCCTTTGGATGGGTTGAATACGAAGTAAGTATAAAACACAGGACCGAAACTATAACTGAAAAAGGCAGTTTCATAAGGCCTCACAAAGGAAAACTGGGCATCATCTCCGATATTGATGATACTTTTTTGATTTCGCATACCGGAAATTTCTTCCGGAAAATATATGTCCTTTTATTTAAAAACGTGAACGACCGTAAAGTTTTTAAAGGTGTTGTACCCCATTATCAAGCTTTAAGTTCAGCGGGACGAAATAATAAGGAAGAAGAAAATGCCTTTTTTTATGTGTCGAGCAGCGAATGGAATTTGTATCGATTCATCGTCAAATTTACCAAAATACATCATCTCCCAAGGGCTGTAATTCTATTGAAAGACATCAAAAGAGGAATCCCTGATTTTTTCATGAGCGGACGCGGAAACCACGATCATAAATTCGACAAAATAAAACACGTTTTAGAATTTTACCCCAATCTTAAGTATGTTTTACTAGGAGACGATTCGCAACACGACCCCATTTTGTACGAACGAATCTGTAAAATCTTTCCGGTAACTGTAAAGGCAGTTTACATCAGACAGACTGGCAAACACAAAAAAAAAGCCACTAAAACGATTATGAAAAACCTCGAAAACTTAGAGGTCTCTGTTTGTTATTATAAAGACAGCAGCGAGGCCATTATGCACTCTAAATCTATTGGTCTTATCTCGTGAGATGTGATTTGTGATTTGTGAAATGCATGGAGTAAATAAAGTGTCTCTTCTATTTTTTATAAGGGATGGTAAATTTTAGACATAAAAAAAACTTTGCCAAAGTTTTAAACCTTTGACAAAGTTGTATATTCATTTCAAAACTGAAAACTGACACTGAGACAGAAGACTGCGACAGTGACTGAAAACTAGTTAAGCATTAAAATTATCAATCTCCTCCTGAACAATTTCCCAGTCCAGCAACAATTGATCTAAGTCTTTTTTCTTTTTGTTGTATGCGGTAAAAAACGAAGCATCTTCAATATGTTTGTCATAATTAGAAGCCAGCATTTTATCATCGTGCTGAATGTCTTTTTCCAATTGTTTGATTTGACTCTCTACCTTACTCAATCGGTTTTGAAGTGCTTTTCCTTTTTTCTGATCTTCGTATGACGTTTTCTTAGATTCCTTTGGAGCGGCTTCTTTTACAACATCTTTTTTCTCTACCTCACGCATGTTTTCAAGATTACGCTGCTCTAAGAAGTAGTTAATATCTCCTAAATATTCTCTAATCTTTTGGTCTTTGAATTCGTACACGATATTCGACATTCCCTGAAGGAAATCTCTATCGTGAGAAACCAATAATAAAGTACCGCCAAATTTTTGAAGGGCAGCTTTTAAAACGTTCTTAGATTTAATATCCAGGTGATTCGTAGGCTCATCCATCAGTAAAACATTGATAGGCTGCAACAACAATTTACAAAGTGCCAAACGGTTACGTTCACCTCCTGAAAGTACCTTTACTTTTTTCTCAACATCGTCTCCACGGAATAAAAAGGATCCCAACATATCACGAACTTTCATACGGTTTGTGTCTGTAGCAGCATCTTCCATAGTTTGAAGCAACGTAATTTCTCCATCAAGATATTCAGCCTGATTTTGAGCAAAATATCCTAACTGAACATTATGTCCTAATTTGATGTTCCCCTGGTACTCAAATTCGTTGACAAGAGCTTTAATGAAAGTCGATTTTCCTTGTCCGTTTTGTCCCACAAAGGCAATTTTACTTCCTCTTTCAACCAATAAACTAATATCTTTCAGAATCGTTTTGTCTCCGTAAGCTTTGGTAACATTTTCAGCTTCGATTACTACTTTTCCGGGTTCTTTTGAAACCGGGAACGAAATATTCATTACCGAATTATCATCCTCATCTACTTCGATTCTTTCAACTTTATCTAACTTTTTAATTAACGATTGCGCCATCGAAGCTTTAGAAGCTTTTGCACGGAACTTTTCGATTAATTTTTCAGTTTCTTCTATTTTCTTTGCCTGATTCTTTTGAGTAGCCAATTGTTTTTCACGAATTTCGTGACGCAATTCTAAATACTGAGAATACGGTTTATTAAAATCGTATGCTTTTCCTAAAGAAATTTCGATGGTACGGTTGGTCACATTATCCAAAAACATTTTATCGTGCGAAACGATTACCACAACTCCGGGATAGTTACGAAGGAAACTTTCTAACCAAATGATACTCTCAATATCCAGGTGATTCGTAGGCTCATCCAGAAGCAATACATCATTAGATTGTAATAACAGTTTTGCTAACTCGATACGCATTCTCCATCCTCCTGAGAATGTTTCAGTCTGATTATTGAAAACTTCTCTTTTGAAACCTAATCCTAAAAGAATCTTCTCCGTATCTCCTACATAGTTGTAACCTCCAAGAAGATCAAAACGATGGGTATAATCAGATAAAGCTTCAATGATCTGGCCGTATTCTTCACTTTCATAATCGGTTCTGGTCACCAATTGATGATTGATTTCTTCTAGTTTTTTCTCAACAATTTTAATTTCAGTAAAAGCCTCATACGCTTCCTCCAACACCGTTCTTCCACGTTCAAAATCAATATCCTGACGCAAAAACCCCATTCGGATATCTTTCTCCTGGGAAATAACCCCTGAATCAGGAGCAAAATCTCTTGCTAACATTTTAAGCATTGTAGATTTACCCGCTCCGTTTTTACCCACAAGACCTACGCGGTCACCGGCACCTAAACGAAAGGTAACTTCTTCAAATAAATATGTTCCTCCAAAAGAAACCGAAAGATTGTGTATATTAAGCATAATTTGTAACTATTATAACAAGGAGTAAAGGCTTTAAGTGCCTTATTTACTTTACTTTTTGAAAGTGCAAAAGTATGACAATTAATTTAAGTTTCGACTGTCGTTTTAAAAACAAATAGTAGAAGGTTTTTTTACACCAAAAATTAGTTTTAGCTCTTCGGCTTCTTTGTTCCAATCACGAAAATCATAAAAAACGGATAGCACTCCTTAGACTGCTATCCGCTTTAATAAATTCTTTATTTTATGTTTTATGCTTCTTTTGGCTCCGGAAGCATCACTGAGGCCAATACAGAAATTACCAGAATTCCTCCAATTACAAGCAATGAATACAGAGATTCAATATGATAAAATGGAGAAATAATCATCTTAACTCCAATAAACGAAAGAATAATAGCTAAGCCATATTGTAATTTACTGAACAAGTGAATGAAGTTATCCAATAGAAAGAATAAGGCTCTAAGTCCCAAAATAGCAAAAATATTAGACGTGTAAAGAATGAATGGATCATTTGAAATGGCAAAAATTGCCGGTATAGAATCTACTGCAAACAATAAGTCAGTAAACTCAATTACAGCTACTACCACTAAAAGTGGTGTCGCCAGTTTTTTTCCGTTTTCGATGGTAAAGAATTTATCTCCATCGTATTTATCACTAACGCTGAAAAACTTTCTGATTAATCTTGCTCCTCTGGTGTTATTATAATCTTCTTCATCGTCATCATCACCGGCAGACCATGATTTAATTCCTGCATATACCAGGAATAATCCGAAAGCTGTCATGATTAAATTGATATCGTATTGGAAACCTTCTACTCCAACCAAACTTAAAAGCTTGTTTAAATAAGTCAGTTCGATAAGGAACGCTCCTGAAAAAATAAAAATAGCTCTTAAAACCAATGCTCCAATAATTCCCCAAAATAAAACTTTGTGTTTGTTGTGATTGGCTACGTCGAAAAACTTAAATACTAATATAAATACAAAAAGATTGTCAACTGAAAGTGCTTTTTCTATCCAGTACGCCGATTGAAATTCATAAAATTTTGCCGATCCGGCGAAGTAATAAACCAAACCACTAAAAATCATCGCTAAACTAATCCATACTAATGACCAGGTTACTGCTTCTTTATTACTTACGACATGGCTTTTTTTGTTGAAAATTCCCAAATCCAACAATAGCATGATGACTACTGCAATGGCAAAGACGATTATTAATCCCGGATGTTCTGAAAAAATAGGGTGTTGATTCATTTTTGAATATTAATTATGTTAATTTAAATTTTACTTATAACTATTGTAACATCACAACTCAGCGTTCTTTCGCTCTGAAGCTACTTTTTATTGCGGGCAATATTACGATTTACAAGCTATTGAAACAAGCACTGTTTATTATAAACCATAAACTATTATTCTCAGATTTTTACATTGATCTCTAAAGCTGATGGTAAGGCTCTAAAACCAGCTTGTCCCATTTTGAAAAATCTTAGAGAAATAACGATGAGCACCCTCTAAATGCATTTTCACCATTTCTTTAAAAAAATACATTTAAAGGGATCTAGTGCAAATTTTCTGTGTTCTGGATTGCAATAAAATCATCTGCTTGCTGAATACTATCTCAAATTTGAAAAACTCAAGATGCGTCTACATTTTAAATTGCCTACACGTAAGACTGAACTATTTTTTGAATAGTCTGCCCTAAAAAAGTATCAGTAGTTGGATCTCCAATTGCACTGAATTTCCATTCTCCATTATGTTTGTATAATTTCCCCATAATGATGGAACGTTTGTTTACATATTGAGAATCAGCAGAAACATTATAAGAAGCAAATTCTGAAACCACGTTGGTCGGAGTACCTTCGTACATTCTAATTTTTGCATAAGGAATTTGAGAGAAATCTTCTTTTCCTGCATTGTTTAAAAAGAAAAAGATCTGATTGACTTTGGTATCAACTTTAGAAAGATCCACTGTAATAATCTCATTATCTAAACCATCATCTCCACCAGTATCACCGGCAAGATCATCACCAGTATGTTTTAAGGCTCCATCAACACTTAACAATTTACCTTTTGGAAGTCCAAATTGTTGTAATACTTCTAATTTGTATAACGGAGAATACAAATGATCGTAAAGCTTATTCTGATCATCAATCAATACACAGCTCAAATCCAGATCGACTTCTACTACGTTTTTTGATAATCCTAAAAAACCTTTCGTTTCAATCGCTCCCCAGTTTACACCCACGCAAAAATTGGTTAATGATTCGCCGCTTGATTTTCTTAAATCAATTTTTTGTCCTTTGGTTAAATTAATAGCCATCTGTTTAATAAGGTATTAATTATATTTATTCAAATAGTCTTGTAAACCACCTTTCATTCCTATTCCTACAGCTTCAAACTTCCATTCGTTGTTTCTTTTGTAAATTCTTCCGAATTCAACAGCTGTTTCAATAGAAAAATCCTCATCAAGCTCGTACTTTACTAACTCTGTATTAGTCTGATCAATGATTCGAATAAATGAATTTCTAATCTGTCCGAAATTTTGTCTTCTGGTATCTGCATGATGAATTGTTACAACAAAGCAAATTTCATTTACATCCGGAGATATAGTAGATAAATCGATTTGAATTTTCTCATCATCCCCATCTCCGGCACCGGTTAAATTATCTCCAGTGTGCGTTACAGCTCCGTCAGGCGATTTTAAATTATTATAATAAACAAAATGATTGTCATTTGGAATTTTTCCATTTGCACCAACTAAAAAAACTGAAGCATCAAGATCAAATCCCTCTCCCGTGCTGCTTGAATTGCTATCCCAGCCAAGTCCAACAATGAATTTTGGAGCTTCAATACTCTGTCTTTGACCTTTTTCTAAATTAATTGCCATTTTATTTTTCTTTATTTAATATTTATATTTAACATAGTTCTTAAAATATTGGTTTGTTCATCTACATTTTGAAGATCTTCTACAAAATCGACAGATGAAATCTTATCCAGATATTCTTTTAATACTTCATCTACATTTTCAGGAAATGATGTTTTTATTGTACTTAATTCAAATGTTAAAGCTGAATTTTTTTCTCTCAATTGTGTAATAATCTCTCCTTTAACGGAGTCATTTTTAGCAATATTAATTTCTTTTGCCAACACATCATCCAAAAGATAAAATGCTTTTTCATTCGCAATAAAGATAAATTTATCGTTAGAATCTCTAAATTCGAAGACCTCAATAACTTCATTGTTACAAACCAGTCCACACAAAAATTTAATTTTAAATTTCAGTATATTTAGTCTTCCCAGAAGTTTCTTTTCAAACTTTACATGTTTATTTTCATAAAGCTTCTTATTCAAAAAGTCTATTTTTTCATATTCTTCAAGAGTAATTTCCCGAAAATACTCCTGTTTAACATGGTCGGAAAAACTTATAATCTCGTTCCAACTAAAAAAACCTGCATTTTCAGTGGCAAACATATTGTAAAGTTCTTCAATCTTTCGAGACATGTTTCTCGCATGTGTCTTTGCTTTTTCTGCAAATCCAGATTCGTCAATTTCTGATTTTAATTTGGTTATGATATCCTCATTGATATAAATCTCATCCGAAATCAAAAGATATTGCTGCTCTTTCGCTTTTTTTAGTTTTTGAAACAATTCAATAAAACTACTTGTAAACTGTACATGAAAGAGTTCTAACTTATTTATGTCTAATGCTTTATTGTTTTCAAAAAGAGTATGAATGATTCTTGTTTTTATTAAAACCCCAACAAAATCCTTGTGACTAAAGAAATTGGATAACAATTCTAAAATCACAAGTTTTCTATTACTGTCTTTTATTATTTGAACAAACCGTTCCTCTTCCTCTTGCATTTAACTGATTTCTGTTCAATTAGCTTATCACTCCTTTTTTTAATTCAACTTCAAGACTTTGCAGTCCCGCGTCAAGTTGTCTTCTGGTTTCGGTACCCTGCTCATGAATTTGTTTTACTTCTGTCAACGTATCAATTAATGATTTCGTCGTCATTTTCAAAGTCTCAAGGGACACAACAGTATTTTCATTTTCTTTTGCTACTTCAATGCTGTTTTGTTTTAACATTTCAGCATTTTTCTGCAAAATAGTATTTGTCGTTTCAGACACTCTTCGTTGTACTTCAATATTTTGCTTTTGCCTTTGCAAAGCAACTGCGAGTGTTAACTGATTCTTCCAAACCGGCATGGTTGTAGTCAGGATCGATTGTGCTTTCTCTGCAATTGAAGTATTATTATTTTGCACCACACGAATTTGCGCTAAGGACTGTAGCATAATAAAACGAACAATTTTCATATCGGCCAAACGCTTGTCCAGACGATTAATAAAGTTTCTTTTATCCGAAATTTGATAATCCTGGTATTGAGCCGGATTTCCTTCCATTACAGCAAGCTCCTCACCCAATTCTTTAAATCGGATTTGTCCCGCAATAATGTGTTTTTCCATCTCTTTGATAAGATTCACATTTCCGTCAAACATGGTTTGAAGAGCACTGTTATCTTTTACCGAATTGATCATTCCTGCCTTTACCTTATTACTGATCTTATCGATATTTACAGTAATTTTATCGTATTGCTGGAATAATTTTTTTACATCGGTTACCAATTTGTTCAGAATCGGAATTTTAGACAGGAAACGTTTAAATGGTCCCTGATCCAGCTGATCTACATCAACATAATTTAACTCTGTAAGCAAGTCATTTATCAACGTACCAACTTCACCTGAATTATAAGTTCTAACATTGGTTAAAAAAGTATCACTTTGCTTCGCAATTGAATTCTGGATTTCGGCTCCATAGTTCAAAATTGAATTAGTATCATTTTCATTTAACTGATTTGAAATCGACTTGTAATTATTAACTTCCGTTTCAGAAATTGAAGCTAAGTTTACATTTCCATCCTTATCAATCAAAGCGGTATTCTCCTGAGCAACCAATTGATTTTCTAGCATAGTTTATTTATAGATGGTTTTGTTGAATGGTAACGATTGTTTGTTCCAACTTTTTATCATTTGTCGGAGTTCCGATTGCACTAAACTTCCAATCTCCGTTTCTTTTATAAAAAACTCCTAAAACCATAGAAACATTTCCAGCGAAGGAAGCATCATTTGCAACATCATAACGTGCAAATTCCTGGCTTACTTTTGTTGGAGTTCCTTCATAAATTCTGATAGATGCAAAAGGGATATCTTTAAAATCCTGTCCTCTAAAGCTATTTATAAAAAATGCAACGTGATTGGCAGCTGGTGATATTTGCGAAAAATCCAGAGTAATTACCTCATTATCCAAACCGTCATCCCCATTTAAATCACCTGTTAAATCGTCACCACTATGCTTAATTGCACGATCATTTGATATTAGTTTTCTAAAATTTACAGAATCAATATGATTTTTCTTGTCGTCATAAATAGCGCAGCTTGCATCTAAATCTACTGCCTCTTTTTTGGTGCCAAAAAATCCCTTTTTCTCAATTGCTCCCCAGTTTACACCGACACAGATGTTCTGTAATTTAGTACCATTACTTTTCTCAAGGTTGATACGTTGCCCTTTTTCTAAATTAATTGCCATATCTATTAATTGTATTTGTTTAAATAATCTTCTAATCCGCCTTTCATTCCAACACCAATAGCTTCAAATTTCCATTGGCCGTCTTTGTTATAAATCCTTCCAAACTCTACAGCTGTTTCTATTGAAAAATCCTCTTCCAATTCGTATTTAAGCATCTCGCTATTATTACTCTCGTCTACAACTCGAATGAAAGAATTTCTAACCTGACCAAAATTTTGTTTTCTGTTCTCAGCATCATGAATGGTTACAACAACACAAATTTCTTTTACTGTCGAATTAATTTTAGTCAAATCAATTTTTACTTGCTCATCATCTCCGTCTCCATCTCCTGTTAAATTATCACCTGTATGTATTACCGCCTCATCCGGTGATTTCAGATTGTTATAAAAAACAAAATGAGAATCTGATATTATCTTTCTGTTATCGCCTAAAATAAAAACTGATGCATCAAGATCAAAACCCGATCCAGTACTACTGCTGTTTGTATCCCATCCTAAACCAATGGTAAATTTGGGTGCATTTATGTTTTCACGTTGTCCTTTCTGTAAATTGATAGCCATAGTTTTAATCTATTTTTATTACATTAATGTTTGATTTATACTCTAAAATCTGATGGTAATTATTACTTATTGCTAAATGAAATAAGTCTTTTGTTTTTTCACTGGAAATATTTTCTACTAAATAGCCAAACTGCTCTTCATTTAAACTTAAAATAAATTTGACAATTCTGGTATTGTATTGAAAAGAAGGGCTGTTTATTATATCCACGATATCCTCGACATTTTTAACAGCGTAGTAGTTAAAGTGATTCTCAATTTTTGGATGAATGTCCTTATTTGATAATTCTGCGAAATACACAAAAACAAAATCTCCATTCACATTATACTGATTTAGAATCTTATTCACAGTATGTTCATGACTACCGGTAATTTTAATGTCATCAACAAAAATACAAAGCTTTCCGTCTATAAAATTACGATCAATATAGTAGGTATCGTTCGAAATTAATTTCACCCTTTCATCAAAATCCAAATTTCCATAGTCCGTAACATAGGTTTGGTTTCTGTAAATTTTAGATTCTATACTGGTCTTTTTACCATTTTTGAATAAAAAACTATTCAGCTCTT
Source organism: Flavobacterium sp. UGB4466 (assembly GCF_903469665.1). GTDB lineage: Bacteria > Bacteroidota > Bacteroidia > Flavobacteriales > Flavobacteriaceae > Flavobacterium > Flavobacterium lipolyticum. The sequence continues at coordinate 954 of NZ_CAGKLC010000086.1, read as the reverse complement.
TTTTAAAATAAGAACACAAAAAATTCGAGGCTGTTGGTATGGATAAGAATGGACTTGGCAGAATAACAATTTCTTGTTCCGACAACAACAATTCTCCAAATTCTGACACGAAACCTTCAAACAATTCCTTTGCAAACTTCTCTGCAAATGATTTGTCACCAAATTTAAATTTACTGTATTCTTGTTCCTTAAACGGACAATTATCTTTGTCCAATATCTTATGTAAGCTGTAACTTTTATTCACTTTTATATTTTTAATAAATGGGCATCAAATCCGAAATTAATTGCTCCATTGTAATCTGCAACACTATTATCTCCGACGTGTAATATTTGTTTTTTTACCGTACTCTTAAAGACATTAATCTCATCAAAAACCAATTGAAAAATTTCATTGTTTGGTTTCGAAAATCCAACTTCGTCAGAATAAATCTGAAATTTAAAAAAATCTGTCAATTCATAATACGCTAACAGTTTTCTTAAGGTTCTGCCTTTGATAAAAGCTGTATTACTCAGTATATTAATAGTCTTATCTTCATTGGTTATTTCCTGAAAAAATTTCTTCGTATCCGGAAAAATTAACTCCGGCTTATAGTTCATAAACAAAGAATCTGTTTCTTCATAAAACTGACTTAACTTATTTGTTTCGAATTTATTAATATCAACTTCGAGTGCGCTTAAAATTAGATAATAAATTTCATACGTATCAATATTCAATCCAGTTTTTTCGTTAATATTATTGCACAAAACATCATAGTACCTCACTACTTCATTTACTTTATCGATCGTACAATCAACTTCAAAGAAATTTTTAAACAATAAATTTCTCTTCTTCTTAAACTCCGGATTGGACTTTATTAATGTCAGCCATAAATCAAAAGAAATATGGGTGTGTTTTTTGTAATTTATTTCCAAATGAATGCTTTTAAAATACGTACAGAAATACCTGTCTTATTA
>NZ_CAGKLC010000085.1 GCF_903469665.1 Flavobacterium sp. UGB4466 | reverse complement strand
GACTAAAAAATAGAATATTCACGACTGTTTTTTAACCAGTGAGAATTAATAGGAGATAAGTTCTCTTTAAAAGTAGCCGGACAGTAAAGTAATTTTTAATCGAACGTTATAATTCCACTAAGATGAAGTCCTTTTTTTTGAGATTGAAATCTTACACAAATACATTAAAAAAATAGTAATCCAAAATAATAAAAAATGAAGAAACGAATGCATAGCTGTTAAAAAAAGAACCATTTCTGCGGGAACAGAAATGGCGAAGCTTAAAGAAATTGTACATCTCTATAAGGAAAGCACGAGCGGAATAAATCCGACTTCAGGGCACCTTATGTATTAAACTAAAACAAAGTAATGAAAAAAAAATTAAACAGATATATAGGATTATGTATTTTGTTAATTTCCATAGGTATTAAAGCACAGGAAATTAAACCCTTAATCCAGTCGAAACTCGAAGGAACTGTAATCGATGCTGTTACAAAAGAGCCCGTTATTGGAGCTTCAATAAACATTAAAGGAACTACTCACGGGGTTGTAACGGATATGGACGGTAAATTTTACTTTCAAACCGGGCAAAAACTTCCTTATACGTTAATTGTAAGTTATTTGGGTTACAAAAAAGCGGAAGTTACAGCCAATGAAAATTCAGTTGTGGTTACGCTTACTCAGGAACAGAATGCACTGTCAGAAGTAGTGGTTACGGCACTTGGTATTACAAAAGAAAAGAAATCTCTGGGATATACCACGCAGGCCGTTAAGGGCAAGGAATTGTCAGACACAAAAGAAACCAATTTTCTAAACAGCCTTAGTGGTAAGCTTGCCGGTGTTCGTATTACCAATTCGCAAGGTGATATGGGATCTTCGCGTATCATCATTCGTGGGGAAACGTCTATTTCCGGAAATAATCAGCCGCTTTTTGTGGTCGATGGAGTTCCTGTAGACAACTCACAACTAGGAAGTACGGGCGGTACCACTCGTGATTTTAAAAATGCTATTGCCGATTTAAATCCACAGGATATTGAATCCCTAAGTGTCTTAAAAGGTCCTAATGCTGCCGCTCTTTACGGATCACGTGCTGCACATGGAGTAGTGCTTATCACAACAAAATCCGGAAAAAGCCAAAAAGGGTTGGGGATAAGCGTTAACTCGGGAATCACAATTTCTCAGGTGGCTACTTTGCCTAAATTTCAAAATTCATACGGACAAGGATCAAACGGAAAGTTCAGTTACGTAGACGGTAAAGGTGGCGGAATCAATGATGGAGTGGATGAAAGCTGGGGACCAAAATTAGACGGTCGTCTTATTCCTCAGTTCTATTCTAATGGTGTTGCGGTACCTTTTGTGGCACATCCTCATAATGTAAAAGACTTTTTTAACACTGGTGTTACCTACGATAATAGCGTATCTATAGCTAAATCGGATGAAAAATCAGATTTTCGTTTAGGAATAAACAATCAAAAACAATTGGGTACAGTACCTAACAGTGAAGTAAATAAAACAAACTTTACGGTTAATACAAATTACCAAATTTCTAAAAACATAAAAGTAGGGGTAACGGCTAACTATATTGTGACTGATGCACCCGCACTTCCGGGTGGTCCGCAAGGTAACCGTGCCGCCGGTGTGATGCTACAGTTCCTTTGGTTCGGACGCCAGGTAGATATCGATCAGCTTCAGAACAACAGAGAGGTGAACTGGAATAACAGCTATTACAGCAATCCCTATTGGAACGCCTATTACAACACCACCAGCCAACAGCGTAACCGTATAATAGGAGATATTCATTTGGATGCGAAAATTATCGACGGACTTAATTTTAAATTCCGTACCGGAGTTGATTATTATAACGATCGCAGAAAATACACCATTAAATATGGTACAAACGGAACTCCATTCGGATCCTATGCAGAAGATGCTTACACGGTAAACGAAAGAAATACAGAAGGAATTTTTACATATACGAAAAAACTAACCGAAGACTTTAGTGTGGATGCTCTTGCCGGATTCAATATTCGTAACCACAGTGATGCCAATAACTATCAAAAAGCACCACGTTTAGCCGTACCGGATTTATATACCTTAACGAATTCAAGAGATCCGTTGACTTCATCGAATTCACTGTCAAGATTAAGAGTATACAGTGCCTATGCTTCAGCACAGTTTGGATATAAAAACTATGCTTATTTAAACGTAACTGCGCGTAATGACTGGTCGTCAACCTTACCAAGCAGCAACCGTTCTTACTTTTATCCTTCCTTCAATGGTAGTTTTGTAGTTTCTGATGCTTTCAATTTGAAAAGCAACACACTTGATTTCTTAAAACTTCGCGGAGGCTGGTCTGAAGTAGGAAACGATGCAGATCCGTATCAATTGTCTACGGTTTACGATTTTCAAACCGCATTTGACGGAAACCCTATTCAAACTTCAGCGAAGAAAAAACTGAATGAGAACCTGAAACCGGAAACCACTCGTTCTACGGAATTGGGTATAGAATCTTCGTTCTGGAAAAACAGACTGCACTTAGATGTAGCTTACTACAATACCAACAGTTTTGACCAGATTTTAGAAATAAAAACTACGGCTTCAAGTGGTTATAATTCGCAATTAATCAACGCGGGTAAAATAAACAATCGTGGTATCGAAGTTCAGTTAGACGGAACTCCGATTCAAACCGAGAATTTTAAATGGAATGTAGGAGTTAACTATTCAAAAAACATCAGTGAAGTAAAGATTTTAGATTACGACAAACAAATCCAAAACTATACGATTGGTTCATCAGGAGGTGTTGATGTACTGGCGTCGGTAGGACAGGCTTATGGAGCACTTTATGGTACAGCGTATCAGCGCGATGCAAACGGAAATATAGTAGTTGGAGCTAACGGATTGCCGAAAGCGGATCCTCAAAAACGAGTATTGGGACATTATACTCCGGACTTTTTAGCAGGTGTAACCAACACTTTGAGTTATAAAAATCTTGAATTTTCATTCCTTATTGATGCCAGTGTAGGCGGAGATATTTTTTCGGGTACCAACAGAACAGGTACTTATACCGGAGTACTGGCTGAGACGCTGGCTGGTCGTGATGCAGCAAACGGAGGGTTAAATTACTACTACCCGGGCAACAGTACAGCCAATCCAAAAACATTGGTAACGAGTGCTGGAGCACCAAATGGAGTAACGGTGTATGATGACGGAGTTCTCTTTAACGGAGTTTATGCAGACGGAACCCCAAATACTCAGGTGATTAGTGCGCAGGAGTTTCATAAAGCATCTTACAATATTAGCGAAGCCTATATTTACAGTTCGACTTTTGTAAAACTGAGAGAAATAAAACTGGGGTATAATTTCAATAAGAAATTTGCCAGAAGACTGGGACTGGAAGGAGCAAGTATTACTGCCGTAGGCCGAAACCTTTTGTTTATTTACAAAGACGCCCCAAACATTGATCCTGAAACCGCTTTCAATACCGGAAATGCACAGGGATTGGAGAGCTTGTCTTTACCAACTACGAGAAACTTCAGTCTGAATGTTAATCTTAAATTTTAAAAACGCGAAATCATGCTAAAAAAAATAGCTTATATAACACTATTTGCGGTAGCACTTACCTCTTGTAGTGACACTTTGGATGATATTAATAAAAATCCAAATGCAACCGAAACACCCTTAGCGCCTTATCTATTGACAGGTACGTTAAAGCAGGGAGCCGATTTGTACTGGGGAGCCGACAATAATTTTAATGCGTCGTTACTATTTGTACAGCATTGGGCTAAAGTTCAGTATACAGAACCGGACCGATATGACGTATCGAACACTTCTTTCACTTCATTGTGGAATACGGGATACGCCACTTTGATTACAGATTTAAACACGATTCTGAAATTTCCGGATCAGCAGGCAAATCCAAATTACAAAGGAATTGCGTTAACCTTGCGTTCATGGGCATTTTTATTGCTTACAGATGCTTACGGGAGCATTCCTTATAAAGAAGCAGGCTTAAAAGTAACTCCGGCATACAATACGCAAAAAGAGGTGTACACCGGTTTATTGGAAGATTTAAAACAAGCGCAGTCTTTACTAAATCCAACCAGTGGAAGCGTAACGGGAGATTTGGCTTATAAAGGCGATATCTCGAAATGGAAAAAATTAGTAAACTCCCTTCGTTTGCGTATTGCATTGAGAATTTCTGATAAAGAACCTGCGTTAGCCAAACAAGCCGCGATCGATGCAACGACGGATGCTGCCGGAGTAATTAGCAATAACAATGAAACTTTTAAGTTTACTTATACGAGTTCGCCTCAGCAAAATCCTGCTTCGGCCTGGTTTGAAACCCGTGATGACTTTCGTATTTCGAAAACATTGGTGGATAAGTTAAATGAATTCTCCGATCCGCGTTTGCCGGTTTATGCTCAGTTGCCAACAGATGCTAGCGTTGGAAAATATGTGGGAGGTGCTAACGGATTATCCAACAGTGATGCCAACAGTCAGGGATTTGCTAAAACATCAAAGCCGGGAGCTTATTTTTTAACCTCGTCATCACCAGCCGTAATTGTTTCTTATTCAGAAGTATTATTTAATCTTTCAGAGGCGGTGGCTCGCGGTTATATTGCCGGAGATGCAGAACAGTTGTATAAAAATGCGATTACAGCATCGTTCAATCAGTTTGGAATTACTGATGCCGCTACAATTTCAAATTATCTTAATCAGGCAGCGGTAAAGTACGATGCAGCGAATTATGCTAAATCGATTGGTACACAAAAATGGATCGCATTTTTCGGGCAGGGTCTTGATGCTTTTGCAGAATGGAGAAGATTGGACTATCCGGTATTGAAAGCAGGTCCGGCTACCGTTTTAAACGGACAGATTCCTTCACGTTTCTTTTATCCGGGAACAGAACAGTCACTGAATGGAGCCAGCTATCAGACAGCTGTATCGGCTCAGGGAAAAGATTTGCTGACTACAAAACTATGGTTTGACGCAAAGTAAACCTTAATTTAAAAAGGAGAAAGCAAACGGCTTAAACCAGCCCGTAATCAATTATAACAGATAATACTTCAGAGAAAATTTTCTCTGAAGTATTATTCATTTAAAGACCAAAGTTATCTTGGTATTTGCGGTCTTTCCATCTTATACTGTCTTCCGGATAACGTTTTAATAAAAGAAACCAAAGCCACAATTTCGTCATCAGTAAGATTTAACGGCTGCATTAAAACATCTGTCTTAGGAAATAGAGGATCAGCTATTTTTTCTGTTTCATCAGGATCAATCATGTGCATGCCGCTGTTATACATATTCACAATTCCGGTGATATTATCAAATAAACCATTGTGCATCCAGGGGCCTGTATAAAGTACATCACGAAGAGAAGGAGTTCGGAATTTTCCAACATCTTCCGCTTTTTTAGTAACCGTATAAAGTCCTAAATCTTCATATTCCCTTTTGTAATAAGTAAGTCCAATATTATGGAATGACTCATCGGTCAGGTATTTTCCGGAGTGACAATTCATACATCTTGCTTTGGTTCGGAAAAGGTGCAGACCGTAGATTTCCTGATCTGATAATTGCATATAATCACCATCCATAAAGGCATCAAAACGGCTTCTTTTACTTAAAATTGTTTTTTGAAATACGGCCAGTGACTGCAGGATTTTTTCATAAGTAATCTCAGAACTTCCATAAGCATTTTGAAATAAAACAGGATAACCTTTAATTTTTTTCAATTTTTTAGCCAGATTTTTAGGTTCCATATTCATTTCATGATGCGCTGTAATGGGCCCTTGAGCTTGCTCTTCTAAAGTGGCAGCCCGTCCGTCCCAAAAGAATGATTTTCGGGCTCCGATGTTGTATAACGAAGGTGTATTTCTTTTTCCTTGCAAATGATCATTCCCTAAAGATACTTCACGCGCATCTCCCCAAGCCAGTTCCGGATCGTGGCAACTGCTGCAGGATACCTGACTAGACCCCGAAAGTTTGGGATCGAAAAAAAGCAGCTGTCCTAAAATTACTTTAGGATTTTCCATGGTATCGTAGTAACTCGTATCGATCGCAAGAGATTCGAATTCCTGCCATTGCACACCGTCATCAATAGTAGGTTTTGGCCATTGATTGGTGGGTTTACTATAGATTTCACGCCAATTTGAACTTGCAAGTTTCTCACTAAATGCAGCACTGAAACTTAACAATACATAAATTAGACCTATGAAAAGAATAGAAAAAGAGGTTTTTAATAAAAGAGACTTCATTATAAGCGGATAGTAATGTTATAATCTAAATTAAAATGTCAAACCTATTGACATTTGAAAAAAAGTGTTGTTTTGTTTTTGAGGAAAACGGTAGTAATCCAGACTTGTTTTAGCAAAAAAGTTAAGGTCCGGTTGGTACTTGTAATCCCATCTTGCAGCGAGATTTATTTTAGTGTATGGAGAGGACAGAAAAGCAAAGTTATAATTCAGCATATTAAAAATTAAATTGGCTTTGCGATCGTTTAACTCCATTTCTGAACTTAAAATCCAGTTATGTTCGAGTGAAGCCGAAACATTAATTAAGGACGGAGATAAAAGTTTTGAAATGGCAAAATCCAATCGGCCGATACCTTGCTGTAGGTCAATAGTCCGAAGAGGATCAATATATTTTTCCGCAGTATTTTTTAAGTTAAAGCTTGGTACAATCGACCATGATAATTCAGGATTTGGAACGTAGTACAATCCTGAAAACACAACAGACGTAACCTGATTGGTGTATTTGGTATGCTCGGCTATTTTGATGTAAGATGTAGTACTTTGGTTGTCAAATATATTTTCTTTTCCGGTTCGGTCTGTGTAAAAAAGTCCAATTTTTGCACCCCAAAACTTTTCTTTTGATTTTTTGAAATAAGAAACCTCTCCTTCATACTGATTCTCTAAAATTGTAGACGCGACAAGGTTTTGGAATTCGGTCATGATTTTTTCATAACCAAATTGATGGTATCCCAGTAGTAAACCAAAGCCATTTCGGTCTTTTGGAAAAAACTGTACATTGGCGCCATAGCCTCTTCCGTCATAATACGAACTCAGTTTACTTCCGGTAAGTAATTTATTGTAAACGCCAAGTCCTGCCATATGATAAACTGCGGGAGCTCCTAATTCGCTAAAGAATTTTAGATTATTCGATTGTGTATATTTTTGCAGATTTAAAGCCGAACCTAATACATAATGATCACTAAGATTTAAGGAAATACCGGTAGAAACATTAAGATCTGAAACCGTATTTTTAGGTCTTGGATCAATATCCCGATATTGCATTAGCGCCCTGTAATCAGCACTAATACCCAAAGTTATTTTATTAAAAACTTTAGCATAACCGCCACTAAAGGAGTACTCTTCATACGAAAGATCACCTCCTATAGAATCTGCCGTTACATAAGGATAAATTGTTTGATAATCTGAACTTTCGTTCCAACGCACATTTTTGCGTTTACCATTCTTGTAATGAGCGTTTCCAAAAACAGTATTTTCAGAGTTAATCTTATAATACGATTGTGCCTTAATAAGAAATTGACGAATTCCATTTCCCAACTGTTGGATATTGGTTTGCTGTGCTGCCGAGCTATAACCCGCGCTCAATTCTGATAAAGAGTAACGGCGGGCATAATGCTGATTTGCAGGATTGGTATAAAATCTTCGGGCAAAAGTATTCTCGGGAGACAAGTCTTCGTGAATGCGAAGGAGCACAGAAGTACTGTCCTGTGCCTGCAGCAAACCGCAACTCAAAATGATAAATAGAAATAGGGAACGAAAGCTCATGATTAAATTCATTAATTCAGCAAAGAAGGTTTAACCTCAGGGGAAAAATCTAATGTCGAATTATTAGTGTCTTTTAGTATTTTTTTGCCGTTTGAAGTAGTAGAAAGCGTTTTACGACGAACACTTTTTCCATAACGCGTTGCATCTGAATCTACTTTTCCGCAATAAGTCCACCCTTTATCCAGCGATGGAGCAGTAACAATCCATTTAAATTCAGATTCAACACTTAAATTAACAGCGTCTACAATCCATGAATTTGGAATCGAATACACGTTTTCGCCCATTGGATAACTTTCTCCGCCAAATACCAGATTGTATTCGTAGTTATAGGTATAATCTGTTAGATATTTTGTTTTGTTTACAGGCATACGAGCGATAACAAAACTTTTAAAACCTCTGTTATGAATTACCATAGAAGAGAATAAATTCTCCATATTTGGAACAGAAGGATTATCAACATCATCAGCGTCTTCTGTATAGAATTCAAAAGTAGCTTTTCTTAAATCCAACGAAGCTGAATTGTATTCTTTATGGTCGATAGCATCTTCGGCAATAACAAAAAACTCAGCCGGAGCGATTGGATAAGTAGTTCCGTTACCGGGAACAATTGCAACAGCAGATACCGCAAACGACTGCGCCATGATATTCGGGCTATAGTCTTGTTTGTCAGTGGTCATGAATTCCGATTGCGCGATCATTAAGCCATCAGCATACAATACTTTATCCGTATTATTATGAATTTTAAAGTATTTGTCACCTAAATATTGTTTTCCCTGTGGTGTTTTGGTTCCGGTAAAAAAGACCTCTTCAATTACAAAATCAGATTGTGTTGTTTTGAGGAAAAGATTTAAAGAAACAGCGGCACTTCCGCCAGTAATCACTACGGCTTCTTTATAGCTGCTTACCGAAGCTTCGGTAATGTTACCGTCTATTGTATAGTTGATTTTTCCATCAATAGATATTTCGTAAGAACCTTCATTTAAAGAGACAGAGAGATTATTATTTAAAGCTTTACTTTGAATCACTTTACCGGTATTACGCTCTTTAAAAGAAACGGAAACATCAGAAAAGGTAACACTGCTTAGATCTTCCGGATTTACAAGTGTTAAGGTTAAAGCGGTCTCTTTATTGCGGTTATCATCATCTTTAGAACAGGATGGTAATAGTGCCATTATGGCTATTGTGAGATAAATGGGTAGTAATCTGATTTTCATAATTGGGTATTTATTTAATATTAAAAGTTAAAAATTCAAGTTTAATTCCATCCCGAAATATGGTGAAGTAAGACCGCGTCGTTCGATCTTCTGACCATTAATTTCATAGTTTTGATAGTAACTGAAGAGTCGGTTAACGAACATGGAAATTCTAAATCTCTTGTAAAAATCTTTAGATACTTTCAGATTCATATTCATGGACATTGGGATTGATTTTTTTTGAAAAAGAGCATCATTGTATTTGATATCAAGCCATTGCAGAATAGGATCTGATTGGTCTTTTTCGAGATAAGGATGCTGTTTTCCAGAAGGATCAATATAAGCAACCGGTGTTCCGTTCATAGGAAGCGACTGATCACTTCTAAACCATAAAAACTGAAACGATCCCGAGAACTCTAAGCCAAGAGGAGCAACGTAGGTATCTACAATCAAATTGGTATTGAACTGCTGTTTTTCAGAACCATCATCAAACTGATACAGTCCTAAATAAGGAAGCCTCTTCCCATCAATAATAATATCTTTCTGTCCTCTTTTATAAACCGGACTGCTATTGGTATAAGTGGTTTTAAACCAGGCTCCATTTAGAGTAAATCGGGTATTAATTGACGTAAAACGTTTTGAAGAAAATTGAAATTCAACCCCGCTTTTAAGCAGCTTACTTCCATTATTAGTGGTGTTGTATGAGGTTAATAGTGTATCTCTAACAAAACGCATATCGGCTAAATTTGGCTGTGAGGTTAAGGTTAAAGGATCAATAGAATTATGGTCATACTTTTTATATGACAGTGCCTGATATTGAGAATTGTTTCTAAATCCGGAATCCATACGTTCATTGAAAAAAGTAACCGAAAAACGATTATTGTCATAAGAGAAATCCGCTCGAACCTCCCATTTTTTATTTATAGCCGGTGTTAGATTGTAATTTACAGCAGATGTTTTATAAGTCATTAAATTAATTCTTCGGTACTCCGGTGTATTATGATAATAGTTCAATTGTACCAGATCATTATAGATAAAATCCGGGTAAAGCTGAGCCAGTGTTGGGAATTTGGTGTACTGTCCGAAACCGGCCGTAAGTTCTGTTTTCAGGAAATGTTTCCCCATTTTAAAAGATGGGAACACCCATTGCGTATTAATTCGGGGATCAAAATAGTATTTTCCCGAAATGCTATAAGCCGACGGCACTTTCAACAACGACATCGCCCGTAGACCACCTGCAAGATTTAATTGGTATTTACCAATTGGAATGGACAGGACATCTTCGACAAAAAAAGAAAGATCAGTACTCGCCGGAATGTCTTTATACGATCTGGGACGTGTAGACATTTCAGGAGATGGGGGATGGGTAGTATCGTAAACCTGTCCTTTTCCGTTATTTTTTGAATAAGTCCATTCCGAACCCGCTTTTAGAGCGTGTGTTATTCCAAACAAATGAATTTCGAAATCTCCCATTGTTTTAAAAAAGGCATCAAAGGGCCTTCCGTCAACAGTAAGATTAGAAATGTACTGTGGTGTTAGAAAAATTCCGTCAGATTCACCTTGTTCGGTAGTATTAGGAATAGCTGTTGCACTTGAGACCTGAACCCATTTGGTTTGCTCAATTTTATCGAATTGCTGATTTATTGCTGCCGACGAATGAATTGCTTTTAAAAACGATGTCATTTTAAACTTTAAATCAAAAGAGTTTGCCCATGCAAACCGATTATAGCTTGAAGCATATCGGTCAATTTTGGTATAACCCACATCCGGATCTGCTCTTTCATTGTCTATAGAACCGCTATAATCTAAACTCGAATCCCATTGAAGCTGATGCGAATCATTTTCCCAAATTTTTTGTGCACGTAGAGAGGACGTGATTCTTTTGTAGTTTTCAAAACTGTTACGCGGATCTGATTTTGCATTTAAGTAATCAATTCCCACATTCAGAATCAATCTTTTTTCTTCAGATTCAAAACCTTTTCCTAAATAATACAATTTGCTAAACTCATCAGCCTTAAAACGGGATTCCCAATTAGTACGCCCCCTTTTTCGCTGAATTTTAATAAGTCCGCTCGTCAAATCACCATATTCTACGGAAGGAATCCCCCTCACAATTTCGACTCTCTCAATCTGATCTGTCGAAATTGAGCGCATATCTACTCCTTTAGAAGTTGTATTGCGGCGTGTATTGGCATATCCTGAACCTGGCGTGATAGACATATTGGGTCCGGTGGTATATTGAAGATTTGCATCAGTATTTATTGGGATCCCGTCAATTACAAAAGAAGTTCCAAGTGAAGAAATATCATAATTAGAATCTGCCGTTCCAACCTCTCTTAATTTAATATGATTCGAAGCATTAAATACAGGATCTTTTGAGCGTCCGCCAGGAAGTAACTCCAGTAAATCGGTGAAACTTGAAGGCTGTAAATGCTGCATGGCTTTTTTATCGATAACAGAGGTACTGGTCATACCTCGAGATTCTACGGCCGTTATGACCACTTCGTTTAGCTGTACACTTGACGGAATTAATCCGAAAGAAAGACTTTGCCCCGTTTTAAACTCGAGATTTTTCTCGATCGTTTCGTAGCCTAAATGTGAAAGTTTAAGCGTGTAACGGTCACTTTGAATGGAGTTTAAAATTATGCCGCCCAAATCGTCTGAATGCGCTTCATATTTGCTAATTCCTTCTGCAGAAAGCAATACACCTTTTAAAGGAATTTTACTTTCAGCATCGTAAACGGTAATCTGAAGCGTAATTTTAGCAGTATTTTGAGAAAAACTAAGGTTAAAAAAAAGAGAGAATAATAAAAGCAGAACTGATGCAATCCTTTTTAGCAGGAATGCAATAAGGCTATTAAAAGAAGTCATTGTATTAAATATCTGGCAGCTGAATAAGCTATATAACAAAAAGGCGGTTAATCGTTGCAAATATAACTTAATTTAGACTGAATAAAAATAATTATTAATAAAATATATTTTTATAACGATTGCCCATTATTTAAAAATTAGAGCGAAAATGCCGTTTATCAAAAATATTTCCCGAAATTTGTTATTATAGCAACTTTTTATATCGTTTAGTAAATCAACTGTTTATAGGAGTTTTATAAACAGAAAAAACGTGAGTAATAAGGGTTGTTTAGTTTAAAAAGACCAAACCTTCAAGAGCTGTATTTCGTAAGAATTAAGAAGAAAGAAAGCCCAAAATAGAGGTTTCCAGCCCCGGAAACTGGCAGTAGAAGCGAATACAAGAAGTTAGAATTGAATTATAATTGCTTACTGTTCTTTTGTAGTCAAATAAAAACAGTTCCTAAAACTCATTATCTGCCATGAAAATCACGAAGCACTCGGGACACAAAGTTCCTTTCGACAAAGAAAAACTGAAGCTTTCTCTTAAAAAATCAGGCGCAGCTCCTGATGTTATAACAGAATCTATGGTTCAGATCGAAAAGCAGATGTATGATGGTATTACTACCAAAGAAATCTACAAGATGGCATTTGCAATTTTAAAAAAAACTGCAAACGGATATGCCGCCCGTTACAATATCAGACAGGCTTTGCAGATGCTCGGTCCTGCGGGTTTCTATTTTGAGAAATTCATAGCAAGATTATATGCCGCAGAAGGGTTTAAAGCCAAGATAAATCTAACGCTTCAGGGTAAATGCGTCTCGCATGAAGTAGACGTTGCTATTATGAAAGACGATGCGATAACGATGATAGAATGCAAGTTTCACGGAAGCAAAGATGGGGCTTCAGATGTAAAAGTACCCATGTATATTCTTTCCCGGTTTAATGATTTAAGAGAAAAACGGCATATTATTTTTTCTAATAATGAAACTTTCACATCCTGTATCATAGTAACCAACAATCGTTTTACCAAAGACGCGCAGGATTTTGCCAACTGTAGTGGAATCTCTCTTTTAAGTTGGGACTATCCGCCAGATAAAAATCTCAAAAACAAAATTGATAGGGGAGCGCTTTATCCTATTACCTGTCTGACAACACTATCAATGGTCGAAAAAGAAAAATTACTTTTCCTGGATCAGATACTGGTAAAAGATCTTCTTGACGATCAGGAAGGACTAAAAAAAATTGGACTGAGTCCAAACCGAATCAAGAATATAGTACACGAAGCTTCACAAATTTGTAAACTTATCTAAGATGAAAGTAAAATTTATAGGAGGTGCAGGAACGGTTACAGGTTCAAAAACACTCATCGAAACTCAAAACAGCAGGATATTAATTGATTGCGGACTTTTTCAGGGTATAAAAGCATTGAGAGAACTCAACTGGGATCCGTTACCTGTTTTACCTTCCACAATAGATTTTGTGCTTCTTACACATGGTCATCTGGATCATTGCGGCTGGCTGCCCCGATTAGTAGCACAGGGTTTTAAAGGCAAAATATACTGTACAGCTCCAACCAAAGCGATAGCCAGACTAGTGCTTTTAGACAGTGCCAAAATTCAGGAAGAAGAAGCCGAAAGAGCCAACAAAGAAGAATATTCTAAGCACGAACAGGCGGAACCGCTTTATACCGTAGAGCAGGCAGAAGCTGTTACTCCATTTTTTAAAATAATAACACCAAATACAACAGTAGAGATTGCAGAGGATATCACTGCCGGTTTTCAAAATGCAGGACATATTATCGGAGCGTGCAGTATTACTGTAAATGCCGAAGGTAAAACGTTAGTATTTTCGGGTGATATTGGACGTGATGATGATGTATTGATGTTTCCGCCAACCAAACCCGTAAAGGCCGATTATGTTTTTCTGGAAAGTACCTACGGAAACAAACTGCATGCAGAGTTGGATGTAAAGAAAGAACTGGAAATACTTATCAATACAGCCATAGCCAAAAAAGAGACGGTAATCATACCTGGTTTTGCTGTAGAGCGGGTACAATCGGTAATGTTTTTATTGTGGAAGCTCAAAAAAGAAGGCAGAATTCCCGACGTTCCCTATATTCTTGATACTCCGATGGGGGCAAATGCGCTGCATGTATTTCTAGAAAATCTGCAATGGCATAAACTATCCGTCGAGGATTGCCACGAAATGTCTAAAATGTTCACGATAGTTTCAAAGTACGAAGAAACCATGCGGATTATAGAAAATCCTCAGCCTAAAGTGGTTCTCGCGGCTAGTGGTATGGCAACAGGAGGAAGAGTATTGTCGTATTTTGAACATTACATAAGTCTCGAAAAAACCACAGTGATTTTTGTGGGGTATCAGGCAGAAGGTACCCGGGGAAGAAAATTGCTTGAGGGTGCCAAAGAAATCAAAATATATGGAAACTATTATTCCGTAAGAGCAAAAATCTTTCAGATCGAAGGGCTCTCCGCACACGGAGATCAAAAAGACCTTTTAAACTGGCTGTCTGCTCTCGAAAACACTCCAAAATGCGTCTTTCTGGTGCACGGTGAAAATTTGCCTGCCGATGAACTACGTGTTAAAATCCAGAAGCAGTACCACTTTAAATGTACCGTTCCGTTAATGGGGAATGAAATGGAGATTTAGGATAGGTTTGTAACTTCTTCAAAAAAAGCTAAGGCCTATTGGTAAATATTATTTTATTCAGATCTATAGTATCAGGCTGTTCTACATTCATTTCGTAGGTTACTTCTATTTCATGTTCAGACAGAAATTCTATAGTTTTAGCACATCCGTGAGCGCATGATTCGACCTTAATTGGGAAGTATAATCTTTTATTCTTATCATATCCAATGAGGTTATGACGAAAGTAAGGAACAATTTTAAAAGCTGCATTTTCAATGGCTCCATCGTCATTTCCTCTTCCGTTAAATTGAAATAAATCCTCCGAATAATAAGTACTTTTCACAACAGCCGGATAAGATGATTTTCCATCTTCAGTATAATTGTCTTCGTACCATTTTTGTTCAAAATTCTTATAAAAGTTAATATCCTTTTCTTCTTCTGATGGACTATAAATCCATTTACTCTTATTTGCGAAACGATATAGCTCATTTTTGATTACTATATCACGATCTAATTCACTATTTTCTAAAAATTCCCCATCAACCGCATTATCAGATCTTAGAGTAGGTTCTCCTTCATATTTTAAGGTATAATATTTAAGAGTATTTAAGTTCAACATTATAAAACTCAAATACAAGCCATGATCTCCATTACCTAAAGGAGACTCCATTAAAGCAAATAGAAAATAATCTGCATTTTTTACTTTTTTTCTTAAAAAGAGTTGTCTGTCTATAGTAACGTGACTATAATCACTTATTAATAAGGTGTCACTTTGAATTAATTGTTGTGGTTTATTTTTTTTATACTTTGAAACTAGCAGTATGTTTTTAGCTCCAGCAAGTAAAAAAATATCATCATCACTAACTTCACTTCCGGAAATTTTTACTATTTCGTTATCCTTGGCAGTATTAAAGGAAAATAAAGTTGTAGTGTTTCCTCCTTTAATAACATCGTCCTTAGTATTGGATTGTAGATTCTTTTGGTTACTATTGTTATCAGAACTCTTATCCTCTTTTTTACAAGAATAAAAAACGACAAAAGACAAAAGAATTAAAGTCAGTTTGCTTTTAATGGTATTCAATTAATTTTAAGTTTTAGTTTATTGGCAAGATAAAATTTATTTTGTCATTTTAATTTATAAGTTAATTTTTTTTCTAACAGATTTGGGGTATTTAAAAACTATTATTTTAAGTTTTCTCTAAAGCGTTTAGAATTCGCTAGCTTTACTTAAAAACAGATTGCGATAAGTGAATTAATAATGGACTGAAAGTAAGTTTACTATAAAATTAAGTATTGAAAGAATTAAAAAATGAAAGAACAACTTACTGAAATCATAAGTCAGGTTTATGATAAAAGCAATAGAAATGGATTTACATTTTTAACAGGTGCAGGAATTTCTGCCGAAAGTGGAATACCAACTTACAGAGGAGCAGACGGGATATGGGTAAAAGGAACTCAATTTCATAAACCGGAAGAGTTTGGAACTTTTAAATACTTCAGGGAAAATCCTGAAGAGGTTTGGCAGTATGCACTGTTTAGAAAAAAGATGTTTGAAAATGCTCAGACCAATGAGAGCCATCATGAAATAGTAAAAATTGAAAGTCTTTTACAAGACAGATTTCATTTGATCACACAAAATATAGACAACCTGCACAGACGTGCCGGTACAGAAAGAATCTATGAAATACATGGAAAAACCAGAGAAATCAAATGCTCGAACGGCTGTAAAGAAATAGAAAAATTACCTATAGAAGTCAAAGGAAAAGAGATAGATGAGGATTTGACAAAAGAAGACATAGAATTGCTTAAATGCAAAAAATGCGGCAGCTGGATGAGACCCAATATTTTGTGGTTTGATGAGTACTACGACGAAAAAACAAACAAAAAATTTAGTTCCTTAAAAATCGCCAAGAATTCTGGTATTCTCTTTATTGTTGGAACATCCGGAGCAACAAATTTGCCAATGGCTATTGCCGAAACTACTTTGAAGTACGGAGGAACTATCGTTGATATTAATACCGAAGACAATTTATTCACAAAACTTATTAAAGAAAAGAAGAATAAAATTATCATTCGGGAAACTTCTACCACAACCTTAAAAACGATACGTGAGGTACTGCAAAATATAACCGGGAAATAGATTATTTTAACACAAAAATTAAGATGTAAAATTGGAAAACTCCTAAAAAATGAGCAACCTAATCTTAGTTTTAGCGCAGTGCATGTTTTGTACGATTCCTTTTTTAACTTATCTTCGCTGTCAACTCATTTAAAAATATAATTTGTGAAAAATAATCAGGAAGTCGTAGAAGAGAATCAGCTTAAACGTGGGCTGACCAACCGTCACATTCAATTAATTGCTTTAGGAGGATCAATAGGAACCGGTCTTTTTCTCGGTATTGGCCCGGCGGCTGTATTAGCAGGACCATCTGTTATTTTAGGATATGCAGTTGCCGGTATTATTGCTTTTTTTATTATGAGACAATTGGGTGAAATGGTTGTCGAAGAGCCTGTCTCAGGAAGCTTTAGTCACTTTGCTTATAAATATTGTGGTTCTTTTGCGGGTTTTGCATCTGGTTGGAATTATTGGATTTTATACATTTTGGTGAGTATGGCCGAACTTACTGCCATCGGGGTTTATGTACAGTTTTGGTGGCCCGAAATTCCGCTATGGGCATCCAGTTTGTTTTTCTTCCTGGTTATAAATGCTTTAAATTTCGCTTCGGTTAAAGTGTACGGAGAAACCGAATTTTGGTTTTCAATCATAAAAGTGGTTGCCATTATTGCCATGATCCTTTTTGGTACTTACCTGCTGATAAGCGGTACAGGAGGGGAGCAGGCTACCATACATAATTTATACAACGACGGAGGTTTTTTTCCAAAAGGTTTCTTTGAAAAAACAGCATCGGGTAGTTTTCAGGGCTTGTTATCTGCAATGGCGCTGATTATGTTTTCTTTTGGTGGTTTAGAGTTAATTGGAATTACCGCTGCTGAGGCAGAGAATCCCGAGAAAAACATTCCAAAAGCTACCAATCAGGTAATCTATAGAATCCTTATTTTTTATGTAGGTGCATTGGTTATTTTATTTGCTTTGTCTCCGTGGCGACAAATAACGACAGACAGTAGTCCGTTTGTAATGGTTTTTCAAAATCTAAACGGAATGGAGTTTGAGTTGTTTGGCACCAAAATATACTTTACCCGTCTGATTGCCAATGTGCTTAATCTAATTGTTTTAACCGCAGCTTTATCGGTATATAATAGTAGTGTATACAGTAACTCACGCATGTTATACGGTTTAGCAGATCAGGGTAATGCGCCTCAATTTTTAAAGAAGTTAAATAATAAATCGGTGCCTATTAATGCGATTTTAATTTCTTCCTGTTTTGCAGCGATCTGTATTTTAATCAATAAAGTAATTCCCGAACAAGCTTTTAGCATTTTAATGTCTTTAGTGGTGTCTTCTTTAATTATCAACTGGGGAATGATTTCGTATACACATTTAAGATTCAGACGTACGAAAGAGCAGGAAAGTACTAAAACGATGTTTCCATCTATATTTTATCCGGTAAGTAATTACATCTGTCTGGTATTTTTATTGGGAATTTTATCCATCATGTGGATGACCGATATGAAATTGTCCGTAGAATTAATTCCGATTTGGCTGGGTATTCTTTTTATTTTTTACAAAGTTTATAAAACAAAAAAGTAAGTAACTTTTAGCAGATTATTCTGTTATGATCCATTACGTATAATTATTTTTAAACACATAGAAACATAGATTCTGATTTTTCGAAAGACGTTTCGCTTAGTTAAAAAGCATAGGATTTACTATGTTTATTTATACAAATGAAATGCCTTACCACGGTAAGAAAACTATGTTTCTATGTGTTTAGTTTTAAACTTTCTAAGCAGCTTCCAAATACAACACGATGAACAACATATTTTCGAACAACAATCAAATTGGAGTAGTAGCTACTTTCTCTGAATTGGTACAGACCCATTTCAAGGGAGAAAGGAACGCACTGTGCTGGTACAGAAATTTGGACGGTGATTTTAACGAAATTGTAGCTAAATTATCCTTAGAAGAAAATATCACAGTAGTTTATCCCGAAGATCTAATCGCACTCCAACTCACCGAAAAGGGGAGTATAGCCAGAGAAGTTATCTTAAACGATTTACAACTATTAACTGATTTTGGAGCTTCGCCCTCACTTAATTTACTAAAGTGTTACGAACGTGATGACGAATTTGATTTCATCTCGACAGATGTGTATTCGTTTCATGTAGATCGTTCGCCCATTGCAACCGATACTTTTTTATGTACCTACCACGGAGCAGCAAGTGATATTGTTTCTAATTCGCAGGCAGAACAAAAAATCCTAATTCCGAAAATCCGTGCAAAATTACAAGAGCTGCACGATGGACCACCGGAAGAATTCGAAAGTTTTCTAGAAGAAAATTATTTCGATTTGCATTATCAGTTACATCCCAATGCAGCACCAGTTAATTTAGGCTTGGGTCATCTTTGGCGTCTGGCTGTAGACCATCCCAAACAACAAGTACTGCCATGTATTCACAGAGCACCCATAGAAAACGATGGAGAGTATCGATTGTTGTTGATTTGTTGATGGAATATTTATGATTTAGTATCAATTTTAACTACAAAAGCAATAAATTATAGATTCAGAAAAAAGATATGAATAAGTTAATAGGTTGGTTTCAAGGTGTTACAGAAAGAGGAAATGCAAAGAAAATATCTGATATCCATTTTAAAGATGAGAATTTTAAAAAAATGATATCTGATCTAAAAATTGATTCGTTATTAAAAGTAACTGAACTCAATTGTGA